>JBBQAM010000042.1:0-35590 GCA_038316335.1 Flavobacteriales bacterium
ACTATACGACTCAGATTTAAGATAGACAGGATTATTTAATAAATTCGTTAAGAATTTATATTGAAATTTTAAGTGACGATGATAGAAATCCCCAATGCATTAGATTTTAAGGATGATGAAAAATTGTTTAGCCTAAAGGATACATTTCGAAAATATGTGCGATACTGGCCATGGTTTTTAGGTGCAACTATTCTTTTTGTGGCTATAGGAGTTACCTACGTACGTCTAGCACCTATAATATATGAGTCCGTTGCTCGTATTAAGATTTTAAAGGATGCAAATCAGTTGAATGTAGTTAGCGATAGGATTTCATTTGGAGAGGGCAAGTTAATTATGGAAAACGAAATTGCAACTCTAAAGTCGTATCGATTATTAGGTGATGTAGTAAAGAAATTAAATTTAGATGTTTCTTATGCTCGCAAAGAAACATTTAAAACCGTTGAAATTTGGAATGCGCCATTTGATATTACGAAATTATACACTCAAGATAGTTTAAAAGAAGAAAAAGCGTATACCATAACATTACAGCGTTTCGGTTACGTTATAGATGATGAAAAAGGTAATCAGCGTAAACTTCAGTTTGATTATCAAAACCCAGCTGCCACCGGACTTCCTTTTCAAATCAAATTAAAAAAGAACATCAATATCCAAGCCTACATAGGATTTACCTATGTAGTCGTTCTTCGACCTGTAAAAGAAGCGATCCTAAGGCTTAGCAATGAATTAGACGTAAAGTCGGCAGATGGTAAAAGTGAAATACTTACACTTAAGCTTTTAGGTCAAAGTCAGCAAAGATCAGAGACCATATTGAATGCTATTATAAATAATTTTCGGCAAGATGGAATCTTAGACAAACAGTTGGTCTCTAAACAGACCTTAGAGGTAATCGATAAAAGGTTTGTCTATTTATCAGGAGAATTGGATTCTATAGAACTAGGCAAACAAAGTTTTAAACAAAATAATAGGCTCTCCTATATTGAAGCTGATGCAGGTTCATCACTTCAAAAAAAGTCTGCAACTGAAGATGAGGTTTTTAAATTGGAAAACCAGATTTCACTTGCGCAGATCCTCAAAGAAACAGTTGTAAATGAAGCACAATATAGCCTTTTGCCAGCTGAAATCGGTTTACAAAATACCGCCTTGAATTCAATAGTTTTTGATTATAACAAGCTGGCTCTCGAGCGTGATAAACTGTTACCCAATGTAGGCTCAAATCATCCGACTTTGGTTGAGCTTTCAAATCAATTGGAACAGGCAAAAATAAACATTTTGAAAACCGTCAACGTTTATCAAGCGAGATTGAATGAGTCATTATCACAATTAAATAGGGAAAAAAGTATCGCTGGGGCACGATATTCGATGATACCGGAAAAAGAAAAAATGTTGCGATCTATTGAGCGTCAGCAGGGAATCAAAGAAAATTTGTTTATGCTTCTATTGCAAAAAAGAGAAGAAGCAGCGATTAATCTAGCTTCTGCGATACCGTCTATTAAAGTAATAGATTATGCCGTAACTCCTACGATACCTGTATCTCCAAAAAAAATCATCATATACCCGCTTGCCTTATTCCTAGGATTGTTTGTTCCCTACCTTTTTTTATTCATACGCTTTTCACTAGATACCAAGGTACATGACCGGTTCTCAATTGAAAAGTTCAATCCAGAAATACCTATTGTTGGTGAAATTCCTTATTTAAAGGATAGCAAGATATTTGGAGATTCCAATGATCGATCTGTTCTTAGTGAATCCTTTAGAATCTTAAGCACCAATGTTAATTATCTTTTGTCAGACAATGAGAAAAATCAAGGAAAAGTTATTTTTGTGACCTCTTCAATAAAAAGCGAAGGGAAGACCTTAGTAGCCTTAAATCTATCATTGGCATTTGCAAGCATGGAAAAAAGGGTGTTACTTGTAGGAGCTGATTTAAGAAACCCTCAGCTACAGTCTTATTTTGGTGTGGACAAAAGTACTTTAGGGCTCTCAGATTATTTATCCGATTCAAAATTAACTTTCCATAATGGGTTACATGAAGGCTTTGGTAAAAATGCATATCATGAAGTATATTTAAGTGGGACTATTCCTTCGAATGCACCTGTTCTTTTATCAAGTTTGAGATTTCAAAAATTCATGGAAACCGCTAAGAAAGAGTTTGATTATGTAATCGTAGATACAGCACCAACACTATTAGTAACAGATACCCTTCTAATTTCGAGACATTCTGATTTGACAATTTTTGTCGTCAGAGCGGGTTGGACTGATTTAAAATTGTTGGATTTTTCCAAAGGTTTGAATAGAACAAAGAAAATACGTAACATGTCGTATGTAATCAATGGAGTTGGTCGAGGAAAAAGTAATGACATGAATTATGGCTACGGATATGGATATGAAACTCAAAAATTGACTGAAACTGGTTATAAAGGGTATTTGAATAAAAAATTAAAGGGGTAGTAATTAAAGAAGGTAATTCCTTTGTTTAAGTACTCGGTTTTTTTGAAAATATGCGCTATGTCTTTTTTGTGAGACTTCGGTTTTTGACGAAATCATTAAATTTCAATTTTTATGAAAAAGTACTATCCGAAACTGCATCTTTGGTTAATTTTACCATTGGTTTTAATATTATTTGGTTTTCACAATTATTGGATCACTTTCTCAACACAACCTTTTCAGAAACATGTGCATGGGCTTTCTTCCGTAGCATGGTTTATAATTCTTGTTATACAGCCATGGATTTATAATAAGAAGTCATTAAAGATCCATCGGAAAGTTGGGATGATAAGCCTGATATTGGCAGGTATAGTTGCTTCTTCAGCGTTATTAATGATAAAGAATAATTTGCTTCTTAAAGAGGGTCCATTATATCCTATAAGATATAGTATCTCTTTTATAGATCTCTTTTTAATAGCTGGATTTGTCTTATCGGTGGTGATGGCCATTATAAAATCAAAAAACATTCATGTTCATGCACGTTGGATGATTTCAACAATCTTTTGGATTTTAACTCCTGGGTTGATTCGTTTATCGATGAAAATTTTGTCGTTTAATCCTGACAATCCCTATACCCTCGTACAAGTATATCCATTGATGTTTCTATTCTCCGGTATATTCATTGCTATTTTAATTCTATTGGATTATGTAAGGGAAAAGAAGTTTTATTTTGCATATGTCTTGACATTGGTAATAAATTTATTGAGCATACCAGTATTATTGGGATTAAAAGATGCGGCATGGCTAAAAACATTTCTTGATAGCCTTCTGACATAATTAATAAAAAAAATCTAGTTAGAACTTTTTCAACATGGACCGGTTAGAGAGGTTCTTTTTTTAATGGTAACGAAGGGCCAAAACCACTATCATTTATTGACATACACTCTTGGATCAGCGTAGCGCATTTATTAAATCAATAATGCCAATCGCGTTTTTCAGGTACAGATTTTATTTATGAAAATAGCACTAATAGTTGGCAACATTGAACAATTACCGAATTGGAAAATTCGTATTATTTATGGAATAATGCAGGACGCCAATTTCGATTTATCTTTTGTTTTCAATGCTAAAAAAGAGGTAGATACGATTACTGGATTTCGCTTCCAGAAAAATTCATTGGGTACATTATTACTTCAGCTACAGAAGCTTGTTGAACGTAAATTATTTTTTAGGGAAGTTAAAATTCAAGAGACAGAAAATAGTATAGCTTATTTAAAACAAATTTCAAGTTTAAAAATCAATATCAAGATAAAAAACCAATATGATATTGAACCAGAACATTCAAATTTCATAAAATCATTGGAATTAGACCTCCTATTGAACTTGGAATCCAACGAAACGAGTGGTTCTATTATCAATTATTCGAAATATGGAGTTTGGACACTTCGATATGTCGACGCTAAAATGCAAAGAGTTGGCCCAATCGGATTTTGGGAAATACTTTTCAAGGAGCCATCGGTGGGTGTTTCACTGCAACGGCATACGATACATCCTGAAGAAAGTTATATAATAGACAAAGCAAATTTCAATAGACATTGGTCGGTTGTAAAAACAGAAGCGATGGTCTTAGAAGCTACCGTTTCATTGGTTCTGAAGAATTTAAGAAAGTTATCGCTTGAGAAGTCTATTCCCACTTTATATAAATACGATAGCTTCACTTATAAAGCACCTAATTTGTACTTTTCTGCAAAGTACATTTATAGCTTTTATTTTTATCTAAGTAATAGACTATTTAAAAATTGCCTTACCTATTTTAAAGGAATTCGTTATGACTGCTGGACCCTTTTTATTGGTGAAGGAAATTTTTTAGAGGCAAAGCCAACTGACATGAAACCGGTTGAATTGCCAAAAAATGAATTTTGGGCCGATCCTTTTTTCTTTACGTATTTAGATACGAAGTACGTGTTTTTTGAGAATTATTCCTATAAAACCAAAAGAGGGAAGATTTCGTGTGGAATCCTTAAGGATGAAAAGGTAATCAATGTGGTAGATGTTTTGGTATTGGACTACCATCTTTCATTTCCTTTTATATTCGAGGAAGATGGCTCGATATATTTAATGCCGGAAACAAGTGAGAATAAAAGATTGGAAATATATCGCTGTACTGATTTTCCGACCGTCTGGGAATTATTTTCCACGGCCTTCGAAGGAGAAGCGGTAGCCGACACTGTTTTATTCAATGACACACAAAATCAAAAATGGTTATTCATGAATAAACGAATCGTCCCATCAACGTCCATGGAGAATGAATTGTACATTTATAAAATTGATTCATTAAAACTTACTGATATTCAGCCTCATAGTCAGAATCCTGTTATTATTGATTGCCGGTCGGCAAGGAATGCTGGTCCAATATTCGAACACAAAGGAAGACTATTTCGGCCATCGCAAAGAAATGTTGATGGTATTTATGGGAGGGCTTTAAACATCAATAAAATCGAAAAGCTTACGCTTGATGACTATATTGAAAAAAGCGTAGGAATATTCAAGCCTGATTTCAATAATGACCTCGTGGGTATGCATCATTTGCACCAATTCGATGGTAATTTCGTTATTGATGCCGCTTACGGTAAAAAATAAATAATTTTGGCGCTTAATTAATTTACTATTAAAGATCACTAATAATTAATCATAAAATCAATCTTTATAAGGTTTGTCGTCCAAAATCTCTATGTCATCGATATATTGGTCCATGTATTCCACACTGCCATAAATTTGCGTTAACATCATAACCTGTAAATTATCCGAATTAATATTTGTTACATTGGTAACATCGCCGATGGTATGCCCGTTCATTTTAAAGAAAGCCCTACCGTTGCCTGTTTGTGCAAAATCAACAAAAAATTCGACCATAAACCAAGTATCCGTTGGGAAAGGAATCTGGTTATTATAAGTAGACCAGATAACTCCATCGAATCCAGGTTTTGTATCGCCCCTGAACTCCCATACTTCCTTGCCATCTGAATCGATGTTCATCAAAGCGGCCATTCTGAATCCTCCACCATTTTCATAGTTGTATGTTTTCGTTTCCCATATGACACGGAAGTTATTTTTCCCTTTGAAACTATCATTTACCTTCATCCAATATCGAATATAAAATTTATCGGGATTGAACTGCCAGAAGTTCAATTGATAGGGTGATTGGGTAATATCGGAAGTATTGGCTAATTTTTTGTTGTACATGGCTTTTGTAATCACGCCAGTGTGACCCTCAACGGTTTCAATTGAATTAAACAAATTGCCACCATCCTGAATTAATTTTAATGCGTTGAGTGTGCTACCTCCTAGAACAGGAGGCCAAGTAAAACCGGTTTCAGAATCGGTACCTGTAATAAATTGGTGATTCGCCATAGTAGCACCTAAGGGCTCCATAACCACCGCACCTTCAAATCCTGAACTGAATAATAGCTTGGCATTGGTCGTAATGGTTTCGGGAACAATAACTATATCGACTTTGGCCATTCCAATACCAACATCCCCATTGCTTTTCGTTAATTCTACCGTGTAGGTAAATGTATCGGTAATTGGTGATTCAGGGATGGGAATTATATCAGATGGGGTATATGTAAGTGTGGTCATATCGGCGTTGATCACTAAGGTCCCATTTGTAGGAACTGACACCTTACTGATTTTTAAATCATCCGATCCGATAAAATTATCATTCTTGAGAACTTCGAGCACCAGCCCTTTGCTTGTCTCGGTTATAAAATAATCATCAATTACCAGAGAATCAATTGATATCGTTTTTATTACTCCAGAATTGCCGCCATCATTTGGTTTCACTGGGTCACTTGTACAAGCGATTGTACAAAAAGAAAAAACAGAGATTATTCCCAAACCAATCAACCCAAAAAAACAAGTTTTCATGTATGCTTAAAATTAAAAATTAAGGGGAAGCATTTGGGTATTACAAAGCTATTTAAAACAATCGTACAACCCTTAAAATTCGGCGTTTTTTTATGTTATGGTAAGGTTGGATTTTTGATGTA
This sequence comes from Flavobacteriales bacterium, assembly GCA_038316335.1. Taxonomy (GTDB): domain Bacteria; phylum Bacteroidota; class Bacteroidia; order Flavobacteriales; family Flavobacteriaceae; genus JALHST01. The sequence continues at coordinate 6,474 of JBBQAM010000042.1, forward strand.
TTCCGGAAAAATGTTGGTGTGAATATTATAGCAATATGAGTTATTAAATTAACTAGGTCATTTGAATAATTTTCGTGGTCGATATATACATAAACCATATCGCAACCTCACAAATTCCAAATATCCATATCCAGAAAAGAATCATATATATAATCGATAGTGTCGCATTGCCAAAGAAACTCTTTATTACCAAATTTTTTTATAGAGTTGTTTATAAACCACGATGCGTCGTTTGTCAATTCTTATATTTTCCTACAAAGGGCCGTCTTTAGAAATCAATAATTAATCGAATTCTTGGGAAGTTAATGTATTTGATCGATTTGGTTTAGGAATACGTGTTTATTGAGTCGGAAAAACAGTTTAACCGCGCAATACTTGAATTAAGCGAATCATACTCGCAAGGCATTTGGAGTATAGCATACATCACTTTTTCAGGATCTAAGGATGCAAGATAACATAATTTTATGTTCGATGGATTGACTCAAATGGTTATAAAAAGGTCTTGGCCCAGATGTATGCTGTTGCGTTTAATTTTAACCATTATATTGAAATATAGGGATTTATTGATTTTTCGAATTAGCATAATTTCCTTGAAATTATTGGTCCTTACAGCGATTTATTATGTTAGAAGATATACAGAATTCCTTGGAATGCGATAAAATTCAAAAACCGAATTTATCCCGAATGTTTATACCGTGCTGAAATATGCTTGGACCAGCTATAAACTGATGTAACCAAAAAAATAGCAGGTAATGCCCCACTATGTTTATTTAGGATTAATGATTTCTCTGTTAGATTGAATTAATAGGGAACATCGTCCCAAATTTCCAAATCATCTATCCATGAATGAATATTGCCATTTGCACCATATAAATTAGTAAGGAATAATGCTTGCATTTTCTGATTATTTCTTGAGGTCTGCACATTGGCCTTATCACCTATTAATTGATCATTTATTTTCATCCATACCCTGCCCGTTGCGCTTCCATCAACTTTAAAATCGATGAAGTATTCTAATTTAAACCATTCTTCCTTTGGGAATGGGATGGTCTTATTTGAAGCTGACCAGACTACACCAGCGAATCCTGGCTTTGTATCTCCCCGAAATTCCCAACTTTCATTTCCATTTGAGTCCATGTTCATATAAGCGGCAACTCGAAAGCCTCCTGCTGGTTGCTCATAACCATATGTTTTATATTCCCAAATAGCCCTATATCTATTCGTTCCAGTAAATGAGGTTGCATCTACTTTCATCCACATTTTTACATAGATTTTTTGATTGGATGCCGTCATACCATTAAGTTGATGTGCCACCTGGCGAAAATTACCGCCTGGTTCATTGGCAGGTACAACTTCCCTATATAGTGCTTTTGTGTTTCCTCCCAGATGCCCAGTAACGGTTTGAATTTCTGAGAAAACATTGGTTCCAAGCCCTCCAATATGCTGCAATCTCGGATCAGTGGCGCCGCCTAAAGCCGTAATCGGCCATGTGAAGCCTGTGCCAGCATCTGTTCCTGAGAAATATTTATACGCTCCGTTTGGAGCTGACAATCTAGTACCATCTTCAAATCCACTTGCAAACAAAAGTTTTGCGTTCGAAGGGTTGGATTCTGGCGTAACAGGATCAGGTACAATTGGATCTGGAACAACAGGGTCTGGGGTAACCACCACTTCGACCGTGCCCACTTCATTGCTTGCGGTCTGGTCTTCATTAACTACTTCGGTTGTATACGTAAAAGTATCGGTAACGCTTTCAGTCGTTGAAGGAGTCTCGACCGCAGGAGTTGTAGGTTCGGGTGTTGTAGGTTCAGGAGATGTAGGTTCGGGAGTTGTAGGTTCGGGAGTTGTAGGTTCAGGAGATGTAGGTTCAGGAGATGTAGGTTCGGGGGTAGTCGATTCAGGGGCAGCCGGCTCGGTAGCTACGGTTGATGGAGTATAGGTAATCGTATTATCCGCGTTGATTTTAACTGTTCCCATTCTGGGTGTAGAAGTATGGATGACTTTAACCCGTTGGTTCTTTTTGAATTTGTCGTTCAACAACACATTGAAGATGGTGCTTCTATCGGCCAATACCTCAAAATGGTCATTTGCTACATTGCCAGCCGAATCGGCAGCGTTAATGCTATCTGAAAGCACATAATCGGTTAACAAATCGGCATCTTTATTACAGGAGAAGCTCAGAAGAATAGCAATAAATAACGTACTCAACTTAATGATTTTTGTGGGGAAAATATACATAAGAAGGCAAAATTAAAATGAATGATACATTATTTGGGTTATACAATACTATTCAAAAAAACAATATAATCGTTGAAACAGCATCTATTTTCGATGAACTGCAATAGTATCCAATAAAAAGATGTACGGTTTCATTTCTGATTTTAGATTTTTAGCCCTACTGTTTTCGATGAACGGTCTATTTTTTTAACAAAATGTTGAAAATTAAGGTGTTAAAGAAAGTACCCAATCCCATTTTGGTATTCTTGAACGCCAAGTTTTTAATGAAGGGTTTTTTTAAAAACTGGACTAAAAATTTGGAGTACTAATGATAAGAACACAATATATTGATGCGGGATAAAGCGATTTTTAATCAGGATGGATCTGTTTAATTTTTAAGGTGGGACCCAATGCATCATCAAGAAGGGTTTTGTTAAAAGAGAGCATTTTCTTTTTATGATATACAGCTAAAAATGCAGGATTCAATCGTATTTGGTGCCATATGGGGCGGTCGTGGCATACTGTTGAAAAAAAAGGAAAAAAAAGCGGCGTTCGGAAGACGAATATGGGTAAGTTATTTTAATTTTACCCCCTGAAGGGTATTTAGTTCAATCCCCAAATTATACCATGAAGACGTTTCTTCCCCCTTCAAAAAGTAGAACATGTAGTCATTAAATGCGGTTTTTAATTGGGAGCAACCTAGAAAGGTGGCTAATGACATACATTCAAAAAAATATGGCCAACATACCTGATTTTTTCGGCAATCTTTATTTTCTGGCGTCGGTCTCTGTAGTCGTTACCCTTTTGGCCTCGTTTCGGTTATATCCTATAATACTCTTTGTGGTGCATAAAAAGGGCCTGATGGATGAGCCCCAGGCGCGCAGTTCGCATACGACCAGCGTCCCGACTTTGGGCGGCATCGGCTTGTTTATTGCCTTCTCACTTACGATCATGCTTTTCGGGCTTGTTGCGGGACTAGTACGCCCCGAATTATTGAAACTTATTGCACTTTTGGCCGCTGCTACGGTCCTGTTGATCATGGGTGTGAATGATGATTTGGTCATCATGTCGCCAAGAAAGAAGTTATTAGGGCAGCTCTTCGCCGCCTGTGTCGTTATTTTCTTGACCGATGTGCGAATTACCGACTTTGCCGGGGTTTTGGGCATCACAGCCGTACCTTATGCTGTCTCTGTGTTGTTTACCCTCTTTGTCTATATCCTGGTCATCAATGCCCTGAATCTGATCGATGGCATCGATGGCTTGGCGGGATCCCTGACTATTTTGGCAAGTACCGTGTTCGGAACTTACTTTTTGTTGGCCGGGAACTATTTGCTGGTATTGGTCTCCTTCGCTTTGATCGGATCGATCATCGGGTTTTTATATTACAATCTCTCGAATACCCAGAAAATCTTTATGGGCGATTCGGGATCCATGCTTTTGGGTTTTCTACTCGTGTACCAGGCCATTGGTTTTTTAGGGATCAACGCCGATGCATCGGCTACGTATACGACGGCAGATGCCCCCGTGTTGCTCTTGGCCATTTTGTCCTTTCCGTTGTTCGATACCTTACGGGTTTTCACAATTCGTGCGTGGCATAAACGTAGTCCGTTTACGGCCGACCGTAACCATATTCACCACCGCCTTTTGGATCTGGGACTTGCGCATTGGCAGACAACTTTGCTGATCTGTGGTGCCAATGCGTTGGTCGTTGGTTTGGCCTTTCTAGTGGGGGATCTCAATATAAACATGCAGCTGCTAATCTGCGTTGGCTTGGGGTCAATATTGTACATTATGCCGTATTTTATGGCAGAAAAAAAAGATTTACCGGAGTATTTGCCCAAAGAAGAAGTCACTGTTATTAAATCTAGTATTAAAGGGATAAAGGTCAAATTCAGCAGTCGGAATGTAAAACAACTTAAAGTCAATCTTGAAAAAAACGACATGAACAAGCACGATTTCAGGGTAACCCATACGATTCAAGGCGAAGGCAAGGATCAATTCAAAGAAACGCAACCATTATAGCATTCCCAAGTAGAAAAAATGTAGGTTTTGAATGAAAATAATTCATGTAACAATAGCGATAATGTTATAAATGATGATTTATGATTTCTTAATAAAGAAACACGAGATTCACTAAAATTAAATACATCCAAGTTAGTAGATCCATCACTTAGAAGCATGCCATGCATTCGCAATACAATAAGAAATTTCTCAAAAATAGGAATCGTATTTAAATTGTGTTAACTCAAGGCATTAATGCCATCATTTCTTTTATTTCGGCGAATCATTATCTCTTGTTTTACCTATTTTGACGATTTAAGGCAAATGAATTGTCTTATAAAAACATCAAAAAAAGTGGCTGATTGAGAAGTGTTCAAAACGACAGCAGTTAAACGAATTACTGCAATAGAATTCGTGAAATGATTATAAAATGTTTAAGGGAGCACTATAACCATGAAATTGCGGAATTAAAAATTACTAAAGGGTATAAATAAGCGTTCAATATGTCACCTTCTTTGACCTTATTAGAAAACGCAAAGAAAAATGCCTATTTATAATCAAAAGAAAATGCCAAGAATGAATTGATATGGGAAACCTTAGGATAGAATTAGGAAAATCTAAATGAAAATTAGTATTTCTAAGCGCACTTAAAAAAGTATTTTTAACACTATCTCGGATTTCTTTATCTTGAAATAGATCAAATACGAGAAGATAAGAGAGTACACTGCCGAACCAGTATCAATAAAAGATATATTGCAGATTTTAAAATTTTAATTAAAATTTATCTGTTGTTTTGAATATATAATGACATAAGTATAACAGTAAGTAAGCCCTATGGCATTATCAACTAGTATTCTGACTAATTTATACAATTACAAATTGCAAATATGTGCGGCATTTACGGTACTACCCTTCCTTATTCTAAGAGTCAAATACATCTAAAACTAAAAAGAACAGAGTTTCGAGGACCCGACCATATGGGCATGGTTACCTATACCAATAGCATAGTTCCTGTAACCTTTGGCCATAACCGCTTATCAATTATTGATTTGGATGCCCGATCCAACCAACCTTTCAACTACCAGGGACAAGTACACTTGGTGTTCAATGGGGAAATCTATAACTTTCAAGAATTACGAACTATGTTGGTCAAAAAGGGGTATTCCTTTACAACAAACAGTGATACGGAGGTGATTTGTGCCGCTTATTTGGCATATGGAGAGGCTTGTGTAAACCAGTTTAATGGGATGTTTTCCTTTGTGCTCTATGATGTTAAAGAACAAATTCTTTTTGGTGCCAAAGACCGTTTGGGGCAAAAGCCATTTTATTACCAGTTGAGTCCAAAAGGCTTTGAATTTGCCAGCCAAATTTCTTCGATTCAACTGTTCAATGATCAATTGAGCATTAGTAGAGCGGCAATACAACACTATTTGACATGGAATGCGGTGCCATCACCCTATTCCATTTTTAGCGAGGTAAGAAAACTCGAGGACGGCCATAGTTTTAAATATGATTTAAAGTCAATGGCTTTTACCACCCGATCTTATTGGAATATTGATTCTACAATGGTAACCAAATACACGGGTTCCTTTGGTGAGGCTAAGATCGCCTTAGAAGCTGTATTGACCGAGGCAATTGGATATCGAATGATCGCCGATGTGCCTTTGGGCGTGTTTTTGTCGGGAGGTGTAGACTCTTCCCTCATCGCCGCCCTAGCCGCAAAGCACTCAAAAAAAAGGGTCAAAACCTTTGCGGTAAAATTCAATGAAAAAGGTTTTGATGAAAGTAGCCATGCCCAAAAGGTGGCGGATCATTTAAATACCGAACATCATGTAATTCAATGTGATTATAAGGAAGGGATAGATTTAATTACAAATTTTAGTTACTATTATGATGAACCTTTTGCAGATGCCTCGGCCATCCCCACCATGTTGTTGGCAAAACACACCAAGCCCCATGTAACGGTGGCCCTTTCTGGTGATGGGGCTGATGAAGCCTTCTTGGGATATAGGGAGTATGCCTCATTGGAGAAAATTAATCGACTCATGAAAATTCCATACAGCATACGTAAATTTGCTATTCAGTTGTTTGCCAGCAGCAATAATAACCGGTATCATGCGATGAAGGGCATTATTAAAGCCAGCAATGCGGGAGAGGCCTTCTTACAATTAATGACCACTACAGATGCGCCATGGTTGAAAGAGCCCTATGATATAAAAAATGCCAGTGCTTTAAAATACTTATTGCATTCTGACAAAAACATCTTTGAACGTGCAGGGGATTTTGATCTAAAGACCTATCTAAGCTGGGATATCAATACGAAAATAGATCGGGCCACTATGGCCTACTCTTTGGAAGCCCGGTCGCCCTTTTTAGATTATAAGGTGGTTGAATTTGCACAAGCATTGCCAACAACCTTTAAATACCAAAAGGGAAATCAAAAACGCATTTTAAAGGACATTTTATACGACCATGTACCAAGAGCCTATGTTGATAGACCCAAATCGGGCTTTGGAATGCCACTGGAGATATGGTTTCGGAATGATCTAAAAGAGTTGGTCTTATCTGAATTGTCTCTGGAAAATCTCAAAGAAATACCCTGCGTCAAACCCAAAATTGTGCATACTATGATACAGGAACATATAAATGGCAAATGGAACCATTATGCTATGATCTGGAAATTGCTAGTATTAAGACAATGGTTACGCCAAAATGGAAAAGGTTACTCCATCTCTTAAACAAAACGTACTTTAATTCTTTTAAGGGTGACATAGAAAGTAGGTCAGGACCATATTCAAACAGATTTTTGAATTTTACTACCGAAATGAATTAAATAATTCAATGAAAAATAATCTATCTAGTACTAAGAGAATCGCCAAAAACACCGCAATGTTGTACGTCAGGATGCTTTTGGTGATGGGGGTTTCTTTTTTTATGACCCGTATTCTTCTCAAGGAATTGGGGGTAGAGGATTTTGGTATCTATAATATTGTGGGAGGCGTTGTGGCGATGTTTGCTTCATTGCGAGGAGTTTTCGCTTCGGCGACCCAACGGTTTCTCAATTTTGAGATGGGGAGAAAAAACGAAGAAGCCTTGAATAGAATCTTTAATAAAAGTCTTCTGATTCACTTAATTTTAGCACTATTACTTTTAGTTTTTGCGGAGACAATAGGCCTTTGGTTTGTCAACAGTAAATTGGTAATTAATCCAGACAGATTATCATCTGCAAATATGGTGTATCAATTTTCTGTATTTACTGCTTTAGTTATGTTATTAACTATCCCTTTTGATGCCGTAATTATAGCCAATGAAAAAATGGCCATATATGCTTATCTATCCATTCTCGATGTTCTTCTAAAGATCGGGATTATTCTAATGTTAACATATACCGAAGGTAATGCACTGGTTTTATATAGTTTTTCCGTGTTGTTGGTATCACTCATAATCAGATTTTTGAGTTCATGGTATTGTAGAAGAAATTTCAGGGAGTGCAAATTCAAAATGGTATGGGATACTGGGTTATTCAAGGAAATGGGAAGTTTTGCCGGATGGAATTTTCTAGGAAATACAGCGTTTGTTTTAGCTAACGAAGGCACCAACATTTTATTGAATTTTTTTGGAGGAGTTCCCATCAATGCTGCTCGTGCCATTGCGTATCAAGTTAGATCAGTAAGTACTCAATTTACCAGCACTATGATGATGGCAATCAACCCTCAAATTATTAAACAATACGCCGAAAAAAAGTTTAAACCTGCTATTGATTTGGTCTTTTTTAGCTCAAAAATTTCCTTTTTCCTTTTGTTTACAATTACATTACCGGTGTTAGTCTATGCCGACCTATTTTTGAATCTCTGGCTTAAAAATGTTCCGGAACATACAATTATCTTTGTTCGTCTTATCCTGATTTTTGTATTAATACGTGTGTTTCATGATCCTTTGGATACACTTTTTAAGGCGACGGGAAAGATAAAAAAATATCAATTAATTGATACTGGGATTCTACTAATAAATTTGCCGCTTTCCTATGTATTACTGACCTTTGGATTTGATTTCGCCATAATCTTTGTTGTTATGATTATTGTCGAAACGATAAACTTAGTTTGTCTTTTATTCCTAGCCAATAAAATCACGAATTTCAGTATCAAAAGTTATTTGAAAAACGTGGTTATGCCATGTATTTTGATTGTTCTTTCAACCCTCCCCTTGATATATTATTTACTAATGATATCAACTACCTTAAGTATAACAGTACTCTCTATTGTAGTTATTATAATTTTTATAGTTTGTTTATTCTGGGGTATTGGTTTAAATACGTTGGAAAGAAACAAAGCAAGGAACAGTTTGGAAAAATTGATAAAAAGAATAAAAAGAACATGAGGCTTTTGTTTTTTATTTCTTCTTTAAGTGGGGGTGGTGCAGAACGAGTGATGGCTACTTTATGCAATCAATTTGTAAGTTCAAGTGATGAAATACATTTGGCAACAGATACCAGCATTCCATTTGCCTATACCTTAAACACGTCAATTAAAGTGCATGATTTAGAGCGTTCAGAAAATGCTAAGTTGAATCCGATCGAAAATAGGATAAAGATACTTAGAAGAATAAAAAGTATATCCAAGGTGGTGCGTCCTGATATAATAATTTCGTTTATGTACCAAATGAACTCTTTTGTGCTTATGGCAACATTAGGAATGCGTATACCAGTTATAGCTTCGGAACATACTACCTTTGATAAGCGCCATTCCTTTTCTGAGTATGTAATGCGTTTTTGGATTAATAGATTGGCAAAAAAAATAACCATACTTACACAATATGATTACAATATTCTTGGAGCCGCTTTGCCATCAAAGGTTGTTATTCATAATCCACTTTCCTTTCCAATTTATAAGCAAAGAACACCGAGAAGAAAAAATATTCTTGCCGTTGGGAGTTTAGATCGATGGAATAACAAAGGCTTTGATAATTTAATTTGTGTCTGGGGAAAAATAGCGCCACATTATCCAGAGTGGAACCTCGAAATAGCTGGCTCTGGCAGCGAAAGCAGCTACAATTATCTATCGCAGCTATGCGTTAATAACAATGTTAAGGGGCGTATTGATTTTATTGGTTTCCAGCCAAACGTTGAGAACAGTATGAGGGTAGCTTCGATTTTTGTATTATCCTCTAGATATGAGGGTTTTGGAATGGTGCTGGCTGAAGCAATGTCCCAAGGATGCGCCTGTATAAGTTTTGACTGCATCGCAGGGCCAAAGGAGATTATGGTGGACGGTGAAAGTGGGCTTTTGGTAGAAAACCAAAATCTAAAAGAGTTGGAAAGAGCCATAATTTCACTAATTAATGATGCGTCTTTAAGACAACGACTTGGTGCTAACGCTATAAAACGAGTTGAAAGATTTCTTCCTGAAAACATAATAAAACAATGGAGGGAAGTTTTCGATGAAATTATGCTGAAAAAATAATCACAGAGCTTTATGAAAATAGCGATACATAAGCGAGAAGGAAGTTTTTCTGATGATTGGATCGAATACTGTATTCAGAACAACCTTCCCTTTACTGTTGTCAATTGTTATGACAGTGATATAATTCAACAAATTGACGACTGTGATGTTTTAATGTGGCACTATCATCAAGAAAATTATAAAGACACCCTTTTTGCCAAGCAGTTGCTATTTTCATTACAACAATCGGGGAAGGGAGTTTTTCCCGATTTTAATACTGCTTGGCATTTTGATGATAAAGTAGGTCAGAAATATTTATTGGAAAGCATTAAGGCGCCCCTAGTGCCTTCGTATGTGTTTTATGACAGGAAAAGTGCCTTCGTTTGGATAAATACCACAAAATTCCCAAAGGTCTTTAAATTAAGGCGAGGTGCTGGGTCTGCCAATGTACATCTTATAAAAAACAAGAAAGAAGCTGCTAAAATTATTAAGAAAGTCTTTGATAAAGGATTTTCGCAGTTTAATGGCAAGCGCTATTTTATTGAAAAATTCAATCGTTTCAAATCTGGAAAACTACCTTTAAAGAAGGTGATTATGGCTTTTGGTAGAATGCTTTTATCTACCGAATTTGCCAAAATGAAAGGGAATGAAAAAGGGTATGCTTATTTTCAAGATTTTATTGCAAATAATGATGGTGATACCAGGGTTACTGTAATCGGAGACAGAGCCTTCGTATTTAAACGAATGGTCCGTAAAAATGATTTTCGAGCTTCCGGAAGTGGCGTAATGAAATTTGACAAAGGCCTTTTTGATATTGATACCATTAGAATAGCCTTTGATATTGCAGCTAAAATTGGTTCCCAATGTTGTGCAATTGATTTTGTTTATGAAAATGGAAGTCCGTTAGTGATTGAATTTGGCTATGGTTTTCCATCAGCATTATTGCCGTGGGAAGGCTATTGGGATAGGGACCTTAATTATTATGAAGGAACAGTAGTTCCATCGTATTGGATTATTGAAGAAACCATTAAGCCTTATCGACAGATGAAATGCAAGGATTATTAATAATCCATAAGTCCTTTTTTTGGTTGGTAATTTTGGCTATTGCAATTTCTTTCGCACTAGGCAGTCCGAATACCGATAGTGGCTTGCATTTTTGCAAGGGTTCTATAATAGTGTTAATTGGAATGCAAATCTAAATTTGTAAATAATCTACATTAAAAAATAATACATACCATTCATGGTGTTTCTTCTTATTTTGGCGGTTTTAGTATCAACAGGGATTGCCTTTTTAACGGGTAGCACTTCCATTGCTATATCGCTGCTTTTTTTTATGACTCTTGGCACAGCAATAAGTTTTTGGTTATCTACAGGGAATACGAAGGATAGTCAAAACTTGGTAAGAATATTCCTTGCTGTCTATTCCATCTATGCGCTATTCTCAGTTATCGGTTATCTGGATTTTAAAGCCATTAACGATTTCTTTTTAAACCCGGACCAAGTCGATTTTTATGGATTTGGAAACATCTTAAGTAAGAACGAGAACTTTTCCCAAATTTTTCAGGAATGCTTTGTCCTAAGAATTCATGAAGAAAATGAAGCCGCGTATTTTATTTTTGGAAGTATCGGCTTTATAGCTAATAAATATTTTGACGGCAATAGCATTCTTTTACAATCTTTACACGTCAGTTTTTTGGCCATGATATTGAATCTGTTTCTGTATAGAACCATCCTTTTTCATACCCACCGCGCTCAAGCGCTGAATTATACCCTGTTATTTGCTTTTTTTTCTCCACTCATATTCTATTCCCCGTGGATCTTAAGGGATGTTCATATAGCCCTCTTGTATGCCATGGGCATCTATATAATGCATACACGGTTTACGATCAAAAGACTTTTGTTATTTATTCCATTAATAATCATCACCTTGGAATTTAGATTGGAAATGGGCTTGTTTTACTTTTTTATGCCTGTATTTTATATTTATTTCCGAGGGAAGCATAGTCATAATTATAAAATACTTTTACCGAGCTTTATTTTTATTGGGATCGCCTTATTAGGATTGGTACTAAATTTTTTAATCGATTCAATTAATTCTGCATTGGGTTCGTTTGAGGGTTATTCAAATTATACGGAAGAAAATTTAGGTGAAGGCTTGGGGGCTATGTTATATGAATTACCCGAGGGTTTAAAGCAAATTGCAATTGTTCTTTTTTCACAAATAACCCCATTTCCTGCTTGGGGGAAATTTTTGGTGTCAGATACGATTTATGAATATGTTATCTCATTTATAGAATGTAGTGGTGCCATTTTCTGGTCGTGTATCTTTTTGTTCATGTGCTTTTCATTTGCAAATGGCAAAATAAGAAAGCAATTATCAAAGGAAAATATAGTGGTATTGATTATCGTTTTGGCATTTTTATTGGGAAATTCATCAGAAATGAATACCCGTAGAATACTTTGTATATATCCTCTAATCTTTATTCTTTATCTGAATATTAGGCAAATGTTGCCGAATTCAAAGCGAAGGCACTATTCTTATTCTTCCGTAGCGGTGTATTCTGCTTTATCGTTAATTTATTTTTATATCAAATATAGTTGATGAGAATTCTCTGTGTAATTAATAGTTTATGTCCAGGTGGGGCACAACGACAGCTTGTAAATTTGGCAATCGGGTTTAAGGAAAGGAGGCACGAGGTTTCATTTTTATCCTATTACAATGACAATTTCTATGCTTCTGAGTTATCGGAAAATGGTATTGCTGCCACCTTCCTAGTGGAACCCAATTATCTTAAACGGTTTTTAAAGATGAGAAAGTTCATTAGAGGTGGCCATTATGATGCTGTTTTGGCATTTCTTGAAGCCCCATGTTTTATTGCAACCCTCTCTGGATTTCCATTTAGAAGGTGGAAGTTGGTTGTTGGAGAGCGAAGTGCCGATCCAAACATACTTTCTTCTATTAAGCGAAGGTTCTATCGTTGGGTACATTTATTTGCCGATTTTTTGGTATCCAATTCACAAACCAATATGGATATGGTTAAGAGAATAAATCCATTCATGCCGAATAGAAAGTGCAAGGTGATTTATAATATGTTAATGATCAATGAAACTACAGCACCTACTAACTCAACCACGTTAAATGACAAAATAAAACTAGTTATTCTGGCAAACCAAAATAAGTCAAAAAATTTGAACGGCCTGGTAGAGGCCGTTCAACTGCTATCGGAAAACGAAAAAAGTTGTTTACAGATAAGGTGGTATGGAGAACGACTTATGAATGACTATGACGAAAAAGCCCTGCATAAAATTGATATGCTTGGGTTGGGCAGTATTATCACATTTCATGAGCCTGTCAAGAACGTGGATGTTACGATTAATGAATCGGACGCGGTTGGCCTGTTCAGCCATTATGAGGGATTTCCCAATGTTATTTGTGAAGGCATGATTTTGAAAAAGCCCGTGATTTGCAGTAATGTTTCCGATATTCCCATATTACTCAAGGAAGATAAGAATGGATTTTTTTGTAACCCGACAGATAGCACCTCAATTTTAGGTGCCCTAAAAAAATTATTGGCAGCAGATAAAAAACAACTCGAAAAAATAGGCAACACCAATAGAATATTAGCTAACAAATTATTTAAAAAAGAGGAATTGATTGAAAGTTACCTAAAATTACTAGAAAGCTAATAAACATGAACGAATTAAACGCCATGCCTGTCTTTTGTTTGACTTTAACATAGCCATAATGGTATGTTTATTTAAAAATTTAACGGTTTCAAAAGCCAAAACGGAACAACAAAATCGAGAATTATAAATTGGTAATTATAACAACTCAAGAATGAAAAAAGTGGTTTATTTCGGTAATATGACGTCAAGCTTTCAAAGCACAAAATCTACCATGGAAACCTTGGAGCCTTTATTATCGGAAATTGTTCACATACGTGCATTCTCTGATAAAAGAAATAAATTATTCCGATTATTCGATATGTTAAAAGGATTTATAAGTAAGGCACCTTCTGCTGATTATATCATTATAGACGTTTATTCTACGCAAGCCCTTCTTTACGCTCAATTGATAAGTTTGATGTCCTGGATTTATCGGAAAAAATATATACTTATCCTTCATGGTGGAAATTTGCCCACGGTTTATGGTGAGGGCAATCGAAGAATAGAATGGATGCTTAATCATGCTAAAGAAATAATAGCTCCATCACATTATTTGAAAAATTTTTTCGAACGTAAGGGTTTTACCGTGAAATTAATTCCGAATATCATACAATTAGAGCACTATCCTTACCTAAAGCGTGACAAGGTTCGCCCTAAAATATTGGCTATAAGAGGTTTTAAACCTGCCTATAATCCCATGATGACCGTGATGGCCATTGAAATCCTTAAAAAACGAGGAATCTTTGTTGAATTAAGGCTTTTAGGGAATAGTGATGAGGTGCATTATGAGGAGGTCTTTAGCTATATTCAAGAGAATAACCTTCAAGACAATATTACAATTTTGCCCAAACAAAAGAAATCGGTTTGGATCGAAGAATCCAGAAACTATGATATTATGGTGAGCAATCCTGTAATAGACAATACACCAGTTAGCATACTTGAAGGCATGGCACTGGGCATGTGTGTGATTACTACCAATGTAGGCGGTGTGCCCTATATGGTAAAGGATTATGAAGAGGTTTTATATGTTGAATCGAATGATAGCATAGGTCTTGCGGATAAAATAAATGAATTAATGAAAGATAATCGTTTAGTAAGTGGCCTTTCAAAGAGAGCAAGGGCAAAAGCAGAAGAGTATGATTGGAACTATATTAAGGATAAATGGAAAATATTACTTTCATAAAAGTCAGTGAATTTATCAAAAGTTAAGATAATACGATGCGTACTACGAGAAGATATTTAAAAAATACGAAATGCTGAGAAAACTTATTTTTAATTCTGGCGTTAAAAAAAGAAACCCATCCTTATTGGGCTATCTCGATTTTCTTAAGAAATCGGATAATTGGTCGGAGAAAGAGTTACGGGATTATCGAATCATAAAGTGCAAAGAGTTCTTGGAATTTGTTTATGAATACTCCCCCTATTTTAAAGTATTTTTTGATAGAAATAGGTTCAATCCCTCTGAATTTAAGGACTTGGAGCAATTAAAGCAATTGCCGCCATTTACTAAAGAAAATCTTATCAAGTTTAATGATAAGATTCATACAAATTATAAATTTAAGAAGTTGTTTGTATCAAGTACTTCAGGAACTTCAGGGCAGTTGTTGAAGTTTTGGAAAAATGAGGAATGGGATTCTCATACCAGGGCGGCAATCTTTAGGGGCTACACTTGGTATAATGTATATCCGTGGGATAAAAATGGATATCTCTGGGGATATAATATAGATCCAAAAGAAGCCATGAAAATAAAATTTTTGGATTGGCTTCAGAACAGGTTTAGGTTATTTTCCTATAATTCACAAGAAATTGAAAAATTTGCCCGTAATCTAAAAGGCGCCAAATACTTGCACGGTTATTCGTCTGTGATTTATGAAGTGGCCAAATTGGTCAATAAATCTGGATTAAAAATACACCATAATCTTAAAATGATAAAAGGAACCTCAGAAAAGGTGTATGAAAGTTATCAAGAAGAGGTAAAGAAAGCCTTTGGATTAAAAATGCTCATCGAATATGGAGCTACCGAATCGGGTCTAATTGGTTTTGAATGCCCCCATGGAAGTATTCATATAGCCATGGAGAATGTTATTATTGAGGAAGAAAATGGTGAGATATTGGTAACCAATATGTTATCTAGGTCGTTTCCCATAATCCGTTATAGATTGGGTGATGGTATAAAATTGGCGGACCCTGAATTTAAATGTCCCTGTGGTAGGGCCCATTCCGTTATCCTCGACATCCATGGTCGACTTGGTGAGAAAATAATAGGCAAAAAACGCGAATACCCGAGTGTTCTATTGAATATTTTTTTTAAGGGGATAGCAACGAATCATGGGATATTATTAAATTATCAATTGAGGCAACATTTTAAAGGACTTGTTGATATAGCTATTGAACAAGAAGAAATTGGTAATGGTCCTATACTAGAAAAAGAACTTAAGAATTATTTTCAAGATGATATTGAGTTTAATGTCAAATATGGTCAAAACTTGCATAATATGGACGGGAAACTAAAAAACTTTATAACAACCTTAAGTGACTAGTATTCAAAATTAAACCTACTTAGAATAATTGTCGCATTTGCGTAAAAATTACAACGTATAATGGGAACGGAATCCATGGTCAAAACGCACAATAATCAAGCAAACAGGGTACTCAGGATAATTTAGGATTTATCTAATAATAAAATGCTGAATGATTTCAATAAGGTCAGGATCACCGATTCAATCATCTAAAGAAAAAAAATGAATTCCGCCAATTTAGGCTACCCAATGTAAAAAGAACGAACTTTGTCAATTGTTTTTTTAATAAAACACCTGTATCTTGCAGGAATTTTTTTATTAAAATTAATGTATTAAATAAAAAGGGTATCCTTAATTAGTTTCATATTTGCCCCGATTAAAGGGCGTAACCCTTGTCTAGAAATATGGTTAATTGATTTACTTCTTAAGATTATTGGCGATAAAAAAGCATACCCTAGAAGCATGATTTATTCAACTTTAAGGAATTTAGCAATGGATTGTGAATTATCAAGCCTTTCAGCATAGTATTGGTTGCGCAGAAATCAGTATAGAGCAACCTGATTCTGGATTGGGATTAATTTTAAAGAAAGAATTGTACAAATTTTTTGAAGAAAATGTTACACTTGAAATCAACGATGGTAAACCCCTTCATCAAATGAATGGAAAATTAATTGATTTTGTTACTATGATTGGTTTGATCAAAAATTGATATGATCTAAAAAGATGTTGGTCTCCATAATTACACCTACATTCAATTCAGCGTTATTCATTGAGGATACCTACGATTCTATAAGGTCACAGACCTATTCAAATTGGGAATGGATCGTGGTTGATGATTTCTCATCAGATGGAACATTCGAGATATTAAAGGGTTTAATGCACTTGGATAATAGGATTAAGCTTTTACGCAATGATAACGTCATGGGGGCGGCCGTGACTAGAAATAGGGCGATAGAAAGAGCCAGTGGTAGATTCATTGCCTTTTTGGATTCTGACGATTTATGGTGTGCTATTAAATTGGAAAAGCAAATTGCATTTATGTTGTCGCATAAAATTGCTTTTAGTTATTCAGCTTACAAAACAATTAATGAGTCAGCCGCTTCTTCGCAAAAAATAATAGATCCACCAGAAAAAATTGATTATCCGTCATTGCTAAAGGAAAATCAGATAGGCTGTTTGACAGCAATTTACGATCAACACATATTAGGTAAATGTTACATGCCCTTAATTCTGAAAAGACAGGACTACGGTCTTTGGCTTTCGATTTTAAGGCAGATTCCTTGGGCCTATAAAGTGCCAGGAGTGTTGGCAATTTATCGCATTCATAGTCAGTCTATTTCCAAGGGTAAAATTAACTTGTTAAAATTTAATTATAGGTTGTTTAGAGAAATTGAAAAGCTTTCCGTTATCGAATCCCTTTACTATTTAGGTTGGAATGTGTATCGGAAGTTATCTAAAAGTTGACAGAAATGAATATATTAATAATTGGTGGTAGTGGTTTTATTGGAACAAGATTGGTTGCCGATCTTTTGAAAAATGAAAATAATAAGGTAAAAATATTTGATAAAGTAGTTGCTGATAAACATAAGAATTATACACTAATTGGAGATGTAAGGAATGGTGATCAATTAACTAAAGCTTGTGAAGGAATAGATGTTATTTATAATTTAGCCGCGGAGCATGCAGATAACGTGACACCTCAAAGTTTGTATGCAGAAGTTAATATTAATGGAGCTGAAAACATTGTCAATGCAGCCATAGTTAATGGTATTAAGTCCATTATATTTACCAGCAGCGTTGCGATTTACGGCCTTAACCGTGGGACACCTAATGAGGAAATGGAGGCCAAGCCATTTAATGAATATGGGCGAACAAAATTTGAAGCCGAAAAAATATTCCTTGATTGGGCTAAAAGGGATGGAACAAATTCTTTAACTATTTTGAGGCCGGCTGTTGTGTTCGGTGAACACAATCGAGGAAACGTTTTTAATCTTTTACAACAGGTCACCAGTCGTAAATTTTTAATGGTAGGTACCGGAAATAATTTTAAATCAATGACTTACGTTGGAAATATTTCCACATTTCTGTCTCAGAAAACCCGCGCAAAAGAAGGCGTTGAGATTTTTAATTTTGCAGATAAGCCTGACCTTAACTCTGCGAACATTATTCAAATTATTAAAAATGAAATGAACATAACGTATGATTTTATTTCGATACCATATTTTATGGGGCTTCTTGCAGGTTACACCTTTGATATATTATCATTTGTCACAAGAAAAAAGTTTCCGGTAAGTTCTGTTCGAATTAAAAAATTCTGTGCAGAAACTACGGTTAATACTGAAAGACTTTCTGAGAGTGGTTTTAAGGCACCATTCACAACTGAAGAAGGTCTGCGAAGAATGATACGCCATGAGTTTAAATAGCATTGTAAATTGTATGCCCAACGAATAATCTGCTACTTATATTAAGATTTTATTCGGTAGGTAAATTTGGCAGAATTTAAATTATTCATCGAAAATTTGTTTCAAATTATAAAATCAATTTCATTAATTAAATAAATTACAACAGAACATAGTATAATTACTAATCGTATTCAATGTTATTGATTTAGAATATATACCTTCCGAAAAAAGAGGTTACCTTATTTCCTATTAATGATATTTTTTTCAAATTAATTATTTATTTAACAGGCATCTAATTTAAAAATAGTTTTAAAATAGCATGAAGGAATCCCCATTTAGTCTGGATTACAAAGAACCTGAGGAATCCATGGCCCTAAAGGAAATGGTCTTTAAATATCTTCGGTATTGGCCCTGGTTCTTACTGGTGACCTTAATCAGTCTAGGCCTGGGATATATCTATTTGCGCTATGCACCTGTTATTTATGAGTCAGTGGCTAAAATCAAGATTGTCGACGAATCAAAGGAAATTGATATTGCCAAAGATCCTTTGTCAATCTTAAATGGTAAATCGAGTATCAATTTAGACAATGACATCGAGGTTATAAAATCATACCGAATCTTAAACCAAGTTGTAGAAGCCCTAAATCTGGATATTTCATATTATGAAAAAGGCAGCATTAAGACCAAGGAAATTTGGAACCCTCCCTTTGCCATTACCAAGCTAATTGCTGAGGATAGTGTTAAAATTGCCCAATATTATGACATTGTTCTGGATGCCAAAGAGGCCCAGGTGACTGATGAACGTGGTAAAACGATTTCTCTTAATTTTTTTAAACAAGACACTATAGCGTCAGGCCTTCCCTTTAGTATCAATATTCGTGAGGAGGCAGTACCAGCGGATTATTATGGTATCAATTTTCGTGTTATTCTGCTTCCTATCAAACAGGCCATTTTTAATTTAGCTAAAAATCTTCAAATCCAGGCCACGAATAAGAACAGCGAAATACTCGCATTGTCATTAAAAGGGGAAAGTTTTGAGCGTTCAGAAACTATTTTAAACGAGCTGATCAATAAATTCAATCAAGATGGTATTTCCGATCGACAATTGGTTTCCAAACGTACACTCGATTTTATCGATGACCGGTTTGTCTATCTTTCCGACGAATTAGATTCGATTGAAGTGGGCAAGGAAGACTTTAAACGACTTAACAACCTCTCCTATATTGAATCGGATGCCGGTATTTCCTTACAGCGAAAAACGGTCACCGCCGATGAAGCCTCCAAATTGGAGACCCAGGTCGAATTGTCTGGGTTGTTAAAAAATGCAGTGACCGACCAGTCGGAATATAATTTGTTACCTGTTGACATAGGTGTGGACAATAGTGGGGTGAATACCTTGGTCTCGGACTACAACAAAATGGCGTTGGAACGCGAAAAACTAATGACCAGTGTCGGCGAAAACCACCCTACCTTACAGTCATTATCAGGGCAATTAGAGCGTTCGAAGGTGAACATTTTAAAGACCTTGAATGTCTACCAGACCCAGCTAAAGCTTTCCCTACGGCAATTGAATCGCGAGAAAAGCCAAGCGGGTCAATCATTTGCCCGGTTACCCGAAAAGGAAAAGATGCTTCGGTCGATAGAACGGCAACAAAGCATTAAAGAAAACCTGTTTTTATTGTTGTTGCAAAAGCGGGAGGAGGCGGCCATCAATTACGCCGTAACAGCTCCCTCTATAAAAGTTGTAGACTATGCGGTTACAGGTGATAAACCAATATCACCAAAGAAGAATATTATTTATCCCTTATTGTTCATACTGGGGATATTCTTTCCTTTTATTGTGCTTTATCTGCGATTTACTATGGACACAAAAATCCAGAACAAATCGGACATTGAAAAAATACATCCTGATTTGCCGGTACTTGCCGAAATCCCATTTATTAAAGGGCATCAAAGTTTTGAAAAGATACATGATCGTTCTGCCTTGGCGGAGTCCTTTAGAATATTAAGTGCCAACATGATCTATCTCCTTCCAAAAACGGAGAAGGCACTGGGAAAGGTTATCTATGTTACCTCGAGTAGGGAAGGGGAAGGGAAAAGCCTTTTGGCTTATAATCTGTCCCTATCTTTTGCCAGCCTGAATAAAAAGGTGTTATTGATTGGGGCGGATCTCCGAAAGCCTCAGTTAAACGAGTATTTTCATGTAGGCCATGATATCAAGGGCCTTTCCGATTTTTTATACGATCCTGAAATGAATTGGAAAGAATGCATCTACCAAGGCGACAAAAGCAATAAATTTCACAAAGTGTGTTTTAGTGGGTCGATTCCTATCAATGTTCCTCAGCTATTGTCTAGTGATGGCTTTGAGCATTTTTTGGATCTTGCGAAAAAAGAGTTTGAGTATGTCATCGTAGATACGGCGCCCACCATGCTGGTAGCCGATACCCTGCTGATCTCGAAATATGCAGATCTTACCTTGTATGTGGTCAGGGCGGGACGCACCGAGAAAAAGACCTTGCAATTTTCAAAGGAATTAAGTCAGACTAGCCGCCTTCAAAACATGGCGTATGTGGTGAACGATGTTGCCATTCCCAAAAATAAAACGTACACCTATGGGTATGAAAGTAAAAAGGGCAGCTAATTTACTACAAAACGCGCCTATGCCTTGTTCCTCCCCTTCACTGAATACAAAACTCCCTGACTAATATGGGAATTGCGTACTTGCTCCTCCCTTTAGTTAAAGGGAGGTGGATTCGCGATAGCGAAGACGGAGGGTTTTGCTTTTATAATTAAACAAGCACTAGAATAAAAAACAGAACTCCCTTCAACTGAATACAAAACTCCCCTTTCTTCCCGCCCCTGGCGGGAATTCATTCCCCTCTTAAACTTAAGAGGGGAGCTGACACCAAACATAAATCCTGCCTAGCTCCACCCTTTAGTTAAAGGGAGGTGGATTCGCGATAGCGAAGACGGAGGGTTTTGCTAAGATATTTAAGGAGAAATTTGTAAATAAAGCAAAACTCCCCTTTTCTCGCGCCTGCGGTGCGATTCATTTCCCCTCTTCAACTGAAGAGGGGAGCTAAAAAAAACAAAACTCCCCTCTGTCATGTTCCTCCCTTTAGTTAAAGGGAGGTGGATTCGCGATAGCGAAGACGGAGGGTTTTGCTTATACAAATAAATAGGCACTTGAATAAAAAACAAAACTCCCTTCACTGAATACAAAACTCCCCTTTCTTCCCGCCCGGGGCGGGATGCATCAAGATGCAATTCCCCTCTTCAACTGAAGAGGGGAGCTGACACCAAACATAAATCCTGCCTAGCTCCTCCCTTTAGCCCACGATAGCTATCGGGGGGGAGGTGGATTTGCGATAGCGAAGACGGAGGGTTTTGCTTTTATAATTAAACAAGCACTAGAATAAAAAACAGAACTCCCTTCAACTGAAGAGGGGAGCCAGAAAAAAAGAGCACCAAGGGTTTTTGATGGGTTAATTCACTCCCACAAGAACCAGCTCCTCCCTTTAGTTAAAGGGAGGTGGATTCGCGATAGCGAAGACGGAGGGTTTTGCTTTTATAATTAAACAAGCACTAGTATAAAAAACAGAACTCCCTTAAACTGAATACAGAACTCCCCTTTCTTCCCGCCCCTGGCGGGAATTCATTCCCCTCTTAAACTTAAGAGGGGAGCTGACTACTATAGGAATTTAGTACTTGTTCCTCCCTTTAGTTAAAGGGAGGTACCCGCGCCGCAGGCGTGGGGGGAGGGTTTTGCTAATTAGAACAAAACTCCCCTTTCTTCCCGCCCTGGGCGGGAATTCATTCCCCTCTTAAACTTAAGAGGGGAGCTTAAAAAAAAAGAAATTTAAAACAGAACTCACCTATGTCATGTTCCTCCCTTTAGTTAAAGGGAGGTGCACACACCGCAGGTGGGGGCAGAGGGTTCTGCTTTTATAAATAAACTGGGATTTGAATAAAAAACAGAACTCCCTTCCACTTAATACAAAACTCCCCTTTCTTCCCGCCCCTGGCGGGATGCATCAAGATGCAATTCCCCTCTTAAACGTCAGCCGGGAGCTGACACCAAACATAAATCCTACCTAGCTCCTCCCTTTAGTTAAAGGGAGGTGGATTCGCGATAGCGAAGACGGAGGGTTTTGTTTTTACAAATAAACAAGCACTTGAATAAAAAACAAAACTCCCTTCACCGAATACAAAACTCCCCGTCCCCGCCAACGGCGGGGACACCCCTCTTAAGCTTAAGAGGGGAGCTAAAAAAAATCAAATTTAGAACAAAACTCCCCTTTCTCCCGATTTACATCGTGATTCATTCCCCTCTTCAACATCAGCGGGGAGCTGACTACTATGGGAATTTAGTACTTGTTCCTCCCTTTAGCCCCGATAGCTATCAGGGGGAGGTGCGCACACCGCAGGTGGGGGCGGAGGGTTTTGCTTTTATAGATAAACAAGCACTAGAGTAAAAACAGAACTCCCTTCCACTGAATACAGAACTCCCCTTTCTTCCCGCCCCAGGCGGGATGCATCAAGATGCAATTCCCATCTTCAACTGAAGAGGGGAGCATAAAAAAAAGGAAATTTAAAGCAAAACAGAACTCCCCTTTCACTTCCCACCCAAATTATGAATGGTGTTCTGCACGGTACCTTTTAGGGGATGGCCTTGGCTATCCTGAAGGTCATAGGCGATGGTCATTACATCCACCGGCTTGATATCGGGTAAGAAGAGCTGTATTGTTTTCCCATCGGGTAAGAGTACCGCCTTCGAAACATTTAACGTCTGTACATTGTAACGATCCGAACCATATTTGCTGCTTCTTTTAAGGTCCCAAGTCTTTACTAGATACTTCCCAACATCTACAGCCTGTTCGGGTTCAAGAGCCGAAGCGAACGTCAGGGCGACGCCGGAGGCAGTTACTTTCAGATCAATGGGAGTCGACAGGGTTTTCCCGGTATACCGAACGCGATAGAGGCCACCGCCTCGCAAAAGCTGATCCGTGCCCCAAGCCGACATGCCACAGGCATATAACTGTCCGTCCCCTGGGTTGAACCTACCCCGCATGACCCCTGTCAAAAACTTGATACCCGGCAAATCGATGACCCCGCCTTGCATTTGACCGGCGACCTGCTCATGCAACACCAACTGAATTTTCCCGTACCCATACGAAAAGCTCAGGAGGCCGCCATCTAATGGCCCCCATTGCTTGCTGTCGACCCACAACAATTCGGAGGGCGAACGATCAAACTCCATATCGACCCAGACCATGGGAGGTATCATGGCGGTGGCGGTACTGTCTTTTGGGGGATTATAGCCCCACATATTGCCATAAAAATTGCCGGTACCTTCGATCCAGTTGATTCGGTTCATGGGGTTCCAATATCCTTGTTGGTCGGTGACCAAAAAACTACCATCCGGGTTGATACACACCCCGTTCGCGGCTCGAAAGCCTGTGGCGATGATTTCGGTCTTCGCCCCATCCTTGCTTACTTTTAATAAGGTGCCGTGCTGCGGTATCAAGGCTTCCCGGGCGTGTCGCCCACTTTTGGCATAATAAAGGTTCCCTTCGGCATCGGCCTGCAGGCCCATGGCAAATTCATGAAAGTGGTCGGTCACCTGATGGTCGTGGTTAAAGCTCTCATAAAAATCGGTTTCCTGATCCCCATTAAAATCATGGAGTACTACGAGCTGATCGCGACAAATGACATAAATTTTGTCGTTTAGGACTTTGATGCCCAAGGGCTGAAAAAGTCCGGCCCCGATACGTTGCCAGGTCAACTCGGTCGAACCATCGGTGAGGCCGCTGAGCCTCCAAATATCGCCATCGGTGGTACATGCCACCCCGATATTGGGATCTGCCATAAAATCGATACCGCTCAACTTCATCCTACTGGCCCACGGATTCTCAAAGGGCGGAGTCAACTGGTCAACCGCAAGTACACCGTCTGCTGCCCCAGTGGTAATCTGGGTGGTAAGCTTTTCAGGATAATGGGCCTTTCCCCCTCCGGTAGTATAGGGGGTCAGCGCTTCCGGAGGAGCGGAAGGCTTCACAAAAGCATCCAATTCGGAGGCCGATACCGAGGGGTCGCCAATAAATAATGTGACCCGGGCGGCCTTTCCTTTTTCCACCTGCAGCATCACAAAGCCAGCTTCCTCTAGCAGATGGGCACCTTGCCCCGAAAGGGCTACTTTATGCGTCATAGGGGCTACACGCATTTTTAGGGAGGATGAAGACGCACCGATATCGAGTGTCCTAGTAAAGAGGGTGTCGGTCCCCATTGCTGCCATACCAAGTTGTTCCAAGACGGTTGATTTGCCCACGGTATACGCGATAATGATATGGTCGTTCACGTGATACAGGCCTTTATAATCGGCCCATTTCTTGGGCAAGGGCCCGAACTTACGTCCATCTCGTGCCGTGAATCGGGGATCTTCAAAGGAGCCTGTTTCGGGATTCGCCCATCCAGGGCCTACCGGGGTCTCAAAATGAAGCTCCCCAATGGTACGTGGATACGTCTCGTGTTGATCGTTTAGCAGAATGCCATTCCAATCGATAAAACCTTTGCCGGTCCAGCCCCCTGCAACGCGCAGCAGATCATGGTCGAAGAGCATCCAGGCCTTGCCTTTTGACACTCCTCCCGGGCCAGTATCAAGGCGCACGGCGATGCCCTTATAAGCAAAATTGTTTTTGCTATAATCCTCGTCCGGAAAGGGAACGGGCCCCGGGGAATGGTATCGTGGGATTCCTGTTGTGGCGTCGACCAATTCGTAGGTGTTGATAAAAAAGTCCCCATAGTCCATATCAGACCAAGGGTGATACGGCTGTGTTTCGGGCCCTCTGGTTGTTCCTTTGGGCAGGCCGGCCAAGTATCCCGGGGTATTCTTAATATAGGTCTCCTTTGGGTTTTTTAGAACGTACTCCCTTCGAATGTAGGTGATGACATCATATTTTTGCTGCGGGGTGAGAATGGGTTGTGGCGGCATAAAGCCAAAACCGCGGCTGACGGTTTGATACATTGAATAGGCATCACTGCCGGACTTAAAAGGCTGTTCCCAAAATTTAAGGGAACTAGGTATGGATCCCTGTACCTCGGGTGTCCCATGGCAATTGACACAATTGGAACTGTAAATACGGCCCCCTCTTTTATACGCTTCTAGGTCTTCATCTGCAAGAAACCCAGCGTGGTCGATGTTATTCTCAACGGCAGGCAATTCATCTTGCGCCAAGGTATACTTGATGTTCGATCGGTCAATAGAAACCATTTGGGTGCTCGCTTCCAGGGCTTTGAACGGGTAGGCATCCTCGGCAACACGCAATGTGCCTTCAAAAAGTTTTCCATCAAAACGACCAGTAAGGCGTGTAACTTCATCAAACAGTTCAAAATCGGCCCATAGGGAATCATTGGCGATTTTAACCGTGCCCATATCGATGGTGCCCCAATCAAATGAGACCAGCGAACCTTTATAGGTGTTTCCTTCCTTTTTTAATTTTAGCCTACCCTGGGAGGTGACATCCCCAAAATCAACCTCATACTCATAAGGCCCATGCTGCACTGCATCCTCGCAGCCCGTAAATAATACCAACGCCCAGAAAATAAGGGCGATTACGGGGATATCCGATTGGAAAATGCGGCCTAAAAAGATGCCTTTACGAACTGAGGGAGTGCCCATCGATACCTGAATTTATGTGAAAAGAGAATCCGATCTATCCCCATCGTACACGGGGTTTAATTCTTAAAAATAGGGAATTAATAGGAACAGCGATTAGGTGTCCTATTTTTATTTATTCCATGGAAGCATTGTATATGGTTAAAAACAGTGGGGGGGAGCAAGTTTGAAAGGAATGGCGGGTTTTGGAAAAAACAGAACTCCCTTCAACTGAATATAAAACTCCCCGTCCCCGCCCTCCCCCGATAGCTATCATGGGCGGGGACACCCCTCTTAAACTTAAGAGGGGAGCAAACCACTTATTGAATATTGAACCAGCACCTCCCTTTAGTCAAAGGGAGGTGGATTCGCGATAGCGAAGACGGAGGGTTTTGCTCTTATAAATAATCCGGGATTTGAATAAAAAAACAAAACTCCCCTTTCTTCCCGCCCCAGACGGGAATTCATTCCCCTCTTCCCCGATAGCCCCCGATAGCTATCGAGGGGTGGGCTTAAGAGGGGAGCAAACCACTTATTGAATATTGAACCAGCTCCTCCCTTTAGTTAAAGGGAGGTGGATTCGCGATAGCGAAGACGGAGGGATTTGTTTTTATAAATAAACAGGCATTAGAATAAATAGCAAAACTCCTCATAATACCACCAAGGCTACGATTCGAATTTTATAAAAAAAAGTTGTGTTTTTAAGTCTAGCAGAAATCCTAGGGAACGAGAACGATTTGAGTTAGCGATGTGCGTTCTGATACAAAGCGCCTATTTTTTAAATGGACTATTTAACAATGGTTCCTGCGACTTGCGGATGAGAAACCGCATTTTCAGCTGCAGGGGTGTAGGTGATCGTATTGGTTACATTATCGATTGCGATGGTCCCGTTTTTCTGGGGAGCCGATGCTGACAACTCAACCACGCCGCTTTTAGATTCTTGTGCGGCGGCATCGGCGATCGTAGTGCTCTTGGGATCAGTCGCGTTACCGGTTTTGGAAGTCGAAATGGCCTGATCTGTTGGGTTCAGCGCATCGGAAACAAGATATTCAGCCATCAAATCATTGCCCTTATTGCAGGAAACGGCGCCAAGAATACCAATAAAAAGAACAATCAATCGAATGATTTTTTGAGGGGAAACGCTCATAAGTAGATTAGGGTATAATTAATGACTGAATTTCTGGGTTTGGCAAAACTATTCAATTCAACCGAATCATCGATGAACGAATTTATTTATTCGATGAACGGTCGCTTTTTTAACAGTTTGCGTCAAAAAAAAAATTGAATGAAAGGTGATTTTAGGAAGAAATTGCATAGTTCGTAGCAGGAACATCCTCCAATGCTTCCATGAGACCTGTAAAAAACCTAAAAGTGAGTATCGGGTACTATTTATTCGGAAGTCTTTGCTTTTCGAATGACATTGAGGCTGTCCATTTCACTTCTAAATCGAAGGATGACAATGGTGTCCATCTCTTTATAGATGCTATCGCGCATCGCATGCCAATTTTTAGCATTCATTTCGAGAGTGAATTTCTGGATCTTGGTAAATCGCCCTACATTGTGTCGGTTAGCCTTCCAATAAGCTGCCGTACTTTCACGATGTTTTAAGTCTTGAAGGTAGATGCCAATACCAAAGCCTACCAAAATAATAGTAACGATTAGATATAGTGTACTTTTTTTTACCATGCTGCGGGAGTGTTGTATTCCGAATACTGAGAATCGGGGTTTGGCAAGATCGTATTTGTTAACACGCTATTACAGTCGATTTGGGTTTGGCTTATGGCAAATTTATGAATCTTTTGAATAGGTACTTTAAAATAACGCCTCTAAAGAACGTAAATACATTTGTTAAACGAAATTAAATCAGGTATTTGGATCGATTTCAACGTTAAATATAGGTTTGGGACAGGGCGATTCTGCTTCTTTGATACTGAATGCGACCGCATATTTCCCTACATACCTACTTGCGTTTTTTAGGGGTGGTATATTCAATCGACGCTAAAAATTTGCGTACCTTTTTGGGTGAAATACAAAATGACCTAAAATGAAACGATTGCACGTCTTAAAACCGTATCGCTATTTCATCGCCTTATTTTTAGTTGGTACCCTATTTTTAAAAGGGTGTAAGACTACTACGGTCGATCCGGACAAAGAGGAATGGATTTCCTTGTTCGATGGAAGTTCTTTTGATACGTGGGTACCCAAATTCGAGGGAAGTGAATTAGGAGTAAACTATAAAAATCGATTTGTTCTTAAGGATAGTCTGCTCAGTGTTCGCTATATGGCCAACGACACCTTTAACAACGATTTTGGCCATCTCTATTACAAGGATAAATTCTCGTACTACCGCCTCAAGGTAACGTATCGTTTTGTGGGCGAACAGCAACAAGGAGGCCCCGAATGGGCCTGGCGCAACAACGGATTGATGCTACATTGTCAAGACCCCAGCACGCTGGGCCTCGAACAGGATTTTCCGATTTCCTTGGAATTGCAATTGTTGGGGGGCAATGGGGTCGATGCGCGTACCAATGCGAACTTATGTACCCCGGGAACCAATGTGGTGTTGGGGGATTCCTTGTTTTCGCCTCATTGTATCAATTCAGATTCAAAGACGTATCCGGGCGATATGTGGGTGAATGTAGAAGCTAGGGTGCTTGGGGATTCCCTAATTCAACATATTTTAGAGGATAAAGTGGTCATGGAATACCGTAAACCTACCATCGGAGGTGGTGCCATCAGCGGTTACAAAGAAAGTGCCTACCGCGAAGGGGCCCCTTTGAAGGAAGGCTATATTTCAATCCAGGCCGAGACCGCCCCAATTGACTTCAAGTCGATCCAAGTACTCAATCTTTGTGGCTGTATGGATAAAAAGGCCAAAAACTATAAATCGTATTATGTAAAGGCCGACAATTCGACTTGTGAATATTGAGGATAATTTCGATTCGTTGCTTTATATGCAAGCCTAACTTGAAGTTGGAAATACGAAATACGAAGAACGAAATGCGAAGAACGTAGAATGAAGTACGAAATACGAGGTACGAACTACGAAGTACGAACTACGAAGTACGAAATACGAACTACGATTTAGTTATTCTGAAACTTCGTAACTCGTACTTTACACTTCCGACTTCCGACTTTGCACTGCCGACTTCCGATTTCGTACCTCGTACTTTACACTTCCGACTTCCGACTTCCGACTTTGCACTTTCGACTTTGCACT
>JBBQAM010000089.1:0-9726 GCA_038316335.1 Flavobacteriales bacterium
ATCCTACCCGATGTCCTTGATTCATGGTATTCAAAATTGTGAATCAACAAATTTTTAAATTGTCCTACCAATACATTAGTAATTTAAACCTTATTCCCATATGCCTATTTAATTTTATCGGAACGAGATTAATTCTCCTCAAAAAAAGCTGCCAAAATACAGACCAAAATAAAGCAAATGGTGAAAAAGCAAAATAGGTTAATGTAGTTAATCATAAGTAGGAAATTTCAACTAATCTACTGAATTTAGAAAAATTGAATATTTCTGAAATGTTATTTTCGATAAATGGCACTTAGTATATCATCGCGAATTTCAACTTCGGCGACTATTTGTGAAATAATGGCAGCCAATTGCCGGCTTCATTTCTGTAAAATGATTCGAAAGATGAAGCCCATATTAACAATAAAAAATCCAAATACTGAACTAATTCTTATCAAGCAAGTTTACGATAGCCTGATGAAATTTGGCAGGGTCTTGCAGGGGACCACCATGACTTACATTGGGGAGAATGACGAGTTTGGCCTTTGGTATAAGACGTGAAAGTTCTTGAAAATGATCACGTGTAATAAATTGTTCATATTGTCCGCAAGCAATCACGGTCGGTGCCTGGATAATTTTAATCATAGCCGGATCTAAATCGGGTTCCTTAGCGTACATTTTCCCGAGCGCTTTTTGAAATACTGGAAAGCTGTCTGGCATTGGTGAAATCTTGCGATAGTTATTTTGTGCCCTTTCCATAAATCGGGCGGCCAATGTAGAATCAAAAGGTTCTGTTTTGTAACCGGAAAGATTATAATTCGTACCGTAGGTAAAAAGTTTATTTACCCGTTCTGGATATTTATAAGCAAGGATCAATCCTATAATACCTCCATCGCTCCAGCCTACTATTGACGCCTTTTCAATTTTTAAGTAATCAATAAGTTGGAAAATATCCGATGCCATTAGATCGTAGCTAAAAGGTTTATCGGTCATGGTACTTCGGCCATGGCCCCGGCTGTCAACCACGATCACCTTGTGCGTCTTTGATAAAAGTGGCACCTCAAAACCCCACTCATCCGAACTAACCAAACCCCCATGTAGAAGGATAACCGGTTCTTTGCCATCTTTATTAAATATGGCATAATACATTTTGATATCATCGACCGGGGCAAGGCCGCTTTCGTCAGGCTTCGGCATTGGTGGTGCCTCTGGAAGTGTTTTCCAAAGCGGCACAGTTTGGCAAATGACACAGCTACTTGAAATCAATAAGGTCAAAAAAAATATCAATGTATGTTTCATTTTACCGGACCTGTTTATTTGTAAAGATATTATTTTAAAAAGCACTTTGTATATCCCCTCTTGTATTCGATTCTCTTATACTTTGGATGTTGTTTATACAACCAAGCGCTTATGAATACACTTTGAAAACACCTCTCTTGAAAGGCATTAAAGAAAGGTTTCCTTATCAAGGATCAAGAAGATCCTGCCCTTCTCTTTTTTATAAAAGCCGTGCTTACTTTCACGATTAACATATAAAAGATAAGGGGCACAATCAATTCGCCATATTCGAGGATTGAAAACTCAGAAGAATGGTCAAAAATACGCTTGACAAAACCAATTACATTTTGTGGAAAACGAAGAATTGAATTCGGATTTTCAATCACTATATAATAGACAAATATGCCGATCATCAAAAAACAAAGTGCCCCATAGATCAATAAAAACACATCGACCCATTTCCATCGAATCGGCTGTTTCTGGAAAATAAACCGATATACATCGAGTATTTTATGGGTAGCATGAAAGAACAGATTTGGTTGGTTGGTAAGATCTGACAATACCCAATACCCATCACTTCTTAAAAATGGATTGAGATTAAACAAGGTATGTAGGCAAACCACTAATGCCACGAGAAGCAAGGCAGTATTTCCCGCCAAATACGAAGCTACCATTAATAGGGAACAAAAGATGAACTCGAAATACATACCCGCCAAATTGACAACGATGCGTTGTCTTTTATTTAGGCGCCAAATATCAGTGACATCGGCAAAATATACTGGTGTAAACAGGTAAAAACCACCCCCGATTCCTCCGTGGCGGGCCCCATAATACCCAGCAGCTGTCGCATGGCCTATTTCGTGAAAAGTGACACTTATCGCCATGGTAACAAAAAAGTAGACCAAGCTGTTACGAAGGTTGAACACTGCATATAAATCGAAGTTCAGGGTCAACATTAGTATAATGATTACAAGACAGATACTTAAAATGATGACGACACTCATTCTATTGAATAAAAAATATAGGTGCCTGCTAATATTTCGAACAACCGATTCCGATAAAATTATAAAGCTAAATACAAGATAATGCGGCTTTGCATGTCCTTTTATAGTCTCCTCCATCCCTTCCAAAATGCCATAGGGTGCTAATTTTTGATGCAAAAGTTGGCGTAACTCCTCAACGTTTATAGTTTTATTATATCTCTCTTGATAGACCGCTGTTATTTCTTTCATGTTTTTCAAACCATCAACTTGACGTAACATATCATAAACAGCAGTATTTATTTTCAAATAGTGTCGATGCACCTGATTACTTAAAATATATTCAGATTCGGTAAACTTAGTATAGCTAATGTTTTTAGATAGAACCGGAACGACGGTATCATATTGATTTTCCATAATGCAAGGCTTTTAAAACGAAGGCGGTGGTAAGGGTTTTACTCTTATAGGGTTCATGGGCTTTTGGTTTTATAAAATTGCTCTCATTCCAGTGCCCGCCTACATGTTGTACTCGCAGCAGATAATTCTCCGCATCTAGTGCGGCCTTATGTTCAGAATTCAAGAAAAATTTTAGCGACATCAGGGCAAAGGCGGTAGCCAAGGGGTCTGAGGCTTTCCCAGGCCCGGTTGAAAAGCCACCATCCTTATTTTGATGGTCAATGATATATTCGATGGCTTTTAATATATAGACCGGGAACAGATCTTTAAATTCTTTTAATAACCTTAAACAGACATATGTTCCATAAAACGTCCCATAATACCACCTGCTATCCCAATATCCTTGCTCATTCTGGTGATCAATGATAAATTTTAAGGCATTTTTAATAGGCGCTTGATACTTTACTGAATCGAATTGCTGTACCCCATATATAAAGTTTGCCACTACTTCTACATCCGGCCCACTACCCCATTTTGTATTGTTGAAATGTACTTGCCTTTGTTGTCTGGCATCCTGGTTTTCTTTGGGAATGATCCAAGTTTCTATCCCTCCATTCGAACATGTACGTTCTTTAATAGCCATATCAATGGCCCGTGTACAATATATATGGATTAGGTCCTGCCTTCCACATTCAATAAATAATTGGATCATTTGACCTAAATCATCAATATCGGCTGCAATCTCGACAACGGTAGGAAAATATGCCCATCCACCAATAGTATCCCGATTTCTTTGGTCGATCAGATAGTGACATTCCTGGTCAAAATATTTGGTGGAATTAAACCCATTTACTTTACAAATGCCGATAAGACATTCGTTTAGTATCGCTCGCTGAAATACATCTGAAATATGAATTTCCTCCTCATTTTGGAAACCCTCGGCTTTACCTAAATACATTATATGTTTGAGTTCGGCATAATTTTCAACGAAGCTTTGTTTTATGAAATCAAGTCCCTTTTTGAGAACGGTTTCCTTCGTCTTACGATAATTAAAAAATGTATGATCTGAAGTTTCACTCCTTTTTATTTCGACCCTTTTTTCCAGGGTTTGGATATATCCCCTTGTTATCTCCAAATAATTTTCAATTTGTTCCTTAGTTTCCAAAACAATCCCTTTCCATTCACTATCACTATATTCATCTAGGATTTGGAGGGCATTTCTGAAACAAGAAATCGATTTTCCCAACACTTCTTGCCCAATCCCATTTATAAAAAGTAGTTTGTGCAATTGACCGATATCTTCATTAATCGCCACCATTTTAACCGCTCTTCTTTGTTCATAAATTGCCCAATTGAATTGACCCTTCTTAAAATCTTCGCGATAATCCTTGACATCGTCATATAATTGAAAACCCACGGAGAAATAATAATGTGATTTTAATAGTGCTTCATAAAGGTCATCGTTCTTCTTCTTTGACAATAGGTATACACAATCAATAGCGACTTTTCCAAACGCCGATTTTTGATCCGCTAAGTCGGCATATTCGGCAAAACGAACTTTTTTATCATAGGTGAATTTTTTTTCGGTTTTTACGGCCTTAAAATATTCATTTTTGCGGGTGTTCCAGAATTTCCAAAAAATAGAATTGACCCCGTAAATCGAGGTCAAGCCTTTTATTGTTTCCTCTTGCAATTGCATAATTGAGGGGAGATTTTCAAATTCCTTATCGTCAATTAGCCCATCAATTAGCAAGGTGGCATGATAGTATAAATAACCCGCTCGTGAGAGTTGAATTAAAATGTCCTGGTCAATAGGTTCAAAATAATTCGAAAATAAGCGCGGGTAGTTCTTGTAGAACCTTGGCGAAAGGTCATTTTCAATTCGGATTGCAGGTATCATCATCGATTAATTTTCGTTCACAAAGTCTAACTCTTCTTTCGTTAAGAGCATATTATTTTCAAGGGTAACACCACTTGGAAAGTTTTCATAAAAAGGCTTATTGAGCATAATTATTTTTGCTTTATCAATATTTTTGCCTTTGGTGGTTTTCGTTATAAATAATTCTTGTTTCATTTCAAACGCCTCATGCTTTCCGCTATAAGAAATATTTCCCACAACATTCGATTTGAAGGAAGATAGAAACCATTTTTTATAAAGTACTTGCTTGAAATTCAATTCAAGATTTAGGTTGGTAGTAGCGCTTTCATAATAGACCTTTCTTCTTTCGGAGAATTCCTGCTTGGGATTATCTGGGTATTGCATATTGAATTTTAGATAGGTAATAGCCCCGGATACGTTATCAAAAACAACTTCGCTCCTCACTAAATTTGACAGGGTCGTATCGTTTAAAACTACAGGCGTGGAAAAGATGACTTTGGTAACGCCATTAATTTTTAGTACTTGGTCGATAAAAATATCGGTGGTATATTGATGTAGAAATACGAGATAGTAATTAAGATAAAAGGCAGGTATCATAAAATCATTTTCAAGATATGCCCCATCAGCCAAAGATGCGTCCTCGGTAGGTATTTTTGAGTATTCGATTCCTTTTAAAATAAATGCACATTGTTTATCCATGCCCATCGAAAAATCATATTTATACCCCTTTTGCCACCAAGAAAGCTGTACTTGGATCAATCTGGCCAAACGATTATTTATTTTTAGTTTCTCCTTATAGGTGGCTTCATTGGTAGTCTGACTTTCCATATAGAGCCTTTCATAGTTTTTCGATACGAATTCGAGCTTTTGTTTTAGATTAAAATCGTAGAGTATTACTTCATCAAGATTATTGATAATCGGCTCCAAATAAATACTGTCGACAACTTGTAAGGAGTTATCATTTAATTTTAGGGTTGCATAGTTGATATGGCTAAAAGTCAACGTATCTTTTCGTGTCTCTATTCTAAGTTTACCATCCCTATTGGTAATACTTCCTTCGTTAAATTTTGAATAAAAAACGTTTACCAACTCTATCGGTTCATGGGTCGTTTTATCGAGAACCGTCAATTGTTTGGATTGACCGTACATACGTAGACCGAATACCATGGTTGCGAAAAAGGGAAATAATCTAATCATATAGTTTGTATTCATATCTACTTCATTAGCAGAAGTAGGGGCGAAACCGCCCCGAACTTCCATTACGTGCGCTAAGTTTAAAACTTAACTTTCGCTTCTACTTTAATGTAACCATCTGAATTGGCAGAAGCACCGACCTCACCTCCTTTTAACCAACCCATTTCGTAGCGTTTCTCAAGTTCTTCTACTTGAAATAAATCTAACATTTCATTTTGCATGATCAACTTATTAAGTTAAACAATCACCTTCTTTTGGCAATGGCATCCGGTCTCTTCCATTTTACGATACGCATTTTTACAATTAAACGTATTTTCCTTGATGGTGTTTGGTTTCATTGAAATAGGTCATTCGTTGAAAGCGACTATTCACACCACTTTTTCCTTGATTATCATTTCTTTCGCCTGATATCAAATATAGCGGGCCAAATTGCAGGAACCTTGCAGTAATTTGTCCTTCCCACTTTATTTTTCGGAAAATGTATCCCCCAAAATCCTGGTTACTTCATTATTACTAATTACAAAAACCGATATTTTAACCTTTAATTGAAAATCGTCATTGTAGTAATAGGTCTTTCTTCCCCGATCATAGCATATACTCGCTTCAAAGTCCTTTAATTGTTCGATTAGATTATAAACCAAACGCTCACTAATTTTCATTCTATGCGCTAAGTCCTTTGGGGAACCCGTGCGCTCATTCTCAATCAGCACGTGTAATTGTCGCAAGCGTTCTAGGTTTTTAATCGATTTCATCTTTTCAAAATTTGGCCTTTTCACATAGAATCCTAAATATTTAGATCCAATGGTTGAATAGCATATTGCATAAATATAGAATTTTTTCTATATTACAAAATAATATCGCATATATTCTATATTTTTAACATATTATATTCTACAAAATCATAAATGTTTTTTAATTTTTCCCATTAAAATTGTACCTTTGAAGCATTATCCTAATATTTCGTAGAATATTTTCTCGCACATGCTGAAGACAATCAACCGCCTAATGCAATTTATAGAGTACGCCGGTCTAAGTGCCCGTAAGTTTGATCTCTCCATCGGTGCCGGCAATGGGTACACCTTGCGCATGCTAAAAAACAACGCCTCGGTAGGGAGCGATGTCATTGAAACGATTACGCGTATTTATCCCGAGCTTGATTTGGTCTGGTTGATCACCGGGGAGGGGGAAATGATCAAGAAACAGGAAGACGAATTGACCTTGGAATTCAATGCGCTGCCGAAGGAAAAGAAAAATACGATCGAACGCATCATCGAACAAAAGATAAAGGAACGCCAAGAAAAAGAGCTGAAACATCTTTTAAAGGAAGTTACCCACGAGATCGAACGCTCACAGAAAAAGCAACCTACAAACGATTGACCCAAACTCTGCGAATTCGTACCAGCGTACTTTTGATTTCGAACCCTCTTTACTTCCTTTTTATTGTCCTTTCCCGAATTTAGGACGTTGTACCTAAGAACCGAGACACTGTCTTGTGGTTATCACGCATTCACATAAAAAAATGAGGTAGGGGCTCTGCAAGCGCCAATAACCAATTTATTGTCCAATGGCACCCAGGGGTATAAGTAGGCTGTTACTTTTTGTTGGGAGCTACCACATTTTGGTATGCCGATACTAGGGCCTCGAGCACAAGGGGTTTTAAAACCACATTCAACTCGAAGGTCGTGGCCCCCTTTTCGCCCCATTTGTTCGGTACGGGATAAATGTTCACCGCATCGATTTTACAAAAAACGGCTTGCTCTTTTGGGGTTAAAAAAATATTGGCGGTATTATTAGCAGCCAAATACGACGCGAACATGCGCTTTCCGATTACCTTGAAACCGATGCGGTCGAAATGTTTCGTTTGCTCCGTGCCCTGAAAGGAAAGTGCCATTTCCGAAAAAGCGATTTCTGAGATCATGTTGTTCTAAATTTTAAAGGGGGTTGCATCCACGTTCAAACAGCTATGGTATCTAACCCCCCGAATCGTCTTTTGGCTTAAATACGATTTTATCCAAACTCCATGCCCCTGGGCCATTAAAAAAATAGATCAGCCCGAGCATAACGAACATAAAGGGGTGTTGGTCTTCATACCAAAACCTACCGCCCCCTACCAAAAAAGTGATGTATAGAAATGTACCGATGATCAAGACCGACCCAATTCGGGTACATAGCCCCAGCAACAGGGAGATACCCGCTATGAGTTCAGCCGATTTCCCCGCATACACCATAAAAACCGCGTTGGTACCTTTAAAACTATCCCAGGCAGCATACTCCTTCATCAAGCCGGTATTGAAAACCTCTTGCCCATGATAGATCAACAACACCCCCAATAGCATACGCACGAGGGCCATTGCCTTATTCCGCCAAAAGGGGGTGGCCACTAAAAAGGATTTAAAATTCATCTGTACTACGGTTCGATTCTAAAAACACACATTGGTATTGCAGACTTCCTATTAATTTTATCCTGCATGCTACTTTGTGTTAATGTGCTGCCATTCTTTCAATTTATCCAAGAGGGAGATGGCATTATTTTTACCTAAAGCCAATAATTTTACCTGCACCAAATGTGATCTTGTGATTCGTTTGAGCTGAAACGCGAATTCCTTGTTTCCTTTTAGTGCGCCCATAATGGTGATTACATCATTCTTCGTAAAGTGTTCCACCTTATTATTAAGCAAGGCCAAATCCTGGAATTCCTGCAAATTACCCCCCATTTCGTTTCCCAATAGCTCCTCATGGAGATGCATGGGGATGGCATCCACCACAAGGGGCAAGTAGCCATTTACCAGTTGATCTTTATAGTCTGTATACCACCAGGAAATTGGGTCGCTGTAATAATTTTTTATGGCATCGACACTTTTTTTGTCCCGTATCAACTTCATATTCCCGGTGCTGATCAAGTCCTTGTAAGTATTGTCATTGATTGTCGGAAGCAATAATCGCGCTATCGCCTGAAGATGTATTATAAAGGCAGAGGTGTCGATGATCGCTTTCCCCTCATTGATGTATTCATTGATTTCCTTACTGAATCTGAATTTTATTTGGGCCGCCTTTATTTGGTTGGCATACATCAGGGTATCTTGTTTGATATCCTCAATAAGGTTATTGACATAGATTACCGTAGTCGCTTCCTCTTTTTTATGTTCGTTCCATGTATTGATTTGCAAGGCAATCAATATCCCAATTACGACCAATACGATTTCCCCTATGGCATAGCCCAAGTACCTGACAACCAATTGTCTTGCGTTACGGGAAGTCGAAATAGTACTTCTGAATTCGCTTTCATTTTTGCTTGACATGGCTGTTTTTAATAATCGGGCCCGCAGGCTTCTAAAATAGTTGAACATTGAAACTAAAATAGACATTTTCGGCCAATAGGCCCCAAATTACCAAACCCGATTTTAAGGTGTGTTACTCAAAATTCCAGACCAATAGAATCGTGTCGGTATAGACAATGTCAGTAGGGGTAAAACCCTGTGAAGGTGCGCTCCCTTTCAGAAACATCGCTTCATTCATTCTTTGATTATTATCGAATACTTGCATTCCCCCATTGAACGAACTGCTGTAGTTTATCTTTTGCAACTTCTTTAAATCGATTTGCGCCGCCGCACCGATTAGTTTCGCCTTGCGAAAGGCATCCTCGGTAGCCAATTTAATAAGTTGATCTTGGATGCTTGTCGATAGCGCATCAGATACCTTAAAATTAAAGTTCAAATCGATTTCGGTATCCCCCTTTGAAAACTGATTTAAGATCTTGGCAATAGTATTCTGATCGTTTTTAAATTCAAGTTGAATTTGTTGGGTCGCCACGTAGCCACTATCAATCGTTTTATTATCCCTGTATACGTTATTTTTACGAACATCAAAATTATGGGTGCGAATCGCAGATTTTGGAAAGCCAATTTTAACAAGTTGTTTGTTAATAGCATCCGATTTGAAATTGAGTCCAGAAATCGATTCACTAAAGAGGCTATCGATATTACTGATGTTAATGTTCAAGATGCCGAGGTCGGGGGTTAT
>JBBQAM010000062.1:0-21750 GCA_038316335.1 Flavobacteriales bacterium
GCTGAAAATATGACAGTACCTCTTTTTTATCCCCCTCGAAAAGTTGTAGGAAGTCAGTGGTCCAAAGAGATTGGGCAATGTCCCAATCAAAAGAACGATGCGCCTCGACATGGTCGAAGCCTTGTAGTGCTTTTGTCAAAGTGCCGCAATGCTTCCCTAAACTGAGTCTAAGATTGGTTAATTGCGGATTTACATCGCTCCAAATTTTGCCAGGTATCCAGGTTAGCAGTCTGATCTTTCTGATTTTTCCAAAGGAATCCACAATTTCAGCAATCGAATTCCCATTTGTATCCTTGACCACCTTAGGTGCAAGAAGTGCATCCCCTTGCGCTTCAACATGCAGCAATAGCTTTTGCTGAAAATCAAGATAGTGTTCGTTTTCGTTGGGTCGTGAAATTTTTAAGACATAGGTGGTATCATTAGCACAGCTGATCTTAAAATTAAAATCTATTTCACCGGGAAGTTTGGTCGCCTTCCCTTCCAAACCATAGTGCTGCAGTACAATGTTGGCTGCTTCCTCATGGGATATTCTTAAATTTTTATAATCGATCATGCACGTAAATCGGATAGAATAAACTAAACCTGATCGGGATGTGGGTGCACCCATGGCCCTCTATATTCCCGTTGTAATAATTTGGTGGCTTCTGGGTCACCAACAACGGTTCGGGTCTTGGGATCATAGGTGAGGGGTCTTTTTAAATCCATCGATAAATTTGCCAAGATGCAACTGGCCGTCGAAATATGGCCTTGTTCAATATCGGCAATAGGGAGGGTGCCATGTTCAATGGCCCCCAGAAAATTTTGCATATGCCGGCGGGTAGCAGGTGCTGCATTTAATTCGTTGTCTTTTTCCACAAGGTCTTCGGGATATTGTTCCTTTTCATAGAGCACATCAAAATGAATGGGTTTTGCTCCTTCATCAACCGGAATAAAATCGGCCTGCATGGTACTACCCTTCAAGACGCCATTTTCCCCATAAAGCTTAAATGACCAAGGATATTCAGGATCTGCAGGATTTCCCCAGGTCCTATGTTGCCAGACACAATTTAATTCGGGATATTCAAAAACTGCGGTCTGAGTATCCGATATATTCGATTTGCCCTCTTTTTGCACATAAATGCCCCCTTCCGAACTAATGCGATCGGGCCAACCGAGGTCGAGCATCCATCGCACAGTGTCGAACATATGCACACACATATCGCCTACAATGCCATTGCCATATTCCCGAAAGGTACGCCACCATCTTTTATGGGGTATGCCGTCGTACGGTCGAAACGGTGCAGGCCCGGTCCACATTTCATAATCTAAAAAATCTGGTACCGGCTGCACTGGGGGATTCCCGTTGGCACGCATATGATAGTAACAACACATATCAACATGGGAAATTTTACCCAATAACCCAGCATCCACGATCATTTTTTTAGCATCCACGAGATGGGGTGTACTCTTTCTTTGCGTGCCCACTTGAACGACACGATTATATTTTCGAGCCGCGGCAACCATGGCTTCTCCTTCAATTACATCAACACTGATCGGCTTTTGCACATAAACATGCGCTCCTGATTTTATCGCCGCGATGCATTGTAAGGCGTGCCAATGATCGGGAGTGCCTATTAGCACAAGATCCAATTCCTTTTTCTCAAGCATTTTACGGTAATCGCTATACAAAGCAGGTTTTTTGCCCGATTTTTGACGTTGTGCGACAAGTTCTGCGACCTCGTTTAAAAAATTACTATCT
The DNA here is from genome assembly GCA_038316335.1 of Flavobacteriales bacterium. Lineage (GTDB taxonomy): Bacteria > Bacteroidota > Bacteroidia > Flavobacteriales > Flavobacteriaceae > JALHST01. The sequence goes on from JBBQAM010000062.1 coordinate 1,739, forward strand.
ACGTCACAAAGGGAAAGCACTTCTACATTCGCCACTTGGATCAGCTTGAACAGATCGCTGGTGCCGTACCAGCCAGTTCCAATGAGTCCCACGCGAATGGGTTTGTCGGTATTCGAGAGGTCGAATCCGTAGGCGCCTAATGTTGATAGGAACATGGCTGCTGAGGTGGTTTTAATAAAATTTCGTCGGTCAATCTGGTTTTTATTAGTTTCCATTACTAAAGGGTTTTGCTATTTGATTCATTTTGGCTGATTGACTAAAGATATTGAAATCTCATTTAAAATCGAACAGTTATGAAGTATTGTTTATTTCACTATATTTAAAATCATACTTTAAAGCAAAGAGCTATGCGTGCGAAGTTTTTTTTATTACTATTTGTATTGGCAGGCTGTCAGGTATCCATGGCCAAGGTGGCCCTCCCTTCGATTTTCGGAAATAATATGGTATTGCAACGCGATTCCCAAGTGCTTCTTTGGGGTTGGGGTAGTCCGAGCGAAGAAGTCACCATTGTTTCGAGCTGGGACAACAAGACGTATTCAGTAAAAACCGATACGAGTGCCAATTGGAAAATCGAACTTACGACTCCTCAAGCGGGAGGGCCTTATAAACTTACGATTAAAGGCCATGATTCTGAAATTTCACTGGAAAATATACTAATCGGCGAGGTCTGGTTGTGTTCGGGGCAATCGAATATGGAATGGAGTGCAAATAGCGGCATTGACAACGCTGCGGAAGAAATTGCAAATGCGAATAATGCAAATATACGATTGTTCACCGTTGACAAACGCACATCACAAACACCACAGGATGATCTTTCCGGAAATTGGGAAGTATGTACCTCCGAGAGCATGCAAAACTTTAGCGCAGTCGCTTATTTCTTCGCAAGGAGATTAAAAGAAAAAATTAAAATTACGATCGGCCTCAATTATTCTTCCTGGGGGGCGACTTGTGCAGAAGTGTGGACCCCTGAAATCGTTTTCAATGAGCGTGAAGACCTGCGTAAGGAGGCTGAAAAAATAGAACCAAATCAATGGGTTACCACTGAGCCAACAGTACTTTATAACGCCATGATAGCGCCTCTTACCCCTTTTAAGATAGGGGGCGCCATATGGTATCAGGGCGAATCGAATACTGCCAATGCAGCATCCTACGAGGAATTGCTCACTGCCATGATCGGATCATGGCGTGGAAAATGGGGCTACGATTTCCCATTTTACTTTGTACAGATTGCCCCCTTCAATTATGGGACCACGGAACAGGGAGTCATTGTGCGCAATGAACAGCGAAAAGCCCTGAGATTCCCAAAAACGGGAATGGTGGTTATCAGTGATATATGTACTGTCGACAACATTCATCCGAAAAACAAACAAGATGTTGGGCTGCGACTGGCAAATCTCGCCTTAAAAGAAACCTATAATCTATTTGACAAGGAAGTAAATGGGCCACTCTTTAAGGAACTCACAGCAAATGGAAAAAGAATTGAAGTATTTTTCGACCATGCCGATGGTCTCTATTTTAAAGGTTCGAAACCGACCCAGTTTGAACTTGCCGGCAAAAGTGGACAATTCTATCCGGCAAAAGCGCAAATTAAAGACAATAGGGTCATCTTGAGTGCAAAAGAAGTAGATGAACCGATACGTGTTCGCTATGGTTGGAACAATACGGCCCTTCCCAATCTTTTCAATGGAGCTGGGCTGCCTGCTTCTAGTTTTAGCACTGAGTAGAATGATGCTGAAGTTGATGCGCTACTTCAAATCGTGACCTAGACTGGTATCCTGATTCTGTTGACTGCCTCGTACACTGCACAAGACATTCGCTAAAGTGACTTATTTCGTTATATCAAGGACACTTTTCCAAGATTTTGTTATTTTAATGGAAGTTAACACGAATACAGTATCGTATCTGATAATTTTTGTTATACTTATACGATAGTTTCATTTTATAATCAAAAAATAAACGTCGACACAAAGCTTTATGGAGATTTTAAAGAAAATTCATAGGGAAATAACACAGCTTACCCAGGAAGACTGTTTTTTGGTATTCGATAGGACCAAGGATATTTTTGACTATCCAGTACATTATCACCCCGAAATGGAACTCAATTATATCTCGAACGGAAAAGGGATCCAACGGATCATTGGCGACAGCATAGAAGAGATAGATGACCTGGAACTGGTCTTGGTAGGCCCCAATCAATACCATGGGTGGCTGCAGCACGATTGTCCGCCCAAAAGAATGCATGAAGTAACCATTCAGTTCCACAATGATCTTTTTGATACTCTTTTATTAAGCCGAAGTGTCATGAAACCAATTAAGAATCTGATTGACAAGTCTGTACACGGGGTGCTGTTTTCAAAGGCAACGACCCTGCAGATGGCTCCTAGGCTATCAATGGTCTCCAAACTGGGCGGAATCGACTATTTTATTGAATTAATTTCGATTTTATACGATTTAGCGATTTCTGCAAATCAAAGATTGTTGTCGACAACCACGATTCAGAACAAAAATGCCGAAAAAAGTGATAAAATCGATCTTTTATACGGTTATATCCAGAATAACTATGCTTCCAAATTGACCCTATCAGAAGTCTCCGAACTATTAAACATGAGCAATGTATCTTTTAATAGGTTTATTAAAAAGAGGACGGGGAAGACCTTTGTCGAATATTTGAACGATGTACGCATTGGATATGCTGCCCGATTGCTTATCGAGAAGGATCTAGGCGTTTCGGAAATTGCCTTTATGTGTGGGTTTAATAGCATAGCCAACTTCAACCGCGTTTTTAGAAAGTCAAAAGGCCGCACCCCTTCCCAATATAGGGACGACTTTTCGGGAATAAAAAGGATCTAGTAATAACTAGCACCACGATCCCACCATAACATTCAATTTTGACTTTTCAAGTATAAATAAGATCACTTAAAATAAAAGATGATGTTATTCCGCTAAAAAAGGCCTTTATATTTTGATTATTTTCTAAATTGTGGCTCCTAATTAAAATTAAACTATGCAGATTAAGGAATCCTCAGAAATGTATGATGTCATTATCGTTGGCTCGGGTGCCGGAGGCGGTATGGCAACAAAGCAATTGGCCGATGCCGGCCTAAACGTAGCGGTAGTCGAGGCCGGTCCCTATTTTGACCCGAAAGACCCCAAAACAATGACCCAATTGAAATGGCCTTATGATTCGCCAAGAAGAGGCGCCAATACCGATCGTGTCTTCGGCGAATGGGATATGGCCTATGGAGGATGGGATATCGAAGGCGAGCCCTATACCCATGCGGAAGGTACCGAATTTGATTGGTACCGCTCCCATATGTTGGGAGGTAGAACCAACCATTGGGGCCGTATTTCATTGCGTTTTGGCCCACATGATTTTAAGAATAAGGATCATGATGGCCTCGGGGATAATTGGCCCATAAGTTATGAGGATGTAAAGCCTTATTATGATAAGGTAGATAAATTAATCGGTGTTTTTGGAACCAAGGAAGGTCGTCCCAACGATCCGGACGGATACTTCTTGCCTCCCCCAAAACCAAGGCTGCATGAACTTTTCTATATTCAAGGGGCCAAAAAAACTGGGATTCCCGTAATCCCGGGCCGATTATCAATGCTTACAAAAAAGATCAATAATGATCGAGGGGTATGCTTTTACTGTGGCCAGTGTGGAAGATCCTGTTCCGTGTATGCCGATTTTTCTGCAGGAAGTTGCCTAATTTTCCCTGCCCAAAAAAGTGGGGGGAAGGTCAAGATTTTTGTTAACTCAGTAGTCCGAGAAGTGACGACCGATGACGAGGGGAAAGCTACCGGGGTATCCTATATAAGTAAGGACGATCGAATGGAATACAAATTAAAGGCTAAGGTGGTCGTTCTTGCCGCCTCGGCATGTAGTTCGGCACGTATCCTTTTAAATTCTAAAAGCAAACAACATCCCAATGGGTTGGGGAATAGTAGCGACGTAGTCGGAAAGTACCTGAATGATTCAACAGGATCAAGCAGGGCCGGTTTTATTCCTGGTTTGATGAACCGAAAGCCTTCCTATAATGAAGATGGTGTCGGCGGGATGCATGTATACACTCCTTGGTGGGGTGACAATACCAAACTAGATTTTCCACGGGGATATCATATTGAGGTCTGGGGCGGTATGGGAATGCCAAATTATGGCTTTGCATACAATCCGAATGCATTCAACAAGTTTTTTGGCCTCCCAGTTGGCGGTTATGGGGAAGGCCTACGCGAAGATGTCAAAAAATATTATGGCGCTGTGATTGGCTTCGGGGGCCGGGGAGCACCAGTTGCCCGTAGGGATAACTATTGCGAAATTGATCCGACCACCGTGGATAAATTTGGTATTCCAGTTTTAAAATTTAATTATAAATGGTCTGATTTTGAAAAATTACAGGCCAAACACATGCAGCAGACCTTTGAGGAATTGATTCATAACATGGGCGGGGAAGTATTAAGTCCGACACCCACCAAAGAGGAAGATTATGGGCTAGAGGCGCCCGGAAGAATCATTCATGAAGTAGGTACCACTCGTATGGGCGATGATCCGAAAACTTCGGTAACCAATAAATACCAACAGTTACACGATGCCAAAAATGTCTTTATCGTTGATGCGGGACCATTTGTATCGCAAGGCGATAAAAACTGTACTTGGACCATTTTGGCACTCTCTTGGCGGGCCAGCGACTATATCATTGAACAATTGAAACAGCAAAATATTTAGAGGATGGACAGAAGAAAAAGTATACAGACCATTATTCTAGGTGCCGGTGCTTCCGCATTGGCATTTCAAGGGTGTAAACCTGAAAGTGAATCGAATTTGTCTGCCGTGGCGGTTGCTAAATCCGATGAGAAATATTTTGGCAGGACCCCAGCGGAATTGGAACGGCTCGAAAAGTTGAATGCCGAAAAATTATTCACCGATCATGAACTTGAAACCATTGGTGCCCTTAGCACGGTCATTCTACCTCCAAAAGAACCCCACGGTGGTCCCATCGAAGCCGACGTTCCGAATTTCATTGAATTTATGGGAAAGGATCAACCAGAGCTCCAAGTCCCCCTTCTAGGGGGGTTGATGTGGCTCGATCACAAGAGCAATACCGTTTATGGGACTGATTTTAAATCGGCTTCCCTAGATCAGCAAAAAGCGATTTTAGACCCGATAGCCTTTCATGACCCAAACAAGTCTTTGGATGATCAAGCCTTGGAAATTCAGTTTTTTTATTTGATGCGGGGCTTGACAATGACGGGATATTACACCTCTAAAGTCGGTATTGCAGATTTGGGATACCAAGGTAATTCGCCGAATGTTTGGGATGGTGTGCCCGAAGATGTCTTGGCGCAACACGGAATGTCGTATGACCCTGAATGGATCGCCAAATGTGTCGATCAAAGCAAACGTAATGACATTGCTGAATGGGATGAACAAGGCAATCTGTTGACCTAGGCCCTATCGGAGTAAGCGTTACCAAGTGATTTTCGGTATTCATAAGAAGTGCCATGTGAGATGGCATATTTAGTGGTGCATATACACGGTGTAAATCATATAAAACATATAAACGAATTATGAAAAAACTTGCAATTATCTTGTTCATTCTCTTTTTTGGCCCTTTTTTATCGGCCCAAGAGGTGGGCCTTCAACTCTATAGCCTACGTGACAAATTCAAGACCGATGTCCTCGGAAGTCTGGATCTCATAAAATCATGGGGCATCACCAAACTTGAAGGAGGCGGCACCTATGGTATGTCATTGGAGGCCTTTAAAAAGGCACTGAATGACCGAAATCTCGAAGTGGTCAGTGTTGGGGCCGATTATAACGAGCTCAAGGACGACCTCGATAAAGTCATTAAAAATGCCAAGGGTTTTGGGGCGAAATATGTCATGGTCGCATGGATTCCGCATGATGACAAAAGTTTTACCATCAAGGAAGTAAAAGCCGCAACGGCGTTGTTCAATATGGCCGGAAAAAAATTGAAAGCCGCTGGTATACAATTGGCATATCATGCCCATGGGTATGAATTTCGCCCGTATGAAGGGGGTACGTTGTTTGATTATATGGCAAAAAACGCAACCGATTTCGGTTTTGAGATGGATGTGTATTGGGTGCAACATTCCGGTGCCGATCCTTTGGCAATTTTAAATACCTATCCCGATAAGTTTCTCTTGATGCACCTTAAGGATATGGAAGCAAGCGTAGCTTACAATGATACGGGGCATGAAGATGTTGAAACGAATGTGGTGCTCGGAACAGGTAAGGTCGATATCGCCTCACTTGTAAAACGGGCCAAGGAGCTTGGTATCGAATACCTATTTATCGAGGATGAATCCTCAAGGGTGGAAGATCAAGTTCCCCAAAGTCTGCTATTTCTTCGGGGATTGAAATAACATCCTAGAAAGCAATTTAAGACTCCGCTCTTTATATAAAGAGCGGAGTTTTTGTTTTATGGCTTAATCGATTACCTTTAGCTGTACTAGTACAGCTTAAATATGAAAACACCCCTAGTAACCCCAAGTACGGTGTTCCTTCTTTTTATGTTCCTGTTTTTTTCCTGTTCTGAAAAAAAAGCAGGGGATACCGAGCACCAAGAAATCACCCAGCCCAATATCATCTGGTTGGTTGCAGAAGATCAGTCGCCCGAATTTTTCCCGATGTATGGCAATGCGACGATTGCTTTGCCCAATTTAGAGGCTTTGGCACGGGATGGGGTGGTTTTCGACAATGCATTTTCGCCGGTTCCCGTATGTGCCCCAGCTAGAAGCGCTATCATAACCGGGATGTATCCCACAACTTTGGGTACCCATAATATGCGCACCTACAATGCCTATAACGAGCAGAATCAACCAGAGATAGGCATTCCGAGTTATTCGCCCATAGTGCCCCAAGGAGTAAAAATGTTTACCGAATACCTCCGGAAGAAAGGCTATTACTGTGCTAACGGCCCCAAAGAGGATTATAATTTCAAAAAGACCGATGCCGCTTGGGATGAAAGCAGCAAAGACCGACACTGGCGAAAGCGGAAAAACGGACAACCATTTTTTACGGTTTTTAATTTTGCGGTTTGCCACGAGTCACAAGTGTGGGCCCGAGGGAACGATTCGTTGTATGTGGATCCTTCACAGGTTCCAGTGCCCCCATATTTTCCGGATACTCCAATTATTCGCCATGATCTGGCGGTGAATTATAGCAACTTAAAACGGCTGGATGATCAGATCGGGCAGCTCATTCGACAGTTAAAGGAAGACGGACTCTACGAGAACAGTATTATCTTCTTTTACGGGGATCATGGCGGACCTTTTCCCAGATACAAAAGGGCCTTGTATGATACGGGGGTAAAAGTACCCATGATCATTAAATTCGCCAATAATAGAAATGCAGGAAGTAGGGATGATCAATTAATTAGTTTTATTGACTTGGCGCCTACCGTGCTATCCCTCGCAGGCATCGAACCACCTAAGGTGATGCAAGGACACGCCTTGTTCGGAACCTTTGAAGTGGCCCATAAACCTAAGTATACGTTTCACTCGACAGATCGTTTCGACGAATTGTACGATCGATTGCGGGCAGTTCGTTCAAAAAGGTACAAGTATATTAAAAGTTTTGATACGACTATTTCCCATGCAATGCCGATTGCCTATCGGGAACAGATGCCGATGATGCAAGAATTGCGAAAATTATACGCGACGGGTCGACTGAACAAAGAACAGGCGCAATGGTTGGCACCAACAAAACCCGCAGAAGAACTCTACGATGTACAAAACGACCCTTATGAACTGCAAAATCTGGTCAATAGGCCTGAACTTCAGGATACCCTATTTCTTTTAAGAAAACTATTGAACGAATGGCTGGTTACGTCCGAAGATCTTGGTCGATACCCTGAAAAAGAGTTGGTGGCCAAATGGTTGCCCAATGGAGAGCAACTTCGTCTACCCCCTTTGGAAATGGAAGATAAAGAAGATGGCATATATTTAATCTCAAAACTGCCCGATGCCACCATAATCTGGAAACAAGCGCAGGATACGATTTGGAAAATATATAGTAAACCGTTGCCTCTCGGAACTTTTTTTGAGGCCAAAACAGTAAGAATCGGGTACCGGGATAGTGAGGAATTGAAGTTTGATTCGAATTAGCGTTTGATAGGGTTTCTTTATGTTAGAACAATTGCCTGTATAACCCATATAGGTGAATACATCATTTGAACACAATTATAAGTAGCCTATATGAATACGGAGTTTGTTCCAAAATTATTTTCGGTTTTAAAGGAAGGAATCAGCGGCAAGCAGCTGCGAAAGGAAATTATCTCCGGTTTAATTGTCGGAATCGTAGCACTGCCATTGGCCATCGCCTTTGCTATTGCTTCAGGTGTATCTCCTGAAAAAGGGTTGATTACGGCAATTGTTGCAGGGATCATAATTTCCGTTTTTGGGGGGAGTCGGGTGCAAATAGGTGGCCCCACAGGCGCTTTTATAGTCATTGTTTATGGGATTGTTCAGCAATATGGTATGAACGGGTTGACGATAGCCACTTTTATGGCAGGGTTTATAATGATTGGTTTTGGCCTTGCCCGTCTGGGTAATTTGTTAAAATTTATTCCGTATTCCCTGATCGTAGGTTTCACAAGTGGCATAGCCTTGATCATTTTTTCATCTCAGATAAATGCATTTTTTGGGCTGCACATCGCAAAAGTACCTGCTGATTTCATTGAAAAATGGAAATTGTACATCCAATCGGCCGCCAATCTGAATCTCTATGCCATCACAATGAGCATATTTACGGTACTTACGATTGTTTATTTCCCGAAAATCACGAATAAGGTTCCAGGTTCGCTAGTCGCAATACTGATTTCGACGATACTGGTTGCAGTATATGCAATCCCGGTCGATACCATCGCGAGTAATTTTGGCGAGATCCCCAATCATTTAAGCCTTCCGGTCTTTCCACAAGTCGATTATCAAACGGTCAAGTCACTCTTGCAACCTGCCTTGGCAATCGCCTTGTTGGGATCTATCGAATCCCTGTTATCAGCGGTCGTTTCAGATGGGATGATCGGGGGCAAACACCGCTCTAATATTGAATTAATCGCGCAAGGTGGTGCCAATATCGCATCTTCGATTTTTGGAGGTCTACCTGCAACGGGTGCTATCGCGCGAACGGCTACGAATGTGAAAAACGGTGGACGAACGCCCTTGGCCGGAATTGTCCATGCCTTGGTCTTATTATCGATTATGTTGCTTTTTGGTCGGTATGCAAAACTAATACCCATGCCCTGTCTTGCAGGAATACTGGTGGTTGTAGCTTACAATATGAGTGAATGGCGACAGTTCAAATCGCTGCTGAAAGGAAACAGAATCGATACGATCATCCTGCTTACTACGTTTCTACTTACCGTAATCTTTGATCTTGTAATTGCCATTGAGGTTGGCATTGTGCTTTCTAGCCTGTTGTTTATGAAGCGGATGAGTGAATCGGTAAATATAGAGGCTATTACACATGACCAAATACACAGTGAGGATTTATTTGATGAAGAACTCAAGGAATTGCCCAAGGATGTTTTGCTCTATGAAATCAACGGGCCCTTATTTTTCGGAGCGGCAAGGCAATTTCAAGAAACAATACTAGCTGCCAATATGAAACCGAAAGCAGTTATTATTCGCATGCGGTATGTACCCTTGATCGATGCGACGGGCTTTCAGAGTTTAAAGGAAATCATTAAATCATATAACTCCAGAAATATTCATGTGATTCTGTCTGGAGTAGGCGAAAGGCTGCTCTTAGACTTTGAAAAAAACGGTTTATTCTCGGTATTGTCAAAAGATTTTATATTTGAAGACATAAATCACGCGATTAAAAAATCAAAGGAGCATCGTTCTGAAATTCAACCGAAATGAGCAATACACCATCCTTTACCAAGCATTCGCTTTCTACTTTGAGCCGTAAGCTTTATCCAATAAAATAAAAAATGAAAAAAATACTGCTTGTTTCCTATGTAATGCTTCAGTTTTCGCTGCTACTTACGGCACAAAGCCAAACTGCAATTATTTGTGGCCGGCTAATAACCGGTAACGATAACGAGATACTCTCGAAGGCGGTAATTTTTGTAGAAGGGGAAAAAATCATTGCACTTGGGACCGAAAATTCAATACGGCCCGAACATATCGTAATCGACTTGTCGGAATATACTGTTTTACCAGGGCTAATAGATGCGCACGTACATCCCCTAATTTATGGGGATGATTATCAGACGAATCATTTAAAGGGGTCCTCTGCATTTAACGCGTTACGCGGTTTGAAGACGGTTCAGAACTGGCTTTCGGAAGGATGGACAACCCTAAGGATCGCTGGGGATGCCGATACGCAGTATGCCGTTTTTGAAATTAGGGATGCGATCAATAAGGGCCTTTTCGATGGGCCGCGAATTTTTGGTGCGGGCCATTACCTTTCGGTAACGGGAGGCGGTGGCGATATAAATTATCTTTCGCCAGAACAGCAGGTCATAGCCGATGGCCTCGTAGTCGATGGTCCGGATGAAATTCTAAAAGCGGTAAGAAATGAAATAAAATATGGAAGCGATTGGATAAAAATTTTAGTTACAGGGGCATTTATGTCGGTAGGGGATAACCCTCAAAATGTCCATTTTAGTGATGCCGAAATACGAACGGCCGTTGAAGAGGCGCAGCGCAGGGGCGTGCCGGTCATGGCACATGCCCACGCTACCGAAGGTATAAACAAAGCCATCGAATTGGGGGTACGCTCAATAGAGCACGGCACTTTTTTAAATGATAAAAGCATAGACTTGTTTTTGAAATATGACGTGTATCTTATCCCAACCCTTGCCGTCGGGGCATACTCGCTAGAAACATGGGAAAATAGTGAGGCACAGGCAAAAAATATCGCCCTGACTAAAAAATATCGGGCATCTTCCTTGGCCATGTTGGAAAAGGCCTTCAAAAGAGGCGTTAAAATAGGTGTTGGCTCCGATAATGTTGGTTTTCCACCCAATTTTGCAGCCAGGGAATTCGGGGAACTCGTAAAATTGGGAATGTCTCCCATGCAGGCGATTCAAGCGGGTACGAAAGTGAATGCCGTACTGTTGATGAAGGAAGCTGAAATCGGGAGTATTGAAGTCGGGAAGTTCGCCGATATTATCGCTACGAAAATGAATCCGCTTGAAGACATTTCCGAATTGACGCGGGTGAAATTCGTAATGAAAGGCGGCAAAGTGGTCAAAGCTATTGAATAGACTAGGAATACCATATAAGATAGAAAGAAGGAATAACTATTTTAATATGTATCTTGAGATATGATTCCGATCGAATGGCCATTCCCGAGGAAAACCGATTTTCAAATGGCTGTACTCTTGATGGTGATTAAGCGTACGTCTTCGGTTACGAAAATATGCTACAGCATAGCTTCAATAGATTGCGATTCATATCATTGTGAAATGAAGACAAAAAAGTAATAAGGATGAACAAAATTCTGAAAGTAGCGGCAGCTCAACTTTCCCCACTATTTTTTAATAAAGAAAAGACGGTTGATAAGGCATGTGTTGCGATTTTGGAGGCTGGTAAAAAAGGGGCTGATCTCATCGTTTTTCCTGAGGCGTTTATTTCTGGTTACCCAGATTGGGTGTGGTTGATACCCAATAGTAAGACGGCCGTCTTAAACGAACTTTATATCAAACTAGTGGAGAATGCCGTGACGGTTCCTGGAAAAACAATCGACAGACTTTGCAAAACTGCTAAATCAGCGGGCATTAATGTCGTTATGGGCGTAAATGAACGCAATTCGGAGTTGAGTGGATCTAGCCTCTACAACAGCCTATTGTTTATTGATCAAAATGGCGTGCTGATGGGCAAACACCGCAAGCTAATTCCCACGGGAGGAGAGCGACTCATATGGGCGCAAGGTGATGGAAGTACACTTCGGTCTTATAAAACATCCGCAGGTATGATTGCCGGACTAATTTGCTGGGAAAACTATATGCCCTTGGCCAGGAATGCCATTTACCAAAGCGGTGCCCAAATACTAGTAACCCCAACCTGGGACAAAAGTGCCAATTGGTTACAATCGATGCAACACATTGCTAGGGAAGGAGGCCTATTTGTAATTAGCACCTGCATGGCACTTCGCATGGATAATATTCCTGATGAATACCATTTTAAACAACTTTACCCAAAAGGCAGGCAATGGATTAATACGGGCAATAGCTGTATCATAGCTCCTAATGGCGAGATTTTGGCAGGTCCGCTCGAGGCCGAAGAAGCCATATTATATGCCGAAATCGATCTTCAGAAAATTATAGCAGCCAAGCGCATGTTTGATGTAGTGGGCCATTATTCAAGACCTGATGTTTTTTCGTTTGGCCTGAAGAATTAAAATTTATTGTAAAAACCAATTGAGCGCTTAAAATTTTGACAAGGTATTATTTACTGCGACCGATGATACTATGGTGTATTTCATTTCCACATAATCTTAGTTTTTTATTCTCTCATGATTAGGTTAGCTACCTTCGCAATTAAAAACATATTAATAAATTCATTATTTTTAGATAAATGGATTTATTTCGACCTCAATCAGTTGAAACCAAAAGCCGTCCAACCACTGGCCCATGTTGCAATTCTATCTAAAATTCAGGCAGTTACTTCTTAAAATGTCCCGTAAGGGCGCGTATCGAATAGTTGCAAAAGGTTCGATTTTCTGGGTACTACCGGCCATCCTTCTGAATCTTCAAATCGTTGCCCAGACAAAGCAAGAAGCAAAGGAAGGAATCGACATTTTTCCGGAAATACGGATCACAATGCCAGAACACCAGTTTTTATATTTAAAGAAACAAAAGGGCAGCAAATTAAACTTTAAGAATGCCCAAATGACCTATAATGGGGTTCCCACCAAATTAAACGACCTACATCTAAGAGGAAAAAGTACCTTACAGTATCTGCGAAAATCATTTTCAGTAGGTCTTGCCGATACGCTCCAAGTAACCTTTGATGGACAACATGGGGGCATCAAAAAATTCGACTTGCTAAACTTGGCAATGGACAGAAACCTGTGGCATAACCGTTGGTCTTTTTTATTGCTTTCACGAATGGGACTTTTTCCGCCCTTGAATTCATATTGTACGCTATGGATCAACGATCAGCTCCAAGGTGTCTATTTGCTCGTTGAAAAACCACAGTCGGCCATGGCCAAATTAAATAGTCCGTTTATGATCAGGCGCGGCGCTGATCACAAAATTGATCAGGAATATGTGCAGACCAAGTCGAAAGACTCGGTGAAGCGATATCGAAAAATGTACCATGCCCTTTATGATGTGACCCGATTAAAAGATGTAGCCTTGTACCAACATTTGCAGAATTCGATGAATATAGAGGCCTATTTTGAATGGATGGGCTTCAATTACTTTGTGAAAAACGGAGACTATTCGGATGAACTTTTTTTGTATATCGATCCAAATTCAAGACAATTCAAAGTAATGGCCTGGGATTATGACGATCTTTTGATGGACTATCCGCATGAAGGGAAGGAGGCCCGATATCAACTTTTGAAAGATCGCATGATATTTTCGTTGGAAGATGACCTGGATAAGACGATTGCAACCGATGACTATGTGTATGAACGCTATCGGCAAGTACTCACGACCCTGTTACAAAATATAGATGAAAACCTATTGGATACAGCGGCCCACCAGGTGCTTGGAGAACTGCAAATACTTGGCAAAGATCCAACTATTGGAGAAATTACCCGCTATCTGGATCGGGACCCATTTTTAATCGAATCGGCAGCCCATGACATAGAGAACACTACGAATTTTTTGAAAATGCGCAGAACCGTACTCTTAAAACAACTTTAAGTTTGTGTTGTTTCCTTGATGTTGACAATGGTTAAAATGTGGGTCGATTCTTATTCCACCGTATTGGGCGTTGATAAATTGGTTGAAAACCTGCTATACCTGATAATACACGCCTATTTTTTTTATTTTTACTACATGTATTTGTGTAACTTCTATTAATTCATAATCAACGAAAACCAAAAGACTACAACCATGGAAAACGAGAAAACACCAAAAAAGATAACCAAAATCGCCCCGGAGGCATCTTCAACCCCTGAAACGACTACGCCAAAAGCCTTTGTGGCAAGCGATGAAAGCAAGGGAAAGGCGAAAACGTTTCGCCTCTTGGCCATTATTTCCTGGATTGTCGCCATTGGCGTCGAGGTTTTGGCCATTATGCAATTGAAGGCCGTGCCGGCCAACATGAATTGGCTCATTGGCCTGATCGTGATCGATTTGATCTTTGCCATCATAGGATCTGTTCTGTGGAAAAAATCGAACCGCTTGGATCCAGCCTCCGAAAAAGACAAGGTCAAATTTTTTATTCAAAACCAATTGGGTTTGATCATATCGATCATTGCCTTTTTGCCTCTGGTAATCCTTATTTTTACCGATAAAAATTTAAGTGGAAAGCAAAAAGGGCTCGTAGGTTCGATTGCTACCGTGGCGCTGCTTATTGCGGGAGTCGTGGGTACCGATTTTAATCCCCCTTCCCAAGAAAAATATGCCGAACAGACCGAGCAGGTTGAAGTGCTTATGGATGGCGTCAACCATGTGTATTGGACTAAATCAGGGAAAAGTTATCACCTCTATTCCGATTGCTCTTATATCAATTCGGCCCGAACCAGTGAAATATTTGAAGGAACCGTCGCCCAGGCAAGGGAATTGAAGAACATAACCGATCTCTGCGATCGCTGTGAAGGCAGAAGAGTCAAGGAAAAGGCAGGAGAAAACGAGACACCTCAATAAAGCGGACGTATTGATAAGAGGATTAGCATCCTCAAAACAATACGTGAACGGGGCGCTTATTGAACGCGTTTGAATTGCAAAAGGCGCATATCGAAGGCCTCTTTGCCTTGAATTTCCAAGGTCTTTAAGGTTAGGTATCCCCGACCTTTTTTCAGGGTCATGGTTCCGAGTTTCATGGGTATGAATTCTTTTACATACGATTCCATTCGCGGTACGCGATCATGTTCCATTCCGCCGAGCGCGGGGTTATAGGCCTTGGTGATTTTGGTGGCTATTTTGCTATTTCCCAAGCTCAATTCAACAATTGAACCTATATTTTTTTCAGAGCAGGTATAGTAGAGTTGTACCTCGAACGATCCTTCGGCGTGGACCTCGACATCCCAAGTAATGCTATCATTGACGTCTATCCAATTCGTAAAAAAAGAATCATTGGGATATTTATTGCTGCGATGTATGTTGCCGTGTGGCATGCCATCACGTGCTGGCAGTAGCGTGAGTGGATTTCCTGGATACCCCAAGGAAAATGGGCGATCATCTTTCTCCTTGGCAATTGGCATCGTCTCGGCCAACCAGTTTGCCTTGGCCTTCATCAGGGAATCGGTGATTTGTTGATATGCCGTGGAAACATCCTTGGTTTGGCCATGATCTTGTTCCATATCATATAATCTATTGGCATCATCCAAGCGAAAACGCTGGGAACGTACGCTGGTCTTCCCGTTCCAATGATTATAGATCAATCGTTCCTCCCATGAGGGCTTTTTATTGAAAATCAAGGTTGATAGGTCACACCCATCAATCGCTTTTTTTGTGTCGGCTTTCACACCGACCAGTTTTGCCAATGTTGGCAAAATATCAAGGGCACTGGCTATTTGGGGTATTTGTTTTCCTTTGGGAATCGAATCTTTCCACTGCATAAAAAATGGTGTTCGCACTCCACCTTCATCCGTTGAGCCTTTCTTGCCGCGCAAATCCCCATTCCAGCGAAACGCATTTGGGCCATTGTCGGAAAGATAGAGAACGATCGTATTTTCGGTAAGGTTCAGAGAACGGAGTTGCATCATGATTCGCCCCACATTGGTGTCTATGTTCTCAACCATGGCGAGGGCTGCGCGTGTGAAATTAAGATCTTCCTGCTCCGGACCTGGATACAATTTTTCCAAAACGGCGTCCTTATGTCGGTCCCAATATGCATCAGGCACCTGCATTGGGCTATGGGGCGTATTGTATGGGAGGTAGAGGAAAAAGGGCTTATGAGCGTTTTGTGCGATAAATTGAAGACCGTGGTCAGTAAGGTCGTCCGCCAAATATCCATTTCCCGTGACGATTTCCCCATTGTGTTCAAGCATGGGACTAAAATTATTACCCCAATGTCCCGAGCAGAATCCATAGAAATCTTCAAATCCCCTAGAATTTGGATGATAGGGAGGTTGTGTACCATTATGCCATTTGCCATAGGCCGCGGTTGCATACCCTGCTTTTTCTAAGATATCTGCGAGGGTGGTCTCATCGAGATTCATGCGTTCGCCGCCCTCAGAAGTTGAAGTAACCCCTAATCGGGTGAAGTGGCGTCCGGTCAAGAGTTCTGCGCGCGTTGGGGAACATACGGGTTGCACAAAGAAATTATCGAAGGAAACCCCATTTGCGGCCAAGGCGTCGATATTCGGGGTCTTAAGATTCGAATTTCCACTATGACCCAAATCGCCCCATCCTTGATCGTCGGCCAATATCAATATAATATTTGGTTTTTTATGTGGTTGGGCGAGCGGCTTTGGAGACCTTTTATTACAAGCTAAGAAGGTCGTGAAAAGCAATACGGCACTTAAAAAGGAATAACGCTGCATTAGATTTCCTGTTTACATACATCTTACGACTTCAATCCTTCGATTAACGAAGGGCTACTTCGCATTCTCCTCCTTCGGAGCACTCACTGCCAATCCGACCATCGAATCGGCCGTACCATAATATAGGAACCATTTGTCTTTAAAATAAACCAGCCCCTCGATAAATGTAGTTCCTTGCTCGTATTGTCCACTTCTTTCGTGGGGAAGGGTAGGGCAAATAAACGGTGTGCTTAATCGCGCAACGAATTTCGAAGGGTCATTTTTATCGAAAAGAACCTGCCCGCCGCAATACGTTTCTTCGGGAACCTTGGAACTGGCACCCTCACCTAATAGATTTTTACCGTTGTATAGCAAAAGTATGCCATCATCTGTATAAAGGGCAGGTGGTCCGGGTTCGGTCAAATGACTGTCGAATTCGTTTAAAGTAGGCTCGAAAACATGCACTAATTCCCCTTTTTCATCCAACAATGGTTCCCAGTCGATACCATCTTCCGATTGTGCGAGATTGACAAAAAGTTCTCCCCAGTACATTTGGTATTTTCCGTTGATTTTTTTTGCTTTTAAACGCCCATCTACCAACTCGGTGACCACGGATCCCGATTTGCTCCAAATATTCAAAAATTTACCGCCATCGGCCTGCTCGAAAACCGGACCTTGTTTCGTCCATTTTTTTAGGTCAGTAGAGGTGGCAGAAGATAAGCGTGCAATATCCTTGTTCCAACTCGTATAGAGCATCACATAACTCCCATCAGGCAATTCAACGACGCGGGGATCCTCATCCCCTCCGGGATAATCCCATTGCTCGAAAGCATCTTTTTCGGGGAATAAAACGGGATGTTGCTGTTTGGTAAATTTGATTCCGTCTGTACTATAAGCTAGCCCAATGCGCGAGGTTCTTCCCCCTAAAATCGCTTTGGGATTGTCTTCGGCCCGGAATAACATAAAAACCGTATCGTGCCTGACAATGGCCGCCGGATTGAAAACATCCGCTTTTTGCCATTGCACCTCCTTCCCGGTCATCGGATCGGTAAATACATAGGCGGAGTCGGAAGACATTATAGGATTTACTTCGGTTTTCTCAAATCCGAGCATCCAGGGCACCCCATGATCAGTTTTTGCAATGACCTCCTTTTTATCCTTCTTACAGGAATAAAATACCGCGGTAAATAGCAAGATTATAACAATTGTTTTTCTCATAGGGCCATGTATTAAAATCTATGGAATTTGATTTTTTTTCAATTCCTTAAAAATCATCAAAAAATCGGAGAAACACTATTTTTATCACCTAAATCGAACTACGGTCAATTTTCCTGAAAAAAAATATCAGTATCTTCAACAGCTAGAAACTTTTCTTTATATGCTTGTTAACCGAAATGGCATTTTCTTGACTATGCTACTTGCCGTAGGGATAACAATGGGGTGTAAACGAAATCAGCCTGAAAAAAAAGACGTTACAGCGGTACCTAATGTGATTGCTCCCGTTGATACGATAGGAACACGAGAAGAACAAGTGGCACGAAGTTTTAAGACTTTTGAGGAATTGGCAGATACGACCTTTGTGCGACTTGCAGATTTTAGCGATGGCTTCGCCTATGAACTGCGCTATGCCACAACGAATAATTTTTTGAAGGCAAAGGTATATGATTGTGCTGAGTGTTATACTAGGGTAAAAACTGCTAAAGCATTACTAGAAGCCAATAAGGACTTTGAGACGCAGGGTGTGAAAATCAAATTTTTTGATTGCTACAGACCCAATTCGGTGCAGTATAAAATGTGGGCGATCGTACCCAACCCCCAATATGTGGCCAATCCTAAGAAAGGCTCGATCCACAATAAAGGAGGGGCCGTAGATATTACCCTAGTCACCTTAGATGGAAAAGAATTGGAAATGGGGACCGATTTCGATTTTTTTGGAAAAAAGGCCTATCATGATAATACCGATTTACCGCAGATCATTCTCAAGAACCGAAAATTGTTGAAGGAAACCATGGAACGCCATGGTTTTTGGTCCATCCGCACCGAATGGTGGCATTATAATCTAGGGGCGGCCAGCAATGATAAAGTGGCCAATTTTAAATGGCCCTGCGAAGCTGACTAAATGAGGTTAGCAACCAAATAAAATACATAAACTTTATGATACGAGCAATTTTAATAATAGCACTCATTATGGTACAAAGCAATATAACGGCACAGGATTCGATTATGCCCCTTTGGCCCAAGGGCAAAATTCCCAATCGTATCGCTTCTGAGGAGAAAGAGGCACACGATTATGAGGGAATCCTACGGATTAGTAAAGTACAGGAGCCTTCGATTGAGGTATACCTGCCTTCTAAATCGAATGCTACGGGTCAGGCCATGTTGATTTTTCCGGGAGGCGGCTACGGCATTTTGGCCTATGACTGGGAAGGCACCGATATCGCCAAATTCTTAAATAGCAAAGGAATTGCTGGTATTGTGGTCAAATATCGATTGCCATCCTCGGTGTCACAAAAGGAAAAGTTCAACGTTCCTTTAATCGATGCGCAGCGGGCATTGCGTTTGGTGCGAAGTAAGGCCGATGCCTTCAATATAGATCCCCATAAAGTTGGGATCATCGGTTTTTCTGCAGGGGGTCATTTGGCAAGTACGTTGGGTACCCATTACAACGAAAAGGTTTACGAAGCGGTAGATGCAGCCGATGCCTTGAGTGCCCGACCCGATTTTATGGCCTTGGGATATCCCGTAATCACGTTTACCCAATCAACCAAACACCAAGGTTCTGAAACGAATTTGATAGGGGAGCACCCTAGTACCGAATTGGAGGAACGTTTCTCGAATGAGTTACAGGTTACCGAGGATACCCCGCCCACTTTTTTGGTACATGCCGCTGATGATACTGCCGTTCCAGTAGAGAATAGCCTCCTATTCTTTGAGGCGCTAAAGGACAAAGGGGTCTCTGCAACCATGCACATTTATCCCAAAGGCGGGCACGGATTTTCGTTGGCCCTCAAAGACCCCCATTTACGGGGCTGGACCGAACGAATGTTCGAATGGATCGAGAGTCTGAAATAGATTTCAGGACAATTTTTTAAAAAGATAGAAGCTAATCTAACTAACTTTTATATTTTTGCAATCCGAATTCGGGATGTAGTCCGCCTCCGCTTTTTCAAAGCTGCGGCCGATAGACTTCGCCCGGCTTTCCCGCCTTTGGCCGGTAGCGTATCCCGCCTTCGGCGGGGTGGTCGCAGGAATTAATGGGGTATGTAGTATACATATTGTACAGTGAAAAATTGGACGGTTATTATACAGGTCATACCGACAATATCGAGAAACGGCTTGCCACGCATAACAATGGCGGCAAAAAGTATACGACCAAAGGAGTACCTTGGTCCTT
>JBBQAM010000075.1:0-13609 GCA_038316335.1 Flavobacteriales bacterium
TTTTTGTTTCGAACTGAATGTTAAAAGACTCCAAACTATCTATTGCTGCTTGGTTAATTCCTTGTGAATGAACTTTAGAACCATTGATTAAAAACACTGTTATTAATACTGTTTTTAAATGGTGATAGTATGCTACACTAATTATTCAATTGCTAACCAAGTTTATCTAAAGATTATTTCATGGGTGATGGTTCTTTTTTTTTATTTAATAGTATGACTACTAGTAGCCTAAATTTAATGCGGAGCCGGAGGGGTTACCTTGCGGTGCTCCCAATTGGCTGCAGCTACTATACAAGGTGGTTTAAGTAAATGTCTTTTGATCAATGCCCTTCAAAGACCGAATAATAGATAGCATTCAATAGTATTCTCCTAGGCTAATTAAAATCGAACCATGATTTGAAAACATGCAGATAGCTTCGGAGTAAGCGAACATTGGAGTTATATTAACCTTTTATTTCTAAAAGCAATCCCTGAACCACTCTTTAAATATCTTTCGAAATCGTACACTTTTTGTTTGTTGGCGAATAGGCAAAAATAAACCAAGGCGATAGGTAGTTTGTCTTTAGTAGCGCGAACATGCCCTTGTCGATGGCCTTTCAATCTTTTGGCTATATCTCTTGTAAACCCTGTATAATAATGGCCTTTGTGACATTTCACTATGTAGACCGCATATGGAAGTTGCATCACATTAAATTTAAAGAGGTAAAGTAAATTGAGTACAACGCAATATCCTATCACTCCTTCGCTTTCGCTGTGCAAAAGCTTCGGATACTGGGAATGGCAGTGTTTGATCTGTGGATCGGCATCCACCGCAGCCCTCCGAACTTTTAATGACATTTTGTTTATGCGTTTCGATAAAATTAAAAAGCCCTCCTGCGCTCTCGATAAATCTCGAGCTTCGGATTCTGGGAATGGCAGTGTTTGATCTGTGGATCGGCATCCACCGCAGCCCTCCGAACTTTTAAGGACATTCTGTTGAATGCGATAAGATAAAATTAAAAAGCCCTCCTGCGCTCTCGATAAATCTCGAGCTTCGGAGGGCGTAGGTGGAGCCGGAGGGAGTCGAACCCTCGTCCAAACAAGCAATTACAACGCTTTCTTCATGTTGAGTTTTCAATTGATTTTCGATGCGCACCTGACTGAAAACGGCCTAATACACACTTAGCTTCTTAGTTTTTTGTGTCCTAGCCGAAGCTACTAGTACCTTATGTTGACATTTCTGGTGCTCCTAAATGAACCGCCGCCAACAAGGGCTGTTCAGGAACATCTCGCTTTCCGACCTAGTCGGAACGAGGCTAAATCCTACTGTGATTCGGATTAAGCGGCAAGAGCGTAATTATTTTCGCCAATTAAAAGTGTGGAAAATGAGATTAACGAGCTGTATCCCAGCGCTCGACATGCTTACATTGCCATTGGTCTCGCTGTCAAAACCAGTCGGCCCCAAACTATGAAAGAACTTTTCCCCAAAAGGGGATTGCGAAGATACCAAAAAGTTTGTGCAACGCAGTATTTCCACGTAATTTAGCTCAAATTTTATACCAAAGCCAATATATGAAGTTCGGAATCATTCGGGAACGCAAGAATCCCCCGGATAGGCGGGTGGTACTCTCCCCAACGGCCTGTCAAAAAGTCCGTCAAAAATACCCAAAAGCTGAAATCGTCGTCGAACCTTCCCCCATTCGCATCTACAGGGATTCAGCATATCAAAATGCGGGAATTCATGTTGCTGCTAATATGCATGAATGCGACGTACTCCTTGGGGTAAAGGAAGTACCGATCGAGGCGTTGATCCCCAACAAAAAATATTTTTTCTTTTCGCATACCATGAAAAAGCAATCTTATAATCAAAAGTTGCTGCAAGCGCTCTTAAAAAAGAACATAGAATTCTATGATCATGAGGCGATTACCAATACCAAGGAGCAACGCTTGGTCGCCTTCGGAAGGTATGCCGGCATTGTGGGTGCCTATAACGGAATGCGGGCATACGGACTCAAATACAACTTGTTTCAATTGCCCAAAGCTGAAACACAGACAGACCAGCAAGCCCTGATCCTTGCCCTTAAAAATATAAAACTTCCGGCCATTAAGATACTTTTGACCGGGAAGGGTAGGGTAGGGAATGGGGCCAGGGAAATGTTAGATGGCATGGGCATCAAGCGCGTCAATGTGGCCGCCTATCTTGAGGAGGATTTTAATGAGGCGGTGTACTGTCAGATCGATGTTTCGGAATATAATAAACGAAAAGACGGCGTTCGAGGTAATATGGCTGATTTTATAACAAACCCACAAGCATATAGATCGAATTTTTTTCGCTTTGCAAAGGTGACCGATCTTTATATTGCTGGCCATTTTTATGGCCAAGGGGCACCTTATCTATTTACGCGTGACGATGCGAAACACCCAGAGTTTAAGATCAAGGTAGTAGCCGATGTGAGCTGTGATATTGATGGCCCGGTTGCAACGACCGTACGACCCTCAACCGTGGCCGACCCGATCTATGGATATGAGCCGCAATCAGAAACCGAAATCGATTTTACAGATCCTAAGGCAATTGCCGTAATGGCGGTAGATAATTTGCCCAGCGAGCTCCCTAGGGACGCAAGTGAAGGCTTTGGAGACGCCTTTCTGAACAACGTAATCCCGGCTTTTTTTAATGGGGATAAAGATGGGGTGCTGATGCGCGCTCGGATGACCCAAAACGGCAAACTTACGGCGCGGTACGCCTATTTACAGGAGTATGCCGATGGGAATGGGTAGTAAGCAGTGAACAGTAGGCAGTGATCAATGAGCAATTAACAATGAACAATTAACAATGATCAGTGCTCAGTTGGCAGAAAGCAGAAGGCAGGGTCGTCATCACGAGGAACGAACTGCAAAGTACGAAGTCAGAAGTGCGAGGTACGAAGTTTAGAATAACAAATTCGTATTTCGTAATTCGTAATTCGTATTTCCAATAACCCAATAACCCAATAACCCAATAACCCAATAACCCAATAACCCAATAACCCAATAACCCAATAACCTTATAACCCAGTAAGCAGTAATCAGTGAACAGTAGGCAGTGATCAATTAACAATGAACAATGAACAATTAACAATGATCAGTACTCAGTAGGCAGAAAGCAGAAGGCAGGGTCGTCATCACGAGGAACGAACTGCAAAGTACGAAGTCAGAAGTGCGAGGTACGAAGTTTAGAATAACAAATTCGTAATTCGTAATTCGTAATTCGTATTTCCAATAACCCAATAACCCAATAACCCAATAACCCAATAACCTTATAACCCAGTAAGCAGTAAGCAGTAAGCAGTAAGCAGTGAACAGTAAGCAGTGAACAGTAAGCAGTGAACAGTAAGCAGTAAGGAGTGAACAGTACGTGTCCTCCGAAGCTTTTCAGCCTTCGTAGCCGTGCTACTTTGGCGAAGGAGGCCAGCGAAGGAGGGGGCAGTGTTCAGTAGTCAGTATGTAATTGGCAGTTGGTCCCTAAAGCTATATTTTGGAATTTGGTCCCGATAACTATCGGGGTGGGATTTGGGATTTGGCTGAAGGCCTTCCTTGCAAAAGAGGGTTGCAACGGCTACTGAAAATTAAAAAGGTCGATGTTCGGCCACTGGGTCCGGTTGTTAACCTTGTCATAAATGAATTTTCTGACTATTTGGATCATTTCTTGAAAATCGGCATCTCCTGCATTGAGCAATACGGCATAGGAAATCGGGTAACCAACCTGGAGTATCGAAATGCTACCCGGCAAGGCGCCATTATGGTTCCATTGCCCATTTTTCAGATAATCCAACCCTTCCTCTAAAGGAAACAAGTCGGGTATTGAACCATGGCCATCTAATTGCACCGCCATGAATGCTAGGCTTTTGGCCGATGCGATCCACCCCCCATTCGCATCCATCCTGCCTATATTCATGGCATAGGGTGATTGCCAATTCGAATAATAACGCACTTCATTAGGATACGCTTCTTCTTGGGTATTCCGTCCGATTTTCATATTGGTTAGATTCATTGGCCCAAGTAGCCGCTCTTGCACATATGCTTCATAGGACTTCCCAGAAATGCTTTCAATAATCCGTCCCAAAACACAATAACCAAAATTGGAATAGGCATAGGTAGTTCCCGGTACGTATGTCAAAGATCGCTCATCTAGCACTTTTCCGATAAGTTCTTCCTGGGTAAGGGTAACGACATCCAACATAATATCGTTGGGTTCATCGGCAAACCCACCTTTGTGTTCTAATAGATCTGAGACTTTTATGGTTTCCACAAGTGGTTCATATTGCAATGAGCCATAGCGTGTACCCAATAATGCCCCAGAACCAAAAACAAAATCATCCGGTTTTAACTTTTTGTCTGCCACAAGCGTTGACAGCGCCATCAAGGTAATCGCCTTTGAGATACCGCCGATCCGGAAGAGGGAGCTTTCGTTGACAGCGATGTTTTTTGCAGCATCGGCCAAACCAAATGCTTTCGAATACACGAGTTTTTCATTTCTGGTGATGGCAATTTGTGCACCCGGTATACCATAGGCGGTTAACAGGGTCTTAAATCCGGAGGTGATATCATCTAGAGTTTCATTAGTTAGGCCATTGTCGTTTTCTGATGAAGGATTGTTCGCCCCTGTAGTAGGAATTGGAGTTGGGTCGTTTCTATTTTGGGCGTTGATTGTTTGGTTTACCTCCGTATGACTGCAGCTGGCAAATGCCATCAAAAACATCATTGAAAAAAAGGTCTTTTTCATTGCGAATGCTTAGGGATTCGCTCGTAGTCGAATTTAATGTTCCCTATGTGAGGAAGTTACGTAATTTATTGTAATCGGCAAGAGTGGGAAACGCAGAAACACCCTTTTGGCTTCATGTACTAATTTTTGCATCGGAAATTAAGGCGACATTGCAATGGCCTATAGGTGCTGAACCTGTAATTTCCGAACCTGGGACGATCAAAAGGTCATGTTCTCCTGCTTCCTCCAGCGCCAGTTGATAGGTGCGATTGCGATCCGTATGCGGAATATCCTCTTTATGTGGTTGATATTCCAAATGTTCGGTCAACGAAATGGCATCCAAATTTTCGCGAAGTGCTTCTTGAACCCGAATCGTTGGCCATACATTTCCATCAGAAAAAACACTGTGCATATGTAGGTCGGTCTTTAGGGTACCATAGTCATTGATATCCGGATAGGTAAGGGGTTGTGCTCCAGCATGTGAATGGGTCTGGGCATTCGTTAAGAGAAAGCCAAAAAGTGGCATAATAGCAATAAAGGTGTTTCGCATTTTGAGTGTTTTTTCAAAAATAAAGGATTCCTTTTAATGAAAATAACAAACTAGAGGTTGCCTTGGTTAAGAAATGGTAAATCTTACGGTCAAAGGGTGGCTGACGAATGGCCATGAGGATGCTAAAATTTGGGAACGGCCATTTATTGGCTTTTTAGTCTGGCGCTAAGTTCCAGCTAATCGACCGGGTTTTTCACTTTGTACAACTGTATGTAGTAGTTGTTTAGTGAATCGGAATCTTTGTATTTTAATCGTAATGCCTCCAATTTTCGTTTCATTTCAGCAACTTTTTCCACGTAGTCTGGCTGATCATAAACGTTATTCACCTCATTGGGATCCTTTTTCCGATCGTAAAATTCCCATGAATCGACATCGTAATAAAAATGGATGAGTTTGTATTCCTTAGTGGCGATGCCGTAGTGTCTTTTAACGGCATGTTCGGCAGGATATTCGTAATAGTGGTAATACACGGCATCACGGTCCCATTTTTCCTTCTCGCCCTTTAAGAGGGGCACGAGACTTTCGCCCTGCATATCATCAGGAGGTGTCACTCCTGCAATTTCGAGGAAAGTCTGTGCGAAATCAAGGTTCTGCACCATTTCATCCTCGGTTGTATTCGGGCGAATTACATTGGGCCATTTTATCAATAATGGGGTCTTGAACGATTCATTGTACATAAAACGTTTATCGAACCACCCATGTTCCCCCAGATAAAACCCTTGATCCGAAGTATAGACCACAACCGTGTTTTTTGAGAGTCCGTTTTCGTCTAGATAGTCCAGCAACCGGCCTACATTTTCATCGACCGCGGCAACGGTTCCAAGATAGTCCTGAAGATATCTTTGGTATTTCCAAAGGGTCAGGGTAGAATCGTTCATAGTTGGGTAACTCCTTTTGAATTCGAAATTGATAGGGCCGTACACCGAATCCCAGGAAGCCCTTTGCGCCGCGGACATTCGTTCAAGCGGATCGAACAATTTTCGCTCGGAGATACCCAATTCTTCGATAATCTCTGGAGTGACTTTATTGTCGTAGTTCAGCACCATATCACGAAAAATGCCCATTTCGGCCGTTTTGGCCGCTTCTCCTCGTGTTGCATAATCATCGAAGAGGGTTTCGGGCAGGGGAAACGTCTTTTTTGTATAGACCTTGTAATGCCTTGGCGCAGGCAGCCAAGATCGATGGGGCGCCTTATGCAGATATAGCAACAAAAAGGGTTTGTCTCGGTCTCTTCTATTTTGAAGCCAGTCTAAGGTCAGGTCAGTGATGATATCGGTAACATAACCACTGATTGTCGTGTCGCCTTTCTGGGTAATGAATCTAGGATTGTAGTAATCTCCTTGTCCGGGAAGTATTTTGAATTCGTCAAATCCTTTAGGATTGTTGCCAAAATGCAATTTCCCGAATAAAGCCGTTTGATACCCAGATTCCTTTAACAATTGTGGGAAGGTCAAATTGGTCGTATCAAAAGGGAAAATGTTGTCAATTTTCTTATTGATGTGGGAATGTTTTCCGGTAAGGATTACGGCACGGGAAGGGGCGCAAATTGAATTGGTGACAGAGGCATTCGTAAAGAGCATACCTTCTTTGGCAAGCCGATCTATGTTGGGGGTTTGGATCAAACTGTTGTTGTAGGCGCTGATGGCCTGATATGCATGATCATCGGCCATTATAAAAACAATATTCGGCCGCGAATCGACTTCGGTTTTTGTTCGTATCGAATTACAGGATGATAAAAAAACAAAGCTCGATAAAAGTACGAGACGTAAGCTGAATGTCATTTTATAGTTGATTTCTATATACAAATTACTTAAAATTAATGAGCGCAGCCCAACTGGGTCACATCCTAAAGTAATTTTAAATGGGTGAAGCTTTCAGCTATGGTCGAGATTTACTGAAGATTGTTCACAGTCTTTCGCAATGCCACCAAATTGGTCAATAATCCTTCCAAGAGTTCCAAGGGCAGCATGTTGGCACCATCGCTTTTAGCATTGGCGGGATCATAATGGGTTTCCATAAAGATGCCATCGACCCCGGTGGCAATACCAGCCCGGGCAATCGTCTCGATGAGCTGGGGCCGTCCCCCGGTCACGCCCGAGGCTTGGTTTGGTTGTTGCAGGGAATGGGTGACATCAAGCACGACAGGTGCATACTGCTTCATAGTCGGGATACCTCGAAAATCAACGATCATATCCTGATATCCGAACATGGTTCCCCTATCGGTAATGGTCACTTGGGTATTTCCCGAGTCGGTCACTTTTGCGACAGCATGTTTCATGCTTTCCGGACTCATAAACTGTCCTTTTTTCAAGTTTACCACCTTCCCGGTCTTCGCTGCCGCAACGACTAGGTCGGTTTGTCGCACTAAAAAAGCAGGAATCTGCAGCACATCTACATATTCGGCCGCCATTAGGGCATCTGACACTTCATGGATATCGGTGACGGTCGGGACTTTGAAAGTTTCCGAAACCTTCCGCAGAATTTTTAAGGCCTTTTCATCCCCGATTCCCGAAAACGAATCAACGCGGCTGCGGTTCGCCTTCTTAAAACTGCCCTTAAATACATAGGGAATTTTCAAATCATCGGTAATTCGAACGATTTTTTCTGCAATGCGCAGTGCCATTTCCTCGCCTTCGATGGCACATGGGCCCGAAAGCAGAAAAAAGTTGTTGCTTTCGGTATGTCTAATTTGGGGGATGAGGTCTAGTCGCATGGATTTATTTTCTAGCAAAGATAATGCATCCTTAGGTTTATAGTTATTTATGCCATTTATGAGCCATTAACACCAATAATAACGTACATCATTTTACATATGTTTAACTAAAAGCTGGATCAGTTTTCTTAATTTACCACATTTTACTTATTGATAGATAAGACCGTATCGAAAACTTAAAACGCACATCACATGAACATCATCAAGGAACTTCAGGAAGAATTGAAAGCAGAGTATCAGGTCACCAAAAAGTTTGTTGACCAGTATCCCGATGGAAAAAACGATTGGAAGCCCCACGATAAATCAATGGGCATGAAAACGCTGGCCGTGCATGTGGTTGAAATCTTTGCCTGGCCACAAATGATCATGAATACCGACTTTCTCGATTTTGCGGCTACGCCATATGCACAACCCGAAATTGCGGACAAAGTGGCACTCCAACAAAAACTCGAGGAGGATTACAAAAAAGGTGCCGAGGCATTAAACAAGCTCACACCCGAAGCCTTGGATCGAAAATGGGACATACGTCACGGTGCCATGGTCATTCAAGAATTTACGAAGTATGAAGCCATACGTCATGCTTTGAATCAGATTACCCATCATCGGGCCCAATTAGGGGTTTACTATCGGTTAAATGACATTTTTGTGCCTAAGAGCTATGGTCCTTCGGCCGATGAACGTTAAAAGGAGCTATTAAAACCACCTTGGCACAGTTTGCCCGTAGTGCTACTTTGCAGAAAAACCAAGCTTGAATTCCAGGTTCGGCAGAAGGATGTTCTGATACGTTCTAACCTGTTGGTAACGCCTCTTGAAACTTCCTCAAAATCAACAACATAAAAATATCTTAACTTTATGTTCATTAGCTAAAAATAGCAGTATCTTTGCACGCTTAAAATAGCGGCCGGTCCGCTATGAAAATTAGAGTATGTCAACAACAAAGAATATTGCGATCATTGCCCACGTAGACCATGGAAAGACCACCTTGGTAGATAAAATCATGCACCATTGTCAATTGTTTAGGGACAATCAGCAAACAGGGGAGCTTATATTGGATAACAATGATTTAGAGCGGGAACGTGGGATTACGATAACATCAAAGAACGTTTCGGTAGTTTATAAAGGGGCCAAGATCAATATTATCGACACCCCTGGTCACGCCGATTTTGGTGGCGAGGTAGAGCGGGTTTTGAATATGGCCGATGGGGTCTTATTGTTAGTAGACGCCTTTGAAGGACCCATGCCACAAACGCGATTTGTGTTACAGAAAGCAATCAATCTGGGTTTAAAACCTTGTGTCGTAATCAATAAGGTCGATAAGGAAAACTGCACCCCAGAGGAAGTACATGAAAAGGTATTTGATCTGATGTACGAATTGGGTGCCGAAGAATGGCAACTCGATTTTCCAACGGTCTATGGTTCGGCAAAACATAACTGGATGAGCGATGATTGGCGGAAACCGACCGACAATATCGAGCCTTTGTTGGATATGGTCATAGAACACATACCTACTTTCAAGGCAAATCAGGGGAACACACAAATGTTGATCACCTCTTTGGATTTTTCTTCCTTTACCGGGCGAATTGCCATTGGAAGGTTACTAAGGGGAACATTGAAGGATGGACAGCAAATATCATTGGTAAAACGCGATGGAAGCATCGTAAAGTCGAAGATCAAGGAACTTTTTACTTTTGAGGGTCTAGGCCGATTGAAGGTAAAGGAAGTCGAAACGGGGGATATCTGCGCCATCGTTGGGCTTGAGGGTTTTGAAATCGGGGATACAATCGCCGATCTTGAAAATCCTGAGGGGTTGAAGACCATCGCCATTGATGAGCCTACTATGAGTATGTTGTTCACTATTAATGACAGTCCGTTTTTCGGTAAAGACGGGAAGTTTGTTACTTCAAGACATATCAAGGAACGTTTGGAGCGAGAATTGGAGAAAAACTTGGCATTACGGGTCAATGCGACCGACAGTGCCGATAAATTCATCGTGTTCGGACGTGGGGTTTTGCACCTTTCGGTATTGATCGAGACAATGCGTAGGGAAGGTTATGAACTGCAAATCGGGCAACCTCAGGTAATTATAAAGGAAATCGATGGGGTCAAATGTGAGCCCATTGAACAATTGACCATCGATCTGCCAGAAGATGTCTCCGGAAGGGCCGTGGAAATGGTTTCTATCCGCAAGGGGGAAATGATCAGTATGGAGGCGAAAGGCAACCGTATGGTCTGTGAGTTCTTGATACCTTCACGTGGCATCATTGGCCTGAGGAACCAACTACTTACAGCAACCGCTGGCGAGGCCATTATGGCACACCGTTTTTTGGAATACCAACCTATGAAGGGGGATATTCCACAAAGGCAAAACGGTTCATTGGTATCAATGGAGAAAGGAAAAGCGATACCCTATTCAATTGACAAACTGCAAGACCGTGGTAAGTTTTTCGTTGATCCGGGCGAGGATATCTATGAGGGGCAGGTAATCGGCGAAAATTCGCGCGGGGATGATATGACCATCAATATCACCAAGACCAAGAAATTATCGAATGTACGTTCATCAGGTGCCGATGATAAAGCGAAGATCGTGCCTGCCATCAAATTTTCCTTGGAAGAAGCTCTTGAATATATTCAAAAAGACGAATATGTCGAGGTTACACCGAAACACATACGCCTTCGAAAGATCTACTTGACCGAAGTAGATCGAAAGCGTAACAAAATAGCTTAATAAATTCGGGTAACAAGATACAATTACAAAACCCGGATCCATTTCTCTGGATCCGGGTTTTTTTTTGAGGTCTAAATTGTTTTGTGGAGATTAATGTACGGCGGCTGCAGCGGCACCGATAATTCCGGCAGTGTTCTCTAGGAGAGCAGGAATAACGGGTGTTTTGATCTTAATTTTATTTTTGAATTCGTTCCAGTCCTTAGAAGCACCTCCACCGATAATGATGAGGTCGGGTGCGACGATAAGTTCTACAAAATACAGGAATTTATTAAAGCGTTTGCCCCATTTTTTGTAGGTAAGGCCTTCGCGTTCTTTTGCAGATGACGCTGCCCATGATTCAATTTTGTCATATTTCTTGTAGGGAATCTGACCCAATTCAAAATTTGGCAAAAGCTCCCCGTTCCAAAAGGCACCGCTCCCCAAGCCCGTCCCTACCGTAATCATGATGACCAAGCCCTTTTGGTCTTTTCCCAAGCCAAAATTCATGACGGCGTATCCAGCAGCATCGGCATCATTTACAACGGTAAATGGCTGCCCAGTAGCCTTTTTGAAAAGTTCTTCGACATTCACGCCGACCCAATCTAAATGCAGGTTGCCTTCTGAATAACAAACGCCTTTTTTAATTATAGAAGGGAAACCACATCCTACGGGGCCTTGATAATCAAAGTGGCTAACAATTTTTGCTACTACCTCGGCCATAGCACTGGGCGACCGCGATTCGGGTGTCGGAATGCGATATCGCTCGGTAACCATTTCCCCGGTTTCCATATCAACTAATCCACCTTTAATCCCAGATCCCCCAATATCAATACCTAGTATTTTCATCAAATCGCTTATGAATTATGCAGCGCAAAGTAACAAAACTTTTATGAGTTTTATGGTTAGATTCGTAGTTAGCCTTTGGGCATTTTAAGGGATTTTTGATTTCGGCCCATCCCACCCTATCGGGAGCTATCGAGATGGGTTTTGAAATTTAATTCAATCCAGCAGGCCTTTTTCCTTTAAATAATCGAAGATTCGCTTGTCGACTTCAGAAACCATGTCCCGATCTTTATAATTTAGCCAAACCATGGCCACAACCGGTGGGGTTGGCTTTAAATTTCCATCAAACTCCCCAGTATAGCAGCTCATCCGGGTGAGGGTGCCAGGAGTATGGGCATCTGCCTGCGCCTCAAAAACGCCCATGAATTTTAGGGTTGGCAGTAGCAATTCGATCCCCAATCCCAATTTTAGTTCCCGATAGAGTACTTCTGCAGCTGTTTCATCGGGATCTTTTTTGGTAAAGGGAATTACATATTTTTCAGTACCCGTATTTCGAACAGTTAAAATTTGGCCCCCGACCATGTTAACCCAAGCCAGTTGATCTACGATCTGATCGGAGGGTTCTATATAATAGTCGATGGAGTTTAAGGAATGGTTTGGATCAAAGCGATCCAATATGCTATCAATCATTTTTCCAAAAGCGTTTAAACTTCCGAGTTGGTGATTCCTGCCCAAGGCACTCGAAATAGTCTCGTCTCGATTGCCGAATTTATAGCCTCCTTTTTGTATCCAAAGCACATTTAAAAGATGTTGCATCAGTACATTCCCCAATTGATCTATTGAAATCGCTATTTTCAGGAAGAATTCGCCGACACCTTTGAATCCCTTGGTAATGAGGCTGTGTAACACCCCATACAAAAAACCGAATGGAACGGTAAACATAAAAAGTACTACGGATATTAAAAAAAGCAATAAACCGATAAACGGATTTACTTTTTTATCAGGCCGATACTCAACTTTTTTGATAATCATGGCAGGAGAAGGCTAACCAGTAGATTTTTAAGTCTACTAAAGTTAGGAAATATTATTTTTCTTATG
Source organism: Flavobacteriales bacterium (assembly GCA_038316335.1). Lineage (GTDB taxonomy): Bacteria > Bacteroidota > Bacteroidia > Flavobacteriales > Flavobacteriaceae > JALHST01. The sequence continues at coordinate 12,569 of JBBQAM010000075.1, forward strand.
GGTCCGCCAAGATAAATCCCTAATTATATACCGTATTTTAAGTGCTGTGGTCGCAACTTGGATTTTCAATCCGATATTTTTCTGCCATCCAATAAATGGATAATTCGCTGGCCATATTCGGCATTTTTCTCTGAGTGCGTTACCTGCACGATCGTAACCCCTTCTTTATTCAATTGCTTAAAAAGCTCCATGATATCCTCTCCCTGTTTCGAGTTGAGGTTGCCAGTGGGCTCATCTGCAAGCAGCAATTTGGGCTTGCCGATCAAAGCGCGGGCAACCCCGACCAATTGTTGCTGCCCCCCGCTCAGTTGCGTAGGAAACAAATCTTTTTTACCAACGATATTAAAGCGGTCGAGCATATCGGCCACCATGGCCTTGCGTTCACTCCCGCTCAACTTTTTATACAGAAGGGGCATCTCTAGATTTTCGTACACGGTCAGTTCATCGATTAGATGATAGGCTTGAAAAACAAAGCCGATGTATTGCTTATAAAGGTTTGCTCGATGTTTTTCCTTTAAGGTATGCACCGACTCGTCCAAAAAATTATACGTTCCTTCATCAAAGGTATCGAGCATCCCGATGACATTCAGTAAGGTTGACTTCCCGGATCCCGATGGCCCCATGATAGAAATAAATTCCCCTTCCTCGACCTCAAGGTTAATGTCCTTTAAAAGGAAGACCCGCTGTCCACCTTGTTGTACCCACTTAAAAATGTTGTTCAGTTGTAGTAGCATGTTCTTCTTTTTTATGCGCCCAAACGAAATAGGGCTTTTAAATTAAACGGTTTTCAATGTTCCGAGTTCGTTCGAAATTACGTTAAATGATGTGTTAATACTATTCGGTTCGCAAGCTTTTTACCGGATTCTGGAGGGCGGCCCGTATGGTTCTAGAGCTTACCGTCAACAGTGCAATGGCAATGGCCAAAAGTCCAGCAACAAGAAAGAACCAAACCCCCAAATCAATTTTATAGGCATAATTTTCAAGCCACTGCCGTGAGAACCACCAGGCTATTGGCGATGCGATCAAAAAAGCAATCAAGAC
>JBBQAM010000035.1:0-37964 GCA_038316335.1 Flavobacteriales bacterium
ACGGGGCTTTTTTTATAGGAAGAATCGGGTTACCCCAAATACGTCTTTAAGAGTTTACTTCTTGAATTATGTCGTAGTTTCCGGATAGCCTTCTCTCGTATCTGCCGCACCCTTTCACGTGTTAAATCAAATGTATGCCCTATTTCAGCCAAAGTCATTGACTGTTGGTCTCCAATACCATAATATAATTTTACCACATCGGCTTCCCGCGGCGATAAGGTCTCCAAGGCACGATTGATTTCTGTATTCAGCGACTGCTGCATTAGAATCGTATCCGGTCTTGGCGATTCGCCCGAACGCAGTACATCATACAAATTCGAATCTTCGCCTTCCCGCAGAGGAGCATCCATTGAAACATGTCTGCCCGCATTCTTCATTGACTGTTTGACCTCGTTCACGGTCATTTCAAGCTCTTTGGCAATTTCTTCGGCCGAAGGGGGTCTTTCATGTGCTTGTTCCAAATACGAAAACGTTTTCTTTATTTTATTTATAGAGCCAATTTTGTTAAGTGGCAATCGCACTACCCTGGATTGTTCGGCCAATGCCTGCAAAATCGACTGCCGAATCCACCAAACAGCATAGGAGATAAACTTAAATCCACGTGTTTCATCAAACCTTTTTGCTGCCTTCACCAGGCCAAGATTGCCTTCATTAATTAAATCGGGCAAGGTCAAGCCCTGATTTTGATATTGTTTGGCTACTGAAACAACAAACCGAAGGTTTGAGACGGTCAATTTTTCAAGGGCTGCCTGATCTCCGGCGCGAATTCTTTGGGCCAATTCAACTTCCTCATGGGCGTTGATCAAATCTATTTTACTGATATCCTGCAAGTATTTGTCCAATGATTTTGATTCTCTATTGGTTACTTGCTTGATGATCTTTAGTTGCCTCATATGTGTATGTTGATTTTAGTTTCTACAAGAGTTCATAATACATCATTATTATGTCTTTTCCAAAGGGTTCGGGGTATTCTTATACATTATTTATGAGAAGTTTAAGAATTTTAGCTTCATATACCCCTTATTCTAATGTCTTGCCTTATTTTTGGGATTGAAAGCCAGGGGAATGAGCAAAAGGGCACTGAAAAAATACCTTACAGCACTTAAAAAGACCGAATTGGAAATACAATTGTTAGACCTCTACGATCGTTTTCCCGCGGTGAAGGAGTATTATGACTTCGTATTTAATCCGAAGGAGGACAAATTACTACAAGCGGCCAAGGCTAAAATAGCCAATGAATATTTTCCCATAAAGCGTAAAAAACCAAAGGCGAGGCGGTCCATTGCCCAAAAATACATCAAACAGTTCATAACATTGGGTGTCGATCCACATTTGATTGGAGACTTCATGATTTTTAATCTAGAAACTTCCCAGGCATTTTCAATTAATAGAAACCTCCCGGATTCATTTTTTAAGAGTATGTTAAACTCGTTTGTTGAGGCGGTACATTTTATATCGGTTCATGGCTTGCTCGATGAACTTAAAGATCGGGTCGTACATGTTTACAAGACCACCCAAGAGCATGATTGGCGCTTCTCTGAGGATTTTTCGAAGGCCATGGATATATTCGAATAATATGGCAATAGTAATCATTCGGCAAGACCAAAAGATCGAAGCATGGAAAACGGCCCTAAAGGCCGCAGACCCGAACCTTCAGGTGTTTAGTTATCTTGAAGACCATCCTGTCTCTGATATCGATATGGCCCTGGTTTGGAAACATCCGCGGGGAGCACTCACTAAATATCCTAATCTAAGGTGTATTGCCTCAAGTGGTGCTGGGGTCGATTTTATTTTTGAAGATGATTATCCTAAAAAAACACCGATTACCAGGGTCGTTGATACGATGTTGGCCAACGACATGTCAGAACATGTGATTGCAGTAGTTTTTAGTTATTTAAAGAACTTGGGAAGCTATCGTTTAGACCAAACACGGGGTATTTGGAAACCCAGGGACTATCACCGCATTTGCGACTTTACCATTGGCATCCTAGGCATCGGGGCCTTAGGCACCGTTTTGGCCAATGACTTGATAAAATACGGATTTAAGGCCAAAGGGTGGGCACAATCAAAAAAAGCTATTGATGGACTTCCCATGTTTTTGGGAGATGCTCAATTGCCTTCATTCTTGGCCGATATACACATCTTGGTTTGTCTCTTGCCCTTGACCGAAAAAACAGCAGGAATACTCAACAAAGCGCTATTCGACCAATTGCCCAAAGGGGCATATATTATAAACGTGGCCCGCGGAGGTCATTTGGTAGATGCCGATTTACTGCAAATGATCGACTCGGGACATCTATCTGGGGCATGTCTTGACGTGTACCATGAAGAACCACTGCCTGCTACCCATCCGTTCTGGCAGCATGATAAAATACATATGACACCGCATTATGCCAGTGTTTCCGATACCGCTTCGGTCGTCCCACAAATTATTGAAAACTATCAAAGACTGCAAGATGGTAGGGCCTTGTTGCACCAAGTTTCGCAGAACAAAGGGTATTAAGACCTCGGGGATTTCCTTTCAATTGGGAAATCAAGATTTTATTTCTCCTCATATTTTTCGGGGAAGCGTAAAAATCTATTAATTTTGCAAAATTGGAGTGATCACAACCATTCCGTTAGAACGTTTTGAATCAAAACAAATCAAATCAGCCCTTTGCAGCAGAGAAACGATATCACCGAGAAAACACTTTACGACTATCAAGAGGAGGATTTGAATGCTATTTTCGAGCATTTAGATAATGGCTCCGGTGGTAACCTACTTTATCAACTTCCGACCGGGGGTGGTAAAACCGTTGTGTTTTCGGAAATTGCACGAAGATATATAGAGCATTCCCAAAAAAAGGTGGTCGTGCTTACCCATCGGATAGAATTGAGCAACCAGACTTCCCAAATGTTGACGGGTTTTGGGGTCAAAAATAAAATCATCAATAGCGAGGTCAAAGAACTGCGGGATCAGGACAATTATATGTGCTTTGTTGCCATGGTTGAAACCTTGAACAATAGATTGCAGGAGGAAAAGGTCGAAATCAAGAACATCGGGCTTGTAATTATTGACGAAGCACATTATAATTCTTTCAGAAAGTTGTTCAAATTCTTTGAAAAGTCGACCATTTTGGGGGTTACGGCAACGCCCTTGAGTTCGAATATCAAGCTTCCGATGAAAGACAATTATAAAAAACTGATTGTTGGGGAATCAATAACCTCTTTGATCAAAAAGAAATTCTTGGCCAAGGCTAATGTATATAGCTACGATGTAAGCCTGCAGAGTTTGAAACTTGGAATCAGTGGTGATTATACCGTTAAATCTTCCGACGAGCTTTATGGCAATCATAATATGCTCGGGAAATTACTAAATGCGTATTGTGAAATTGCCAAAGGTACCAAGACCTTGATCTTTAATAACGGGATCAATACCTCGCGTTATGTGTACGAGACCTTCAAAAAAGCAGGAATAAACATTCGGCATCTTGATAACAAGAATACTGCCACAGAAAGACGGGAAATACTCGAATGGTTTTCGAAGACGCCCGATGCCGTGTTGACTTCAGTGAGTATACTTACCACTGGTTTTGATGAACCGACCGTTGAATCGATTATTTTGAACAGGGCGACCCGTTCGTTGACACTCTATTTTCAAATGATCGGGCGGGGATCACGTATTTTGCCGAATAAGGATGAATTCACCGTGGTCGATATGGGCAACAATATTGCACGGTTCGGTCTTTGGGACGCACCGATCGATTGGCAGGAAATTTTTCATTTCCCTGATTTTTATCTTGAGAATATTAAGAACGACGAAGATATTGAGCGTGAATTCGTATATGAAATGCCTGAAGCGCTAAAAGCCAAATTTTCAAGGTCACAAAATATTTCGTACGATGTAAAGGATGAGTATAAAAAGATTTTCGCGAAAGGGTTGAAATCAAAGATCGTTTTAGAACAAAGCATTGAACAACATGCGCAAATGTGTATTGAAAATGCCAAAGATGTATTTGAAGCACGTAAGCTCGCCAAATTATTAAGCGAGGAAATTAGTTATCGTGTGCGACAGTATTCGTATTGCATCATGAACAATACAAAAAATTATAAGGAGTGGTTGGAGGAAGACTATGAACGCAAGTTGCGCTCGGCCATTTCCAGAAAGTTCGCCGCTAGGATGTGAGCAACTTGCAGGGTGCGGTTTAATAGTCTGAAACGCCTGGATATAAATTAGCACACCTTCCCGTATTTGAAATTAAACAAAATGTACAACGTTGTCATCATCGGACTCAATTGGCCTGAACCGCTAGCTACGGCGGCCGGGACAAGGATGCGGCAGCTAATCGATTTTTTTTTGGAGCTAAAATGTCAAGTGACATTTGCAAGTACTGGTAAGTACTCCGCACTTTCAATCGATTTCGAATCGATGAAGGTAATTGCAACACCCATTCGACTGAACCATGAAAGTTTTGATGGGTTTATTAAGGAATTACAGCCAGATATCGTAGTATTCGATAGGTTTTTAGCTGAAGAGCAATTCGGGTGGCGGGTAGCCCAATTTGCGCCCCGCGCCTTACGAATTTTAGACACCGAAGACCTCCATTCCCTTCGACACGTGCGACAAATGGCCATAGGGTCACAACGGGATTTTTCGGAAAAAGATTGGTTGGAAGATGACATGACAAGAAGGGAAATGGCAAGTATCTACCGGTGTGACCTATCATTGATTATCTCGACTTTTGAGATGGAGCTTCTGACCAAAGCCATCCGTATTCCAGATGACATTCTGCTGCATTTGCCATTTTTACTGGGATCGATCGATCATGAACATAGCGCGAATTGGCCCTCTTATGAAACCCGGGGAGATTTTGTTTTTGTTGGCAATGGGAAACATGCACCCAATATCGATGCAATCGAGTGGCTGAAAACAGCAATTTGGCCCTTGATCCGTAAAAGACTTCCAGAGGTACAGGTATATATTTATGGGGCTTATTTACCGGAAACCGTTGTCAGAATGCATAATCCTCGCGATGGATTTCTGGTTCGGGGGCAGGTTGAAAATATTCAGCAAGAATTGGGATTGGCGCGAATAAATTTGGCGCCGTTGCGCTTTGGGGCAGGTATCAAAGGGAAATTAAGTGATGCCATGCGCTCGGGAACACCCAATGTTACTACCAAAATAGGCGCGGAAGGAATGCATGATTCACTCGAATGGGCAGGTGCCATCGCAGATACCCCTGAGCAGTTCGCAAGGGCGGCATTTCGTTTATATACGAAAAAGAAACTTTGGACTGAAGCCCAGGCGAAGGGCATAACGATTATCAATACGCTCTATGACAAGAAAAAGTTGGGGCGTATTTTTAGGGTGCGCATAGAAACCACCACGAAAGATCTAAATCAACACAGGGCCAATAATTTTGTAGGCCGAATGTTAACGCACCAAACGATGCTTAGCACTAAATATCTTTCAAAATGGATCGAAGCCAAGAACAAGAACATCGAATATCCCCAATAGGGCGTATTCTATAAAGAAGTTTATCTTTAATTTTATTTAAACCGTTTTAAAAATGGAAAAACCCGCTTGGAAAACTGTAAAAGAATTTGAGGATATTACCTATAAAAAATGCGATGGGGTTGCTAGGATTGCATTTAACAGGCCAGATGTTCGTAATGCCTTTCGGCCTAAGACGACCAGTGAACTGTATCAGGCATTTTATGATGCCCAGGAAGACACATCGATCGGAGTCGTCTTATTGTCAGGGGAAGGCCCATCGAACAAAGATGGCGTATATGCCTTCTGTAGCGGGGGGGATCAAAACGCTAGGGGACACCAGGGATATGTCGGGGAGGATGGAATGCACCGCCTGAATATTTTGGAAGTGCAACGCCTTATCCGTTTTATGCCGAAGGTTGTCATAGCCGTTGTCCCCGGATGGGCCGTCGGAGGTGGCCACAGCCTGCATGTGGTCTGTGATCTTTCCTTGGCCAGTAAGGAGCATGCGATTTTTAAACAGACCGATGCCGATGTGACCAGTTTTGACGGAGGCTATGGGTCGGCGTATTTGGCGAAAATGGTCGGTCAAAAAAAAGCACGTGAGATTTTTTTCCTGGGCCGTAGTTATAGTGCTCAGGAAGCGTTCGATATGGGAATGGTCAACGCAGTTGTGCCCCACGGGGAATTAGAGGACACCGCTTTTCACTGGGCCCAAGAAATACTTGGAAAATCACCTACTGCTATCAAAATGCTTAAGTTCGCGATGAACCTTACCGATGATGGGATGGTTGGCCAGCAGGTCTTTGCAGGGGAAGCTACGCGATTGGCCTATATGACGGAGGAAGCTAAGGAAGGTAGGAATGCTTTTTTGGAGAAGCGAAAACCCAATTTCGGAACTAATAAATGGTTGCCATAGTAGGCTTGTAAACAGTATATTCATCCATTTAAACCGCACTTCGAACCATATTTCCTGAATAGTGCGTAAAATAGCTAGTAAACTAAAAAGAGCCCGATCAATTAAGAACGAGCTCTTTTACGAGAACACTATATGAAAATGAAAAATCTTGTTTACTGATTAATTACATGGTAAACTTAATCGCTTTCATGATTGCATCGAAATTATTGTTGTGAAGCGCCACAAAGTTGTTGTAGGTTGATACTTTTGTGATATCTGACCGGTATCTTCGGGATAAGCGTATTAAAGAATCTAAAGAAAATGAAAAAGAACCTGAAAATTATTTCGTATTTCCTCTTGCTGGGCGTCCTAGGATGCTCCAAATCGGCAACCATCGAGAAAATGGTAAAAATGGAAGTTATTCAAGGGCCTTCTGGTGCCGTTGAAAGTGATCTGTCAGGTGTATTTGTTGATGGCGCGCACCCGACAAGCGGAATGGCTTCCATAAATAAGGCACATACCCAATTGAGCCTGACGAATTTTAAAACCGATGACGGCCCTTTACTCGAAATGTACCTTGCATCCGATGTGCAGGCAACAGACTATATCTCATTGGGCGTACTTAAAGGATTGGATGGCAATTACAGCTATGATTTGCCCGCGAACCTCGATTTTGGCACGTATAAATACGTCATGGTCTGGTGCGTTGATTTTTCAATTGATTTTGGGCATGCCATCCTAGAATGACTTAATTCTGGGTAAGAACACTGCTTACAACATCTTTTAAAAAGCGGTTCACATCAAAATCAGGATCTTCGGCGAGACCTGTGCGAACAATGACCAGGTCTTTTGAGGGTATTATGAATACATATTGACCTTCATATCCATTGGCGGAATATAAGTCCTTGGGCACATCAGGATATTTGCCATCCGCATTGAGCCAAAAATGGGCACCATAGGTGCCATTTGAGTGTGCAGTAGGTGTTGTTATGTAATGGATCCAGGAGGTATCGAACAGCTGTTCTCCATTCCAGATGCCTTGGTTTAAATACAACAGCCCAAATTTGGCCCAGTCCCTTGTACTTGCCCAACCGTAGGAGGAGCCTACAAAATTTCCGGCCATATCGGTTTCGATCAGCATCGAATGCATCCCAATTTTGTCGATAAGGGCCTCATAGGGAAAATCGAGATATTCTTGCTCGGTCTTAAATCGCTTTCGAAGGATACCCGATAATAGATTTGTGGTTCCCGAGGAATAATTCCATAGTTCACCAGGCGCAGCTATGGCTTTCTTGTTCTCCTGTACTTTCGACATATCATCTTCCAAAAAAAGCATACGCGTAACATCCGATATTGTGGTGTAATCCTCATCCCAGGCCAATCCACTTTGCATGCGCAATAAATCATCGAATCGTATGTCCTTGCGAGTATCCTCGTTCCAGGATGCTAATTGAACCGGATTCGTAAGATCTATTTTTTTTTGGTATGCTAATATCCCATACAAAGTGGCCACTACGCTTTTGGTCATCGACCATCCTAAAATAGGCGTTGTAGGTGGGAAACCATCAATATAACGTTCGGCAATGATGTGGTTTTTATAAGCGACCAAAACGGTGCGTGTTTTTTGTATTTCAGGTCTGGCAAAGGCGCTATCCAGGGCCGTGTTCAACATTTTGTAATCGATGGTACCAAAAAGAGTATCATTCGCCTCGGTATCCCCAAATGGAAACATACGATCATTGTTCGTTAAACTACGATGGGGTTTCGGCACAATCGCCAAACTGTCATAGGGGCCGTTGATCAAAACACATCCGAGTCGATCCCGACAAACAGTTTCACGTTGCATCAGACCAAAAACAGTTGCCGTAGCCGCGTTACCCTTCTGTGTTACTTTTGCCAGTTTGATCAAGGGTACGTTGTTATCATTCGCGTCGATCGATTCGGCACTTCGATGCGCCACAAAAACACTTGATGCCATATTTTTTGACGCATAGCCCGAAATTATATTTAATTTTGGATAGTTATAGACAGCGGTAATAATCACTAAGATTGCTAAAACAAAGAGGATTCTTTTGAAAAGGGTCATCGAAGGCCGGGTTTATAATTATTGTAACTTTATCTACGCTAAGATAGGAATATGCCCAAAACATTTTTGTGTTTGCTAATTTTAATCATAACCTCCTGCAAACAGGGCAGGGAGGAGAGGGGTGAAGTCCTTTTTAATTCCTATTGCGCAAATTGTCATATAGCGCCTTCCTTAACATCCCTACCAAAAAACCTATGGGCTACCAAGGTGATCCCAGAAATGGGTGCTCGTTTAGGTATGGCCGAACCGGGGTATAACCCACTTAAGGGACTGTCGTTTATGGAGCAAGAAGCTATGTTGAAAACGGGCGTTTATCCATCAACGCCCCTTATTAAAAAGGAAGATTGGGAACTACTCAAGGAATATGTGCTCGATATGGCACCAGATTCCTTGCCGCTCACTATGCAAAACACCGAAAAGAATGATCTCGTTCAGTTTCGTCCCCATCCAATATCCTTAGATACCGTAACAAGTTCTTTATATACCTATTTGAAATTTGATGACAATGACAGAAACATTTATCTCGGGGATATTTCAGGACGTCTGGAAACCTATGATTATAACACGGGTACCCTCGATACTAAAGTGCGATTGGGGAGCGCAATCACAGATTATGCAGTGAAAAATGGTGTTGAATATGTTACGACGGTCGGTTTCCTTGACCCTTCCTCCATTCCATCAGGCAAAATATTTATTAGAAATAAGGATGAGGGCACAGTAATTCCTGAAATTCTTCACCGCCCCGTGAATACCTTGGTACAAGACCTGGATAAGAATGGGGTCGATGAATTGGTTGTAAGCGAATTCGGTGATCTAAGCGGCGCATTATCCTTATTAATAAGAAAAGAGGACACGAATTTTGAAAAAATTATTTTGCTCGACCAACCGGGAAGCATTCGCGTTGTAGGAGAAGATATGAATTCTGATGGGAAAACCGATTTAGTGGCAATGACGGCCCAAGGAGATGAGACGATCACAATTTTATACCAAGAAGAAGCCTTGAAATTTCGCCCTGAAAAGGCCATACGCTTTAGCCCTATTTTTGGGAGTAGTTGGTTCGAATTAATCGACTACGACGGGGACGGGGATAAGGACATCATAACAGTGAATGGCGATAATGCCGACAAAACCTATGTGCAAAAACCGTATCACGGGATGCGCATTTACCTGAATAACGGTAACAATGACTTTGAGCAGGTCTATTTTTATCCTTTGAACGGAGCAACACGGGTAATCGCTAACGATTTTGATCAAGATGGGGATATCGATTTTTCGTTGCTTTCAACATTTCCCGATTATAAGAATCATCCGAACTATTCATTTGTGTATCTTGAAAACAAAAATGCGCAAACCTATGAATTTGAGCCTTTCACTTTTGAAGATTCAAAAGTTGGGAGATGGTTTTTGATGGATTCGGGAGATGTTGACAATGATGGTGATGAGGATATCATTTTGAGCGCTTTTTCATATTCATTTACGCCGGCTCCTAAGAATATTTCCGATGGGTGGAACGCAAGGAAAGTGGATATTATGGTTTTGGAGAATACCCTGATAGGCAAGAAATGAAAAAAAATAGCTATCTAATATGCATCCTATTGATGATCATCTTTTCCTGTAAGGATAAAGTGGAAAATTTTGATTGGGTACCTTTAAAGGTTACGGTTTCTGCCTATAATTCGGTGCCATCACAGACCATTGGCCATCCGCAGGTAGCAGCTTGGGGAGATACGCTGCAACCGGGAATGAAATGTATTGCCGTTTCACAGGACTTACTCGCCAAAGGTCTTAAATACAACACTATGGTTAAGATAGAAGGTCTTGAAGGCGTTTTTTTAGTGAAGGATAAGATGCATTTTAGATGGAAAAATCGCATCGATCTATATATGGGTAATGATATACAAAAAGCGAGGCAATGGGGTCGTAAAAAATTGACCATCACCTATGCAATGAAGAAACCGGAACAACAAGAAGCTTCTGAATGATCGTGAAATTTAATTGATAGTCATATGCTAAACGAAACCTTACGAAAAATAATGAAGAGGGACCTTGAAAAGCTCAAGACCGAAATTGCCTTGTACAATGGGGAGTCGAATCTTTGGGTCGTAGACAGGAATATTACCAATTCCGGCGGCAACTTATGCCTTCATTTAGTGGGGAACCTCAATACATTTATCGGAGGAGTACTCGGAAAGACAGGTTATATTCGGGACCGTGACGCAGAGTTTAGCTTGAAAAATGTACCGAAAATCGAGTTGTTATTAAAAATAGATGATTTGATTCTGGTGGTCGATAACACGTTGTCCCGATTAACGAACAGCCAATTGCAAGAGAATTATCCCATTATGGTCTTCAAGGAAGAAATGACCGTTGAATACTTTTTAATTCATTTGGCTTCACATTTGAGTTATCATTTGGGGCAAATCAATTATCATAGACGCTTATTCGACCAATAAGAAAGAGAACGTTGCTTAAAATGACAAAAAGAAACTGGGGCCTTGTTATCCTACTAGTATTAAGCGCTTGTGCCACGGGCAAAAGAATAATCGACAAGCCTATCATTTTTGACGAATCCCGTAAAATTATGACAATCGATTACCTTCAGGATCGGTATGGTTTAGCCGTGAATTCCCCGACCATCGTCCCGAAAATGATCGTACTTCATTATACGGTGCTACCCACTTTAGAGGCCACCTTCGAAGCTTTTGAAAAAGCGAGACTCCCTACATGGCGTCCTGAATTGCAAAATGCCAGTGCCTTAAATGTTTCGTCACAATTTCTCGTTGATAGGGATGGTACTATTTATCGTCTGCTTCCTGAAACGACCATGGCACGACATGTTATTGGGCTCAATCATTGTGCAATCGGTATCGAAAATGTGGGTGGCACAAAAGACCTTCCTTTGACCGAAGCACAGCTGAAATCGAATATTTGGCTTGTAAAATATCTTACCAAAAAGTATGCTATCGAATATTTGATCGGCCATTATGAATACACCAATTTTGTCGGTACTTCGTTTTGGCTCGAAAAAGATGAAACGTATCGAACCGAGAAGTCGGATCCAGGAGAAGATTTCATGCAAAAAGTTCGCAATGCCACCAAAATGCTTAAATTCAAACCTGTACCAAAAAAAATCAGCACCCAATGAATTTGAAATCTTTCAGTACCGTTTTACTACTCTTGGTGGCATGTTCACTTTTCCCCCAGGAAAATGCCATTACTGGATCTTTGTATGAAACCTATGAAAAATACAAGGAGCCGACATTAAGCAAGCGACGGATTAAGTATCAAGACCTGCAACCGTTGCTTGCCAAATACCAGGCCAATCCGAAATTTAAGGTCAATGTCGTTGGGAAATCGATTGAGGACAGAAACCTATACCTAGTTAGTATAGGAACTGGAAAGACTAATGTATTTCTTTGGTCACAGATGCATGGTGACGAGCCTACCGCAACCCAGGCTATGTTCGATATTTTCAATTTTTTAGACAGTGCCGATTTTAAAACCGAGAAACAAGAAATCCTATCCCATCTTACCTTGCACTTTTTACCGATGCTTAATCCCGATGGGGCAGAAGTCTTTCAAAGAAGAAATCGTCTGGGGATAGATATCAATAGGGATGCTATCAGCCTGCAGTCACCGGAAGGTCGCACATTAAAACGGGTACGAGACAGCTTGCAAGCCGATTTCGGCTTTAATCTTCATGATCAAAGTACCTATTACAATGCCGAATTAACCGATAAACCGGCGACGATATCGTATTTGGCACCAGCCTATAATTATGAAAAAGACATCAATGTTGTGCGGGGAAATGCCATGAAGGTAATCGTCTATATGAACGCTATCATCCAAAAATATGCACCAGGACAGGTAGGAAGGTACAATGATGATTTTGAACCCCGGGCTTTTGGTGATAATATTCAGAAATGGGGCACAAGTGCCATACTTATTGAATCGGGTGGGTACACGAACGATGCCGAGAAGCAGCAAATACGAAAATTGAACTATGTATCGATTCTATCAGCGATTTATACCATTGCCATGAATAATTTTAATGAAATTCCTTTGGAAGCTTATGAAAAAATCCCGGAAAATGATCGAAAACTGTTCGATTTAAAGATCAATAATGTAACGTACGGCCTTCTTGGAAAAGCCTATTACCTAGATCTTGGAATCAATCGTGTCGAGGTAGACAAACCTGGAAATTTTGATTTCTTGTACAGTAGTCGAATTATTGATCAAGGTGATCTTTCTACCTATTATGGCTATGAAACCTTTGATGCCAGCGGTTTTATGATCAAACCTGGCCGTATCTATCCAGAGACGGTAAAGACGTTGAACGACCTTAAAAAAATGGATATCACCAAATTGCTAAAAAACGGTTATACCTATGTCCGGCTCGAAAACATTCCACAGGAGCTGAAAGAATCCCCAATCCCCATGAACCTCATTGGGTTAAACTTTAAACTTCCTGAATTCAATCTGGAAGTGGGAATAAATCCCACATTGCTTTTGGAAAAAGAGGGAAGTATAAAATATGCCCTCATAAATGGCTTTCTAATCGATTTGTCTACTGAAGTGACCAACTTTAAAAATGCACTTATCTACCGTTAAATTCGGTTAATACCCAAAATGAATGGTCATTTCAGGACCTTTCAAAATTAAAATGGCAAGCATAGTCAGTAAAATGGTGACTATTGTCGAGAACAGAAGCAAAATGAGGCTTTTATACCATTTTGACATGAGCCCTAGGGCACTATACTGAACAATTTCTTTGAATACATCCATGATTTCTTTTTTTTGTGTCCCTTCGAAAAGAAACGGTGTTATTTATTCCCTTAGTTTTTAGGATGTGGTCGTTCAAGTTGATTTGGGTTGTTGGTAGTAAAACAATTATTGGGCCAAAAACCCTAGGTCACATGTCAAAGTAGTCTCATATTTTCGATGAGATACCGTTGAATTCAGCTAAATGGTCAAATAATATTGATGCCGCGTACAATTTAGAGTCACTTTTTGTAGGAATTGAAACCCTATCCCGAACAATAAAGTTTATTTTTATCAAAAACCATCAAGATGATTCCGAAGTATTTCCTTGCTCCCATGATGATGTGCCTATCAATATCGCTTTCGAACGTAGCACAGTCATGTGATGTTCCTAAAATACATTCCCACAATGATTACGAACAAGAATTTCCATTTTGGACGGCGTATAAAGCGGGTGCCCATTCTATCGAAGTAGATATTTATTTAAGGAACGATACCTTATATGCAACACATGATGTGGCGGAGATTGATTCGGAAAAGCAATTGGGGAACTTGTATTTGATCCCGTTACGAGGTGCCATAGCCGATACATCAAATGAGGACAGTGCCCCGATACAATTATTGATCGACATCAAATCGGATGCCCATACTACACTCTCCCGATTGATAGAAATACTAGCGGAGTATCCAGTTATAACTTCCAAGAATCGGGTGTCGCTCGTGATTTCAGGAAACCGTCCCGATCCGGAAGAGTACGTAAACTATCCCGATTATATTCAATTTGATTACCAAAGTTTGGACGTTATTACCGATCCTGCGATTTGGGAGAAAGTGGACTTGATTAGTCTGCCCTATTATAAATATAGCGAGTGGGATGGTAAAAAACCGATTTCCCACAAACAACGAATCAAAATAGAATCTATCGTAAGGATAGCAAACGAGCAGGGTAGGCCATTGCGTTTTTGGGCCACCCCCGATTCAGAATTGGCGTGGCAGACTTTTACGGATCTTGGACTCTGTTTTATTAATACCGATCATCCTATCGAATGTGCCGCGTATTTGAAGACGTCCCACTTAAAATAGAATCCTTCTATGTGCAGGTCGTATAAAAAGAAATATACTTGCTGCTTCACGAGGCGGAAAAGCAAGTATATTTTAGAATAGCTTCGATTCGATGGTATGAAACCTAAGGATTCGTCGGTTATTCACAACCTCCGGTAAATCCGGTGGCATTGAATTTGGTCTGTACGGCTCCTTGACGACTGCCAACCTTCACTTGTATTGCCAAATTGTTTTCGCCACTCCCGTCACGTTTCGGACTGCAGTATTCAAATAGATAAAAGCTATTCGCACGCTCTGAAACGCGCTCTGAAATATCGTTGAATGTAGTTTCAAGATCTTGGGCATTCCCTGCAAAGACACTAAAGGTCTTTCCAAGATCGGTTAATACTTGGGTATCAATTTCGGCCCCAAGACCAATTGTAAAGAATGAAATATTCGGATTGGCCTCGTCTACTTTCTTTTGAGCCGCTGCTTGTGTATAGCGCGAAGCCTGATCGGTACCATCGGTAAAAATGACCACTGAGGCCGCACCAATTTTGCCTCCTTGGGTGCTGGTGGTCAACAATTCACTAGCTATATCGGTCGATTTAATAACGGCTCCATATAGGTCGGTAGAAGGGTCATTGCTAATAGTATCGGTAATCCCTTGTATCGAGGCTATCAGTTCGTCTTTTGAAGCGGTCAACGGATTCAACAAATGCAGCACGTTTTCGCCATCGAACCAATAAATGGCCATTTGGAAGCTTTCCTGGGAGGTTTCCGGCATTACATTGTTCACAAAGCTGACACCGGCCATTTTCAGTTCCTGCAGACTACTACTTAGTACGCTATTGCTCAAATCAAGTATCAGTAACGTATTATTACTGAAGATTTGCGAATTAGGCGATATACGGGCTTGTGATTCGGAGGTCGAGATTTTATTGAAACAAGCATCATTACGGCCTTGTTCGTAAATGGTAAATAAACTGGCGTTAAGTCCTGATACCGGCTTTCCATCAATGTCAGATACTTTAAAAAATATGGACACTTTCCCGGGAAGGGTGGTATATTGTTCTTGAATGGAAAGCACCAAATCACCTGTACCAAGTCCCAAACAGTCATCTACAGGAATTCCTTTTCCGAGACCATCGCCAAAATTGGGATCGAAATAAACATCGTTGCTGGCATTGCCACACGAAAAAAACAAGGCGGCGGATACGAAAAGGAGTATAATTTTAAGGGAGAATTTCATTTTCAAATTGTGTTAGGTTCAACCTTCAGAACGGGCAATTTCGTTTTTAAGTATGGCCCGTTAAAAAAATTATGTTAAAGATTGTTAAAGGCGATGCATAATTTTTTTGTAGCTTCCATAAACGATTAATTTGCTACTCAGTTGTCAGTATAAAATGATGTTAAAACCGTATATTTTTTTGAGTTTGCTAATTACTACGGCCAGCATCTATGCACAAGGTCAGAACATTGCACAACAACTAGGGTACCCGGCCGATGCGAAATTACTGATCATACATGCCGATGATCTGGGTGTAGCCCATTCACAAAATCGGGCTTCTTTCGCGCAATTACAGGAGGGCCCCGTAAATTCGGCCAGTATTATGGTGCCTTGTCCATGGTATGAGGAGGTCGCAGCATTTTCCCGTAAAAACCAGGATCTTGATCTGGGTTTACACTTAACCCTTACCAGCGAATGGAAAGATTATAAATGGCCGCCCATATCCTCTAAGGATTCAGTGTCGAGCCTACTTGATGCCAACGGATATTTCTATCCTGAAGTCGATGAATTTGCCGCACATGCCAATCCATCTGAAGTAGAGACCGAGATGCGAAACCAGATTAAAAAGGCCTATCGATCCGGTGTTGATGTAACGCATTTAGATGCCCACATGGGGGCTGCCGTCAGTACGGCCGATATTGCTGGGGCGTATATGAAACTCGGCAAGGAATTTAAATTACCCGTACTGCTTGATGCCAGGATATTCGCTATCGAAAATTCTTTGATAAAGTCATTGTTAGATGAAAAAACCGTCATATTAGACCATATTTTCACTATTTCACCCCAAGAATTTTTGAAGGGCTCGAAGAAGTACTATGAAGACCTTATGAACAATCTTCCGTCGGGGCTCAATTGCCTGCTGATCCATTTGGCCTATAATGACCCAGAAATGCAAGGTATTACCAAGGACCACCCTGAATGGGGGTCAACTTGGCGGCAGGCGGATCTTGATTTTTTCAACAGTCCAGAATGTACCCTTCTCATCAAGGAAAATAACATCACGCTTGTTACATGGCGTGAATTACGTGATAAAATAGTAAGATCTGAATAAAGAGAACTAAAAGAACGACGAATATGGTAGATGCATCCAAAAGTTTTGATGCGATAGTAATAGGTTCCGGAATCTCTGGTGGTTGGGCTGCCAAGGAGTTGTGTGAAAAAGGCCTCAAAACCCTGGTTTTGGAACGAGGAAGAAATGTCGAGCACTTAAAGGATTATCCAACGGCAACAATGGCCCCATGGGAATTTAAATATCGCGGTAGCATGACCAGGGAATTTTATGATAAAAATCCCTTGGTAACAAAAGCCGCAGGATTTGGTGCCGATACAGCACATTTTTTCATCGAGGATGACGATCATCCGTATGTCCAGGAGAAACCGTTTGATTGGATACGGGGTTATCAAGTTGGCGGGAAATCACTAACATGGGGACGCGCTTGCCAGCGCTGGAGCGATAACGAGTTCAAGGCACCAAATAAACTGGGGTATGGGATAGCATGGCCCATAGCTTATGAGGATATCGCGCCTTGGTATTCACATGTAGAAAAATTCATTGGTGTCTGCGGAAATAAGGACGGCATTGAAGCCATGCCCGATGGTGAGTTTTTGCCGCCATTTGAATTTAATTGTGTTGAAGAATACATGAGTGCGAAGATCAAGGAACATTATCCAGACCGTCATTTGGTACAAGGCCGTTGGGCGCAATTGACCGAACCAAAGGAAATTCATCTAGAGCAAGGTCGGGGCAAATGTATGGCCCGTAATTTATGTATGCGGGGCTGTCCCTTTGGTGGGTATTTCAGTTCGGTGTCCTCCACACTTCCATGGGCCGAAAAGACAGGGAATTTAACGGTTCGTCCGTTTTCGGTGGTACATTCGGTGCTATACGATGAAAAGACGGGACAAGCCTCAGGGGTCAAAGTTATAGACACCAATACCCAAGAGGAAATGATTTTTGAGGCACGGATTATTTTTGTCAATGCCTCGGCGCTCAACACCAATTTAATACTTCTCAATTCGAAATCACCAAGATTTCCGAACGGCCTGGGGAATGATAATGGACTTTTGGGAAAATACATCTGTTTTCATATTTACCGGGGACATGCCGGTGCCAAAATCGATGGCTTTCAGGATTCCTATATTTTTGGGCGAAAGCCGTCAGAACCTATTCTTGCCAATTTTAGAAATTTAAATAGGAAAGAAATGGATTTTGTTGGCGGGTATACCACCTTTTGTGGGGCGTATCGGGTGCGTAAGGAGTCACTTGAAGATAGTATGGTTCAAATCGGCGGGGCTTATAAAGACGCCCTGACCGAGGCAGGGGATTGGCATGTATATATGTATATGCAGGGTGAGACCATTCCTAAAAAAACGAATCAGGTATATCTGAGCCCCGACAAAAAAGACCAATGGGGGATTCCTTTGTTGGTCACTGATGTTGATTATGATGAAAACGACGATAGTATGGTGGCCGACTTTTTGGAACAAAGCAAAGAAATGCTTCAAAAAATAGGGTGTTCCCAAATTGAAGTCGAGGACAACCGACAACCTCCAGGTCTTGATATACATGAGATGGGCGGCGTTCGAATGGGCCATGATCCCGAGGAATCTCTTTTAAATGAATATAATCAACTGCATTTATGCAAGAACGTCTTTGTAACCGATGGGGCTTGTATGACGAGTACCGGGAATCAAAGCCCTTCCATTTTATATATGGCACTGACCGCAAGGGCGGCGAATTATGCCGCAGAGGAATTAAAAAATGGTAATTTTAATAAATAATGGGAATAGGGAGAAAAGTAGGTGTCGGTTTAATCGGCTCGCAATTTATAGCGACCATTCATGCCGAAGCCTTGAAAAGTGTGGCGGATGCCGAAGTTTTGGCAGTAATGTCGCCCACAGAAGCGAATGCTCGATCTTTTGCCCAGAAACATGGCATACCCAAGTATTTCAACGATATTGATGCCTTGCTTGCAATGAAAGAGATCGATATGATTGTTATCGGTGCGCCGAATCTATTGCATTGTGAACTCACCTTGAAGGCAGCGAAAGCAGGAAAACATGTCGTCGTAGAAAAACCGCTTTGCATGAATCTCCAAGAGGCCGATCTTATGATCGATGCCTGCAAACGTGCGAATGTAAAACTGATGTATGCCGAAGAATTGTGCTTCACACCAAAATATGTACGGTTAAAGGCCTTGCTTGACGAAGGGGCACTAGGAAGACCGGTACTTCTCAAGCAGTCTGAAAAACATGACGGGCCGCATGCCGATCATTTTTGGGATGTTGAACGATCTGGGGGCGGGGTGACCATGGATATGGGGTGCCACGCCATTCAATTTTTTAGATGGTTGAATAAGAACAATCCCATCAAATCGGTATATGCCCAAATGTCGACTAGTGTACACACCGAAAAGACCCTTGGGGATGATAATGCCATTCTGATCCTCGAATTTGAAAACGGGGTAACGGCAATGGCCGAGGAAAGCTGGACAAAACTCGGGGGAATGGATGATCGGGCCGAAATACATGGATCGGAAGGGGTTGCCTATGCCGATGTGCTTCAGGGCAACTCAATTCAGACCTATAGCGCAAAAGGAGTAGGGTATGCGGTAGAAAAAGCCGGAAACACAACAGGTTGGAGTTTTACAATGTATGAGGAAATATGGAATTACGGTTTCCCTCAAGAATTCGCACATTTCGTCGATTGTGTAAAAAACGATACCACTCCGCTCGTAACAGGGGAAGATGGCAAAGCAGTACTCGAAGCAATCTTCGCGGCATATGAGTCGGCCGGCACAGGAAAGAAAATACTCCTACCCTTTAAAACAACCGTCGACAAGCCTTATAAATTATGGAAAAAAGAAAAGTAACATATGCAACGTAGAGAAGCCTTATTTTTAACGGCAGGTATCATGGGTAGTGCCCTTATCGGCACTGACTTGTTTCTTTCAAGTTGTTCGCGAAAAACGAATACGAATGTGCTCCTATCTGACTCGGATATCTTGTTACTTGATGAAGTAGGGGAAACGATTTTACCTGAAACTGAGCGCTCGCCAGGGGCAAAGGCCGCATTGATTGGCGAATTTATGAAGGATATTGTAACAGATTGTTACCGAAAAACCGAACAGGATATTTTTGTTGCCGGTTTGGTCGAATTACAACAAAGCGCCAAAAATGAGTATGACATGAATTTTATGGGTCTTGATCCATCACAAAGACATGATTTGCTTTCCAAGATCGATATTGCGGTACGAAATGGAAATTTTGGGAAGGGGCCACATTATTTTCGAATGATGAAAGAATTAACCCTATGGGGATATTTTACATCCCAACCAGGGGCAACCGTTGCCCTACGATATAATCCGATCCCGGGTAGGTATTTAGGCTGCATACCCTACAAGACGGGCGATAAGGCATGGGCAACTTAAAAGCCCGTTTAATAAAAACAACCAAGAAAAGGCGCATGCGCACTTTCTTTCTAAAACCAGCAACAACGCACATGATTCAAAAAACCCTTGGTAATTTCCTATTTTTATTCTTCATTTTGGCCAGTATGCCTGCGAGAATGGTAGGACAAAAAAAGAATGCAGACTTTCGGTTGCATATTCGTAGCGCCACATCACCCATTGTCATCGATGGGATTGGATCAGAAAAGGCATGGCAGGATACCGATGTAGCAGATGATTTTTATATGGTCTTACCAATGGATACCGGCAAGGCCGAACAACCTACGGAAATTCGAATGACCTATGACGATAAAAACCTCTATTTATTGGCCACATTTTATAATGTCTCCCAAGGAAAATATTTCGTAGAGTCCCTGCGTAGGGATTTTTCGTTTGGAAAGAACGATAATTTTTTATTGTTCATAGACCCCTTCAATAATCAAACAACGGGTTTTAGTTTTGGTGCCAATGCCTATGGTGCCCAATGGGATGGAACCATGTATAACGGTGGTAGCGTCGATTTGAATTGGGATAGCAAATGGATTTCCGCAACAACACGTACTCCGGAAAAATGGATCTTTGAAATGGCCTTGCCTTTCAAATCGATCCGCTATGAGGCTGGGGTGCAGGAATGGGGAATAAATTTTAGTCGGTTAGATCTTAAGACCAGCGAAAAATCAAGTTGGACCCCAATACCAAGACAATTCCCAACGGCTTCCCTTGCCTATACGGGGACTTTGGTTTGGGACAACCCACCACCCCCCCCAGGTGTCAATTTTTCGTTGATCCCCTATGTTTTAGGATCTGTAGGCAAGGATTTTGAAAAAACGGGTGAAACCGTATATGACACAAAAATTGGGGGGGATATCAAATTTAGCCTTACCTCGTCCTTAAATCTTGATTTAACCGTAAACCCCGATTTTTCGCAGGTTGAAGTAGATCGTCAAGTTACCAACCTAGACAGATATGAGTTGTTTTTTCCCGAAAAGAGACAGTTCTTCCTAGAAAACGGCGACCTTTTCGCTAATTTTGGATACCCCACCATCCGTCCATTTTTCTCCCGGCGTATCGGCTTGGGAGTTCCCATTCAAGGAGGCGCTAGGGTCAGTGGAAATTTGAACAAGAAATGGCGTTTGGGCCTTATGGATATGCAGACCTCGTCGATTGATGAAACAGGCCTTCCGGGTCAGAATTTCGGTGTACTTTCATTACAGCGAAAGATGTTCAGTAGGTCGAGTATCGGTCTTATGTTCGTTAACAAGCAGTCTACATATTATCCGATCGAGAATGACTCCTTAGTCGATCTCTATCCGAAATTTAACCGAAATTTGGGTTTGGAGTATAATCTCGCTTCCTCAAACAATCTTTGGAACGGAAAGGCCTTTTTTCTTAAATCGTTTTCCCCGAATGCTATAGGAAGTGGTGTTACCCAAGCGGCGCATATCGAATATTTCAGCCGAAAATGGAAATGGCGTGTGCAGGAGGAATGGGTTGGAAAAGACTATACTGCGGAAGTAGGTTACGTCCCTAGGAATGGGTACGTCAATTTTAGTTCATCGGTAGGTCATCTGTTCTTTCCCAAAGGAGGTATAGTCCTGAGCCATGGACCTACGTTCAATACCACCTATTTTTTTAATGAGAATTTTGAGCGTACAGATAATACAAGTTATTTAATGTATAATATCGATTTTAGGAATCGAAGTAGTTTGAATCTCTTCGTATCGGATGACTACGTAGAACTGTTGGCGCCGTTCGACCCGACCCGATTGGGAATAGCCGATCTGGCTGCTGGAACCAAACACAATTGGAATGCTTTTGGCTGGGGCTTTGTTTCAAAACCGCAAAGCGTTTTCACATATACCTTTGAAGGCCGTCTTGGTGGGTATTATGCCGATGGAAATAGAACAAGCCTTACGACCGAGATTGGCTATCGTTTTCAGCCCTATGTAAGTCTTACCGCCAACCTGAATTACAACCATATTAATTTACCGGCACCATGGAATCAAAATGAATTCTGGCTCATCGGATCGAAGGTCGACGTTACCTTTACCAATAAACTCTTCTTCGCCACCCTTTTTCAATACAATGAGCAGACCAAGAATTTTAATCTGAACTCTCGATTTCAGTGGCGTTATAGCCCGGCTTCCGATTTATTCCTAGTGTACACCAATAACTACTTCATTGAACCTTATGAAATCAGGAATTGGGGACTCACCTTAAAATTTACGTATTGGTTCAATAAATAAAAACGGTATGAACATCTTGAAAACCACTTTAAAATGAATTTTGAATTTTGCACTGATTATCAGGAAATGAGTAGAAAGGCCACCGATTCAATCCTTTCTGACATTCAAAAGAATTCGGGATGCTGGTTGGGAACGGCAACCGGAAATTCGCCCAAAGGCGTATATGACAACTTAATAGCTTCCCAGAAGACTTCACCGGTTTTGTATAAAAATGTGGGCATTGTAAAGTTGGATGAATGGGGGGGGATTCCTATGAATGCACCGAACTCTTGCGAGACTTTTGTACAAAATCGTATCCTTGGGCCCTTACAGATTGGCCAGGATAAGTACATTGCCTTTAATAGTGATCCAGATTCACCCGATGCCGAATGCACCCGGATTCAAGATGCGCTGCAGCAGATAGGCGTCTTGGATATTTGTATTTTAGGCTTGGGAAAGAATGGCCATATAGGTTTTAACGAGCCTTCTGAATTTATGGTCCCTAACTGTCATAAGGCGAGTCTTTCACAAGAAACCCTACAACATCAGATGGTCGAAGACCTGCCGTATAAGCCTAGCTATGGCTTGACTCTTGGCATGCAGGATATCCTACAATCTAAAAAAATTATCTTATTAGTTACAGGAGCTGGCAAGGAAACTGTTTTCAATCAGTTACTCAAACCTGAAATCAATCCGCAGCTACCGGCATCTTTTTTATGGCTTCACCCGCAGGTAACTTGTTATGTCGATTTAAAAACCGTACCAAGGAACTAGGTGTTAATGAACGATTTCCCAGGTTACCGATCGTGCGTTTAAAAAGGAATTCCTTTGATATGACTGACTATTGAAATCCGAATCCTCATCATAAAATGAATAGTTTTTGTGGAACTAATCAAATACCCATAAGAATGACAACAAAAGATCTTGCCGTACTTATTTTAGCTGCAGGTGCATCAACGCGCATGGGGTCTATTAAACAACTATTGCCTTGGAAAGGGCAGTCGATGTTGGGGCATGTCATTCAGCGAGCCCAAAAGTTGGAATCAGGTAGCTTGGTGGTCGTTGTCGGGGCCAATGCTGATAAGATTAAGGCAGAATGTATTCACTATGAGGCAGCGTATATAGAGAATAAACAATGGCAAAGCGGATTGGGAAGCAGTATTGCCTGCGGAATAAAGGCCTTGATCACTCGGTCGGCTGCCTGGGAGGCCGTATTGATAATTTTATGTGATCAACCGCTATTCGATGCCAGCTATTTTCAGAAGATGATCAGTACTTTTCAAGATCAGGGCAAAAAAATTGTTGCTACTCGCTATGGTCAAAAAGCCGGGGTACCGGCCATTTTCGGGCGAATGTATTTTGAGGAGCTTTGTCTTCTTGAAAAAGAACAAGGCGCTAAGAATATTATCGATTTGAATAAAAAGGATGTTTTTAGTATCGATTCACACGATAGAAATCTGGATGTCGATACGATTTCAGAATATACCAGATTGCAGAAATTGGAAAATTAATATCGTAAGGCATATAAAATGAACAAGTGTATGGTTAGATTTCTATTCTTAGGGTGGTTGCTCTCAATTTCAATTTCCAATGCCCAGGATATGGGATTCGAGGAATACAATCCTGTCTCGACCTTGGTGGTTCCCACCCACGAAATAAAAAAGGCCAAATTTAAATTTATAGATGTACATAGCCATCAACGTGATATGTCGCCTAGTGCCTTGAAGGCTTTGATAAAGGATATGGATATGTTGAACGAGGGCATCATGGTGAATTTGAGTGGCGGTTCTGGCAACGTCCTTTTGGAAAAAATAGAAAACATAAAAAAAAATTATCCGAATCGCTTTGTGGTTTTTGCCAATGTCGATTTTGATGGTGTTGGTAAAACAGGTTGGACGGAAAACGCGGTTAAACAACTTGAGGAAGCGGTAAAAAACGGTGCTAAGGGCTTGAAGGTTTTCAAAAGCTTAGGTCTTCGTAATACCGACTCTGAAGGCAACCGAATTGCGATCGATGACCCACGACTTGACCCGATATGGTCGAAATGTGGTCAATTGGGAATTCCCGTATTAATCCATGCTGCCGATCCCAAATCGTTCTGGGATCCTATGGATGCTGATAATGAACGTTGGCTTGAATTAAAGACCCACCCAGGAAGAAAGCGATCCGATACAGATCCAGCGCCCTGGCAACAGATTATTGATGAACAACATCATATGTTCAAGAAACATCCAGAAACGAAGTTTATCAATGCCCATATGGGCTGGTATGCCAATAACCTAGCTAAACTCGGCGAACTTTTAGATGAGATTCCGAATATGAGCGTGGGTATCGCAGCCGTAATTGCCGAACTTGGGCGTCAGCCGAAAAATGCGAAAGCATTTTTTATCAAATATCAAGATCGCATCCTATTTGGGAAGGATAGTTGGCAACCTCAGGAATTTCCTACCTATTTTAGGGTGTTGGAAACCGATGATGAATATTTTCCCTACTACAAAAAATATCATGCATTCTGGGCGATGTATGGCCTGGACCTGCCTGATGAAGTACTTAAAAAGGTGTATTATAAAAATGCCCTGAACTTGATCCCAGGTCTTGATGCGTCGCTTTTTCCAGCAGATTAAAGTGTACACCGGGTTTGATTTTAAAATTTGCCAGCTCCCGATAAGGATTTGAGCTTGAAGGTATAACCGTAAAAATTCTACACAAGATGTGCCATAGCCGTCAATGTCATATAGTTCCGCCGCATATTCTAGAGGAATTGGCAAAAAGAGGCAATCTAAGTTGCAAAAAGACCTTGAATGATGCCCATCGAATTCGTGAAAGGCGCACTTCGGCACTAAACGATTTATTGATTCGCGAACCAATTCCCGGTCATGGCGATCGATTGGTCTATGACTCAAAACATAGCTATGAACAGCGCGTAAAACTAGTCAGAACTGAAGGTGAAAATAGCGTAGAAGACAAAACCGTCAATCAGGCCTATGAAAATACGGGGTATGTTCGCACGTATTTCAAAGACACGTTCGGTCTCGATTCAATTGATAATAAAGGCCTTGATATCATTTCGAACATCCATTATGGCAATGACTATAACAATGCGTATTGGGATGGTGATGAAATGACCTATGGGGATGGGGATGGCAAGGAGTTTACGAATTTTGCAGGGGCCATTGATGTGGTCGCACACGAGCTGATGCACGGTATCACACAATTTTTGGGGAATTTGGAATACAGAGGTCAATCAGGGGCTTTAAACGAGCATTTTTCAGATGTTTTCGGTACGATAATCAAACAAAAATTCTTAAAACAAACCCTTGGAGAGGCCGATTGGTTGATCGGGGATTCGATTGTTACCAAAGATTTTCCCGGTGTGGCCATACGCTCAATGAAAGCGCCAGGTACCGCGAATGAATTTGATAACCAGCCAGACCATATGCATGCGTATTACGACGGTGCGGCCGATAACCAAGGAGTGCATATGAACTCAGGGATTCCCAACAAGGCATTTTACCTTGCTTGCCTGGAAATCGGTCTTGACGATTGCGCCCTGATATGGTTTGAAACATTGAAAGTCTTATGGCGAACCGCTGACTTTACCGATATGTTGAAAATGATGCTAATCACGGTGAAGAACCTAAAAGACAAGGAGACAGTGCATTGGGATGCTCCGGCGGCAATAACTAGAAGCTTTTTAAAAGTAGGTCTGACACTTGACGTAGTATGAAATATCGCATTGAGGTTTCAGGAGGATTTATGGGAAGGGTCAAGGAATACGAAGGGGAACTCCATTTAAGTCAAGAATCGCGGGCAAGGATCTTGAAGTGGGTCCAGACTCCCATAGCACCAAAAGTAAACTTGCGTGACGGACTGCGCTATTCGTTTACGTTGCAAGAAGGGAAATTATCTTATTCGGCGAATTTTGATGATACCAATCTTCCGGAACCATTGAGGGATTTAATGGAAAATGTTAAAAAGCAGGGATGAAATCAGAAATTATTCCCCCGATTTGTCAGGGAGTTGGGAAGTATTCTTTCCATATTCCTGAAAAATTCCACATGAAACTTCCTTTTTGATCAAAGAAACCTCTGTGTGTCTATTTTTCTTAGACCACGCTTCGATTTGAGGAGATAAATAGCCCATGTGCCAATATTTTTAATTGAAAAGGATGGAGGAAGTACAAAGAAAACCTTCACGCTAGGCGCCTAAATAAAGGCATTTTCCAATATAAAATTAAGCAAGTAAGACTTCATGGTAAAATTAATTGTGAATTCGTTGTGATTATTTGCACATAACTGCCACTAACAGTTTAAAGGAAAACCAGTTTATGGGGAAGGAAGCGAAATTTATAGCAGTCATCAAGCAATACGAAGGTGTTATTTTCAAGATTACCACCATCTATACCGACAATAAGGATGATCAACAAGACCTATACCAGGATATTGTCTATCAATTATGGAAGTCGTTTGACTCATTTAGAAATGAGGCGAAAATTAGCACCTGGATGTATCGTGTTGCCCTAAATACGGGGTTGACAAGAATTAAGAAAAGAGGGAGGCGTGAAAGTTCAATTTCAATCGATACTATGGTCATCGAACATACCGAAACCTGGGATAGTCAATTCGAAGAACGTCTGAAACTACTTTATGAGCAGATTGGCAGCTTAAATGCACTTGATAAGGGCTTGATCATATTATTCCTAGAGGGAAAGAAATATGAGGAAATTTCTGAGATAACCGGTCTGTCGACGACGAATGTGGGGACCCGCCTAGCTCGGATAAAACTAAAATTAAAATCCCGGATTATTAAAAATTAACGCGATGGATCTAGATGAAATCAAGGCTACTTGGACGCAAATGAGCGAGCAACTTGAGCAACAAAAAAAATTAACCGACAAAATCATACTTGAAATGACACAGCAAAAATATCGCAACAAATTTCGCAAAATCAATACGTTTGAAACCATCGGGGCGGTGTTCTCGTATGCAATTTCCATATATATCCTTATAAATATAAATGAATTGGATACCTGGTATCTTTTAACATCTGGAATAATTACCCTAGGGTGCCTTTTAGTGCTTCCGGTCCTGGTGCTTCGATCTCTTAAAAAATTACAGGGGGTCGATTTGATGCATTCCACGTATAAGGAAACCTTCATTAAATTTAGCAAAGCGAAAGATCACGTGCTGTTTTTGCAGCGCCTGGCCATCTTCTGTGGATTTTTAATACTTTTTACGAGTATGCCCGTTTTCAGCAAGATCCAAAATGGGAAGGATCTTTTTATAGGCACAAAAACTTGGCTCTGGTATATACCTGTAATGAGTGCTGTTTTATTTTTCTTTGCACGTTGGGTATATGGGTACTATTCAAGTATTACAAAGTCGGCGGAAACTATTTTAAATGATTTAGATCAATAGGAAACCGAGCGGCTCGTTCCCAACTGCTTGTGGATATAATCTAAAATCAACAACCAGTTCATCTTAAGAATGAGTGCTGCTGTGGGGACATTGTCATCCTCTATGGCAGAGATGATGCCATCATGTTGATTATCCGATTTATCATAGATGGTTTCATCGGATAATAGGGCTTTCTCATAAAAAAAGACCCGCGTTTTCAGGTCGGCCAAAATCTGTTGGGCCAATTGGTTTTCATAGTGTCGGGTAAGCAACCGATGAAATTCGAGTTTGGCGGTAATGCGCTGTAACGTTCCCTGTGCTGTCTTAAAAACGGTTTGTTGCTTTTTAAGGCCCTCGATGCAAGACGGGAAGAAAACAGAATTTTCAATAGCAAGCACTTCGAGATCAGCGACCAGTTCATAAAGATCTTTGGCTTCCTTTCGATTCAGGTCGGCAATGATAAATCCGCGATTGGGTATCGCTTCAATGATCCTTGCCTGTTGCAATTGTGTCAGGGCTTCACGAATAGGGGTAACACTTACGTTCAGTTTTCTGGAAAGAGCCGCCAAATTGATGGTCTGTCCGCTTACCAATTTTCCAAGTTTCATATGTTCTAGGAGGTATTCGCGAACTTGATCCCGTAAGATTACTTTTGCATCCATACTACAAATATACTTAATCGTATACGATTTAAATAACGTATAGAAGCGCGGCGTATTGCGTGAGATAAACGTGACATTCCATTTTTAGGTCCCGATATCTGCCATTCAATCCATCCTGGCCAAGATGTATGAAGTCACTTATAGTTTCAGAACACAGGCCGCGCTGTTGAAAGATGCTTGCAATAGAAAGCAAAATAACTTTAGCGTATCCAATGAATAGCGGATGGGGGATTGAGAATAGGGGGTAAAAAAGACGAGGAATCATGCCAAATGATCATTTTTGTGGCCATTCAGGAGAAAAATAATGCGCATTGGTCCATAAATTCACACTTTTATGGCAAAGTATTTGCATCCAAGTTCAACCAAACTTATCTTTGATGCGTTAAAATGAAAGAATATCCTTATTCCAGCGTCCTAGCGTCTTTTTGTAACACTGAATTATTGGTATTAGGTAAGCAGTTTTAAAAATTGTCAATTCCGTATCTTTCATGGGGTGCTTCAATGCTGGTGAAATGGAGGATTCATTCGGATTGATAAAATTAAATAACTTAAATTATAGTGAATGGCAAGAGCACAAGAGACTTATGGTAAAAAGGAGCGGGAGAAAAAACGCTTAAAAAAGCGGGAGGAGAAGCAGAAAAAGAAAGTAGCCCGAAAGGCCTCTTCCACGGGTGGGACCTTCGAGGATATGTTAGTATATGTAGACGAAAACGGTCATTTTACCGATACACCTCCGGATCCATCCAAAAAAGTAAAAATTGATGCTGAGAGCATCGTATTAGGAATTCCTAAAAAAGAAGAACAAGAAGCCGAAGACCCTATTCACAAGGGAAAAGTATCGTTCTTCGACAGTTCCAAGGGATTTGGTTTTATCATTGATTCAGACAACCAAGAAAAATATTTCGTGCATGTAAGTGGTCTTATTGATGAAATTATGGAAAACGACAAGGTTTCCTATGAACTGGAAAAAGGCATGAAAGGGTTGAATGCCGTGCGCGTCAAGAAGATATAATTCCTCATAAGCGATTCTTTTTAGGTATTTTCATGCTCTTAGGAATTCTAGGGGTAATGAAATACAGTTACACGCCATTCCGCACGTAACCATTAGAAGAAGCTACAATTCTTTCCCAGGCTAAAAGCGACTTTTCGGTATATGTTCCTTGCAAACGAATACCTAAAAAAGTGCTGTTCATCTAATAACTTTTTTGAATTGTACTAAAATAAGGAGAAATCCGTTTTGGGTACTATAAACCAAAAATTTATAACGATGATCAAGACCATTGCAATTAAAAAACATGTCCTTTTATTTGGCACTATAGCGGTATTCGCATTTAGCTGTAGTAAGGACAACGAAGTTGCCGGTAATCAAGAACTGACGCAGACAGAGCTCAAATCAATTTTGGAAACAGATGATGTTGCCAGGATTGCCGATAATGCACTCGCTGAAATATACAATGGCAACGGGCAAAGTGGAAAATCTGCCAAGGTTTCCGATTGTTATGTGGCCGAATATTCCGAAACCGGATTTACGGCAACTTTTAATAATTGTGTATTAAACGGAACGGAAAATGTCAATGGCACCTTGAATGTCGTATATGCGACCGCTGAAGGAGAGGCCACTTATACTGCGACTTTTGTCGATTTTTATGTAGGAACCATTAAGATTAATGGTACACGAGCCTATACAATCGTTAGTGATAATGCGCAAGGTAGCATCACACTTTCGGTCGCCAGTAATTTAGTGGTAACCATGGAAGACGAATCTGTAATTACCGAAAGTGGAACAAAGACTTTTGGAATCGAATTTGGTGATAGTCTTGAAAGCACAACCTATTCGATTGATGGTGATTGGACCGTTCAATTGGATGGTAACACCTATATGGTTACCATTGGAACTATGTTGGAAGGCAATTTAGCTTGCGGGTATATTACCAGTGGCGACATGACCGTTGATAAAAATGGACTCTACGTAACAGTTGATTTTGGGGATGGTAGTTGTGACGATAAGGCAACCTTAACGTACCCAAACGACGTTACCGAGGAAATTACCATTAAAGATTAGAAAATTAAAATAGGATTGTATTTATACCCGGCCACCTCAGCTGGGTTTTTTTATGAATTTAATTCATATCCAGCTATTTAATTTGCAAATCATTGTCTGCGAAAATGCATGCTCAATCGATGGGTTTTAGTTACTTTTAAACAAATAACCACAAACCTTATCAGTCATGCAAAAAATTATCAGGTCGTGCCTTTTCGTTATTATTATACTGGGAAGCATACCCGCTGTATGGGCTCAGGAGAATATTCTTACCGCCCTTCAGGAGATTGCTATTGTAGATCAAAAGGTAATGATGCCGATGCGTGATGGTACGCGTTTGGCCACCGATATCTATCGTCCCAAAGCCCCCGGGAAATATCCGATTATTTTCTCCCGTACCCCTTATAATTTTAATACATGGGTAAACGGGGAAGAGCGCACCCGCACGGCACAGACCGCTTATGATATGATAAAACGAGGCTATGCATACGTCGTTCAAAATGAAAGGGGGCGCTATTTTTCAGAAGGGGAGTGGGATATTTTAGGAACGCCGCTCACTGATGGGTACGATGCCTTTACATGGATGAAAGACCAGGAGTGGTCGAATGGTAAAATTGGCACCTTGGGATGTTCCTCGACTGCCGAATGGCAAATGGCCGTTGCCGCACTTGACCACCCTTCGCACGCGGCAATGGTACCACAAGGCTTCGGCGCAGGGGTAGGAAGGGTCGGTAAGTATTACGAACAAGGAAATTGGTACCGGGGTGGGGTAGAACAGATGCTATTTTTCTCATGGCTTTATGGTGTTGAACAGGACAAATTCAAGCCACGTATACCGGCTGGTGCTACCCAGGAAGATCTGATTCGTATTTCACGTTTTTATGATTTGGCACCTCAAAACCCGGAAGTAGATATGAAAGAGGCTTTGGCCCATCTTCCCCTACAGGATATTCTACAAAATATACATGGCAAACGCGAAATATTCGATAAAATGGTACGCAGAACCCCGAATGATCCTGCTTGGTATTCAGGGGGTCTCTATAACGATGATATGGAAATCGGTGTTCCTAGTTTTTGGTTTGCTTCATGGTACGATGTATCGATAAGTCCGAACCTGGCCTTATTTAATTATGTTCGAAATCACGCCAAAGACCCTGAAATCAGGGAGAATCAATATTTGGTAATCGCGCCGACATTGCATTGTTCGTATACGCGAGCTACGGAAAACACGATTGTGGGCGAACGAAGTGTTGGGGATGCGCGGTTGAATTATGAAGAACAGATATATGCTTGGTTTGATTTTTGGTTAAAAGGAGAAGCCAATGATTTTAAAGAGAAAACCCCGAGGGTACAGTATTATACCATGGGTATAAATAAATGGCAGGCTTCAGAGACATGGCCCCCGGAAAATACCCAAATGACCACGTATTATTTGAACGGCAAAGGCAAGGCCAATAGCCTATATGGGGATGGCAGATTGACGACTAACATGTCACATGGGGCCGACCAAGCCGATGCTTTTACCTATGACCCTATGAATCCGGTAACGTCCTATGGAGGCAATGTGTGTTGCACCGGCAACGCCATTCAAGGTGGGGCATTTGATCAACGTACGATGGAGACGCGTCAAGATATTCTAGTTTATACCACTGACCCGTTGGAGAAGGGTACTGAAGTTTCAGGATTCATTGAAACCTCCCTTTATGTATCCTCAGATGCCAAGGATACCGATTTCACGGTCAAACTCATTGATGTTTATCCTGACGGTCGTGCCTATAATCTTGATGAGACCATTCAACGCGCACGGTATCGTGAAGGATATACCAAAGAGGTTTTTATGCAAAAGGACAAAGTCTATAAAATAGATTTGACGCCAATGGCCACCAGTAATTATTTTGAAAAAGGCCATCGCATTCGCATTGAGGTATCGAGTAGCAATTTCCCAAGGTTTGCAAGAAATTTGAATACAGGAGGCAAAAATTATGATGAAAAGGATGGGGTTACGGCCCACAATAAAATTCACCATGGCAGTGATTATCCATCCCAAATACATCTTCCGATCGTCAAATAGCTATTTGGTACGCAGCTTGTATTAATCTGATAAAAATAGACTATGAAAATATTCGGAATGTTCATATGCATTCTATGCAGCATGAATGCGAGTGCGCAAAAACCAAATGAAAAGGCCGACCGGGCGTACGAAAACATGAAGGAATTGGTATCAAACCGCAAGTTTAGTTTCAATGCAGACAGTGCATCGCCGATTTCAGGCCGCAGTCAAAGTATGACCACAAATGACAATTTCCTTGATTTCAAAAAGGATTCGGTAGCGGCGTATTTGCCATATTTTGGGGAGGTTACGACCAGTATTGATTATTCCGGTGAAGGTGCTATCGCCTTCAATACAAAACCATTAAAATATAACATGCGTATCAATGATAGAAAACGGAGAATCACCATCGTATTCAATGCGCTTGGAAAATCAGGTTTATATAGGGTTGTACTTGAAATTAATGGGAGTGGGTTTGCCAACTTACTTGTAAAGAGCATAAACCGAACCGGAATACGATATTATGGGCGCGTGCAGCCATTGAAAGCTGAAAGGAACAAAAGATAATTTCTATTATCAAAATAAAAAAGGGATGCAATTCTTTTGAAGATGCACCCCCTTTTTTTAATCGCTAAACGAGCCTATAGCCTAGTGTAAGAAATGTCTCGATTCTGCCCACCGAATTCGTTTGCTATCCCTGAAATTGGAAAAGAATGAATGTCGTCTGGATTCTGTTGGTGTTTGATTGTTGAATGTTTTCATGATGTTGTTTTTTATATGATTGATGTACTTTATGTACATGTAAAAGTGTTTAACGAGTGTAACTTCGATACTGAGCCCATTGTACTCTTTTGCTATCCTTAAAAGACGAAAAGTAATGGAACGATTTTGATTCTGTTGCAGTTTTTAAATTGTGTGCTTTCATGATTTTATTATTTACCTATTAATTGTTATTTGTTACTTGTTACTCTTTCTTTTTTAATTCTTTGATCGTACCACCAGTCGGTGTGCCAGCCAAATCCGAATTCATAATATATTTTGGGACGTCTTTGGTGCGGATATATAGTTTCCATGATTTAAATATTTTGATTTATATAGAGAAGACGACAGAAGGTTGCTTTTGTTACAGTACTATGTAATAAAAGGTACTGTTTTATGTAATATTTAACAAATAATCTACTCCAAACAACTAGCGATATTCACGTATTTATCTGTAATATAGGTAGTTATGTATTTTATTGATTTTTAACAAAAAAAATTTTTATGAGCTACTATAGTAGAGGTATGAATATTAAATCATGGCTTTTGGTTATTTTTAGCTGTTGCGATGGTGCGTCCTCTGCGTATTCATACTACAGTAAAAGCGATTGGGAAGCGCGGGATACTTGGGTGAATACGGCCAAAATGTTTCAATTGGCACAAATCGATACGGGCTCTGTGGTCGCTGATGTGGGTTGCCATGAGGGTTATTTAACCCTTCGTCTGGCTAAAAAAGTAGGTCAAACCAGGATGGTGTACGCCGTCGACTTGCGTGACGATCGTATATAATTATTGAAAGAGAACTTAGAGCACGCTCGATTGCACAACACCGAGCCTATTCTAGGAGACTTTGATGATCCTAAATTGCCTCCTGGGATCTTAGATGCCATTTTCATAATTGATACCTATCATGAAATCGCCGACTACAAGGCAATGCTTTCGCACCTAAGGAAGTCCTTAAGAAAAGGAGGGCGACTTCTCGTTCTAGAAAAACTAAAGGAATATGCCAAGAATGACACGCGTGAGTTACAGACAAGGGCCCATACCTTATCCTCGAAATACGCAATGGAAGAACTTTTAGCTGCCGGATTTAAAATCATCCTGGAAATCACCGATTTTGGAAAATGGAATTAAGAAGCCGATAAGACGATGTGGCTCCTGGTGGGCGAGCGTGAAATCGAATGATCTATTGTTGTTTCCTAGATCTGCTATTGGCCAAGTGACCTAGTCTTTTAATAGTACTTCCATCAATTGATCGAAAGTGCGTATATTGGTATGTAGTACCCCGCCCATATTTATAATAGGCGTTTGCATCGAATCGATGGGGGAACTTGGCCCATAAATGCGCTGTAGTTGGTCCTTAATTTGAGGATTGGTATCAAGGTCGTACGATTGATATACATATTTACTGTTTTCTAAAGGGCTAATAATACTATCACATGCGATGCATTTCTTCGGGATATAAACGATAATCGGTTTCCTCGGTGCAATTTTGATTGTAGTAAATTCCTTTAGCATCGCCCTCTCCGACGTACTATCGCTTACATACAGGTCATAGGTATATGCTGGTTTTTTGCCTCTTAAGAGGTAGATGGTGGACAGTTGCACCTTTGAAGCCCCAGGTACTCGTATGAGCCTAGGTTTCGCTTTGCTTTGCCTGAAATCGGTTCCCGAAATGGTAAGCCGAACATCAAAATCCTTTTCGTTTTCGTTCAGGGCATAGAATGCCAAACGGTTGGGCATATCCTCGACAACCACTTTAATGGGCCGATCCTGTGCCATAAGGGGATGCAAAAGTAACAGGAAAAATAAGGTTGCAATTTTGGTCATGGTCGAAAAAACATGGGTCAAGATAGTGAATATTGTCTGGTTGGGATAGTCAAATAAAACCTTTTCGCTTTCAATGGTTACAATTTGCAATTGTTTTTTGATCTTAAAAATTATTTTTAGTAATTCGTTATTCTTAATATTGGCCTCCAAAGGATACTATCAATTATTTTATGCAAAAATCGGAAAGCCCCTTACTCATATTCCTTGCCTTTTTTGCGATCTATGTTATTTGGGGTTCGACCTATCTGTTGAATAAAATCGCAGTAACCGAATTGCCCGCCTTTATGCTGGCCGGGATGCGATTTGTGATTGCTGGGCTCCTGATTTTTGGTATTGCCAAAATTTCTGGAATGAGTCTGAGCATCAGTTGGAAGCAATTTTTCAATGCGGCCTTCGCCGGATTTCTCTTTCTGTCTTTCGGGAATGGGGTAGTGGTCTGGGCCCTTAATTTTGTAGATAGTGGCTTTGCTGCCTTGGAAATTTCTGCCCAACCCTTGATTGTATTACTTTTGATGCGCATCCTACAAGGAAAAAAAATTCAATTGATGTCGGTCGTTGGGATTGTACTCGGGTTTATTGGTATTTACCTGCTGGTCAGCCAAAAACAAATCATTAGCCAAGAGGGTTCGATTCTTGGTATGTTCTTGATTTTTTTGGCGATGTTGAGTTGGGGCTATGGCAGTCTTTTCGTATCAAATGCCAACCTTCCGTCGAACTATTTTGTCAATACCGGCTATCAAATGGTAATCGGCGGTGCGATGATGTTACTTTTCAGTCTGGTAGCAGGTGAAAAATGGACCTCACCCTTACATTGGAGCGGCCATGTTCAATTGTCAATGATATTGCTGATCATCTTCGGTAGTATCGTCGCCTTTACGGCCTTTAATTATCTCCTTCAAGTAGTTTCGCCAGAAAAGGTAGCGACATCAACCTATGTAAATCCCATTATCGCATTGCTTTTAGGCTGGTACTTTTTAAGTGAACAGATTACAGCTCAGTCGATAGTTGCTGCGGTTGTTTTGTTAACAGGGGTTTATTTTATCAATACCAGTAAAAAATTGGTCCTATTTTCCAGGTTTTCGAGCAAAACGGGTAGTAAAACCTTGGGAGAATAATGCGAAGTCGCAGTATTTAATGAATTTATAAAATCCCTAATACTTTAAAATATGAAAAACCTGACCTTTATTCTTGGCATTATGATCTTCGTTAGTTGTACTTCACGAAATGAGGTATCCCTGTTTAATGGGAAAGACCTAACAGGCTGGCATGTCGACGTACCCGAAATGGACACGATTCCCAGCGCCATTAATCCGTTTATCATTCGCAATGGCCTTTTGGTAAGTATGGGAAACCCACAGGGCCATCTCATCACCGATGCAAGCTATGATGATTTTCGTCTTGATATCGAATATCGATTTGCCGGGGAACCGGGAAATTGTGGGGTTTTGGTCTTTGCTTCGACGCCAAGGGCATTATACAAAATGTTCCCAAAGTCAATAGAAGTTCAAATGGAACATAACAATGCTGGGGATTTTTGGTGCATCGTTGAAAATATAGTTACCGACAATATGGAAGCGCGCAGGGGACCCAAAAAAGATTGGGGAGTAACAGAAGGCAAGGAGCGTAGGATTAAAAATCTCACCGATGATTCGGAAAAACCATTGGGGGAATGGAATTCAATGACAGTCGAATGCCTTGATAATCAGATCAAGGTCTGGGTCAATGGGGATTTGGTAAATTATGGCTACGATGCAACTGCCCGTAGCGGACAAATTGCACTTCAGGCGGAAGGTGCCGAAGTTGAATTTCGAAAGGTACTTTTGACCCCAATCACCGAATTAAGCCAATAAACCTCAATAAGCGAGGACGGTCAAAGGGATTTTCTTCTAAATTTTTACGACCATCTTTCCTTTGTTGGCCCCTTTAAACAGATCGATAAAAGCCTGGGGTATCGCTTCAAAACCTTCTCGGATCGTTTCGGTATAGGTCAATCGTCCTTCTTGATACCATTGCGTTAATTGGGTTATGGCTTTTGGATATTTATCCGCATAATCAAAA
Organism: Flavobacteriales bacterium; assembly: GCA_038316335.1. GTDB lineage: Bacteria > Bacteroidota > Bacteroidia > Flavobacteriales > Flavobacteriaceae > JALHST01. The sequence goes on from JBBQAM010000035.1 coordinate 37,020, forward strand.
ATGATAAAACCCTGCATCAATGCCCTTTTTCGCACTAAAAAGGTATGTACGGGAATGCTTTTCGGCAACGAAGTCTCGTTGTATACCGAAATGGCACCGCATTGGATCGTACGCGCAAAGGTGTTAATTGTAAAGAGCACCGCATCTGCAATTGAGCCTCCCACATTGTCAAAATAGATATCTACGCCATTCGGACAAGCCCTTTTTATCGCTTCGACCATCTCAGGTGTCTTTTTGTAATTGATGGCGGCATCGAATCCCAATTCGGCTATGAGCTGATCTACCTTTTCATCGGTCCCGGCTATCCCAACGACATGGAGTCCTAAAATTTTCCCGATTTGCCCTGCAATACTGCCCACGGCACCGGCGGCACCTGAAATTAACAACGTTTCCCCTTTTTTGGGCCTACCAATTTCAGTCAACCCCAAATAGGCCGTTAAGCCGGTCATTCCTAAGATCCCTAAATAGGCTGATAGGGGAGCCTTGGTTTCATCAACTTTGACCAAGCCATCACCGTTGGAAACTTGAACTTCCTTCCAGGCCAACATGCCCGAAACATAGGTCCCTTTTTTAAAATTACTATTTTTCGATGCCGTCACTTCGGCGATTACCCCAGAAACGATCGGCTTATGAAGCTCGAAAGGAGGGGTATATGACTCAACGTCATTCATGCGTCCCCGTAGATAGGGATCGACCGAGACATAAATCGATTTTAACAGTATTTGGCCTTCCCCAATTTCGGGCATGGCTTCTTCTGTGATTTTAAAATCGGAGGACTTTGGTAGCCCTACCGGGCGTTTATCCAAAAGGATGGTTCTTGTCATGATTTCAGTATCGATTAGAAGCTATTAGAGATCCAAAAGTACACGTTATTTATAAAGCTTCTTCAAAAACACATACATATGAATTCCAAAACGGTAGCTAGCCATTTACAATTTCTTTGGC
>JBBQAM010000032.1:0-46605 GCA_038316335.1 Flavobacteriales bacterium
CCCATGACGATAGGTGTTGCTTTTGCAGCTAGGGACCGCTGGGAAAGGCGAAGGGACTGAGCCAATCCCTGATAAAAAATCCCAAATCCCAAATCCCAAATCCCAAATCCCAAATCCCAAATCCCAAATCCCATGACGATAGGTGTTGCTTTTGCAGCTTGGGACCGTTGTGAAAGGCGACCGAAGGGAGCCAATCCCAGCCAGGTCACCAGAGAACCAAAACGGTAGAAGAATGCAAAGCGAGCCAAATAAAAAGCTCGCTTTTGTTTTTGGTAAGCATTTGCGATCGATGCGCGCCACGCATCCGGATTGGTTTTGACCTTGTACCGCCAGGCCTAGGAACATGCACCTTGTTGGTTGCATCTTTTAAGGTAAAAGTTCTCCCCAACCTTTTCGGTATTCTCTTTTTATGAATTGATTGGCGGGCTCATAATTAGTAACCTTCATGTTTTCACCATCCCATTGCAAGGCAATATGTCGTCCACTGTATTTGTACCCTTCCATTTTTCCATACACGGGATCCATACGCGTTATCTTTTCCTGAATATTAAAACTTCTCAATAATAAATTGCCCAATAAAACGGTTTCGGTCAAGGGTCCCGCATACCCTTCAAAAGGCGAGCTTACCTCCATTTTGCCATATCCCGCGATGCTGGCATCGACCCACTGCCACCAATGGCCATCCATGCCACCAGCGATGCGGGGATATTTTTCAGGCACACTGATGTCCTTATTCAAAGAAAGCGGTAATAGTCTTGGATGGCTCCCCCCCCACCCACAGGAAATTTTTCCTTTGGTCCCAACAAACAGGGTACACCCTTCAAAATCATTTTCACCGGGCCAATCCCCAAGTGCCTCGTTCGCGTTCAAATCAGGGCTTATTTCGGCGATACGTCCCGGGGTGATGCCGCCATCCATCCAAAACAGATCGAGATTTTTGCCAGACTTCTGGGTAAATTTAAATTTAAGTGAACTTGAAACAGGCCCACTTTCCGGATAGACCCCCTCCTTAAAGATGCCATTATATACGGTACTTGCACTGCCTGATACTTCACTTGGGTAGCCCAACTCCAACAATTTGAATGGCGGACCCATAATATGACATCCCATATCGCCCAAGGCACCTGTTCCAAATTGCCACCAACCCCGCCAATTAAATGGTACCAGATTCTCGATGTAATCAACGTGCTGCGCGGTGCCCAACCAGAGATCCCATTGTAACTCCTTGGGAATTGGCGGCTTTGTCGTGGGCCATGCGATACCTTGGGGCCAAACAGGACGGTCTGTCCAGCAATATACCTTTTCGATATCACCAATAAGTCCTGCTTCAAACCATTCGCGCATGGTTGGTATCCCATCACACGAAGCTCCTTGGTCCCCCATTTGGGTTACTACCTTATATTTTTTGGCCGCTTCGGTTAGTATTCTGGCCTCGTAAATATCATGGGTCAACGGCTTTTGAAGATAAAGATGCTTATTCAACTGCATGGCACTAAGACCGACGATGGCATGATTATGATCTGGGATGGCCACGGTGACCGCATCGAAATTTTTGCTTTCCTTATCGAAGAGCTCTCGCCAATCCTGGTAAAACTTCGCCTTTGGAAATTCCTTCTGCCTAGGCGCTGCTTGCCGCCCATCTACATCGCACAGGAAGGCGATCGTAGCATTATTTTTTGGTGCTGTAGCATAATGATGAATGTCGTTTTCGGCCTCTCCACCACACCCCACGGCGGCAATATAGAGGGTATCACTTGGCGCGACATACCCCCTTCCACCTAAAACACTTCTAGGGACGATATAGAATCCCGCGGTTGACAAGGCGGTTTTCCTAATAAATTCGCCCCTACTAATCCCTTTTTTCTGTTTTTGACCTGCCTTTTTCTTCATATGCTGTAGTTATTTTTTAGGGATTGCTTTAACGGCAACTTCCTTAAAATAAACGATGTCATCATCACCGTGATTTTGCAAGCCGATAAAACCAGTATTTGGCCTTCTGCCGTGGTAGGGCTCGAAATCAAATTTTCGCTCAGGAACCGCATCGCCTTCAGTAAAGTCAGTGACTTTTTCGCCATTCACATAGACGAGGGTGCGAGCCCCCTCGAGGGTAATCTCCATTGTATTCCACTCTGGCCCCGGCTTTCCTGGTTTGGCCAACGGTTTGGTCAAGGAATATAGGGTGCCTGTAATATGATAATCATCTTCATCGGAGGTTTCGGGATGGTTGTCGATTTGTACTTCGTACCCATAAAATACAGGCATCCATTCTTCTTGTGGTGCTATGGGTATGCGGATAAAAACACCTGAATTACTATTGAATTTTTGCATTTTATAAACCACCTTGATGGTACAATCCCCGAATTCCTGATTGGCATAATACAAAAGTCCCATTCCCCCACTACTCGTTATCAGACCGTCTTTTACAAAATGACTTCCGGCGCCCACGTGCTTCCAACCGCTAAGATCCTTCCCGTTAAAAAGTTGGTGCCACCCCGAACTATCGGTACTTGGCGGTTTGTTTTGTCCGTTTAAAACGACCACAAATCCCAAAAATAGTATCAGGAAACTACACAGAAAAAAAACTTTAGACCGTGACATATTCATTATTTTATATCTTAAAAGTACGTATTTAAATAGGTGATTCCTGGATCACCTAAAAATATATTTAAGCATTTTATGGTTATGCCATGTATCTTGAAGGTAGTCCGGTCAGGTATGTCATTTGATGGAACATGCCTAAAAAATCATGGCAAACTGCATTTGCAATCTAGACGCATAAGCTGATTGAATTTAATAGAAACAACTGTTTTCCTTGACAATGATTTCTATGGGTATGTCTATATTTAGTTGGGTTGCATCCCGTTTCGTCAAAAATTGAAATAGACCCTTGATAGCGGCATAGCCTTGGTATGATGGCTGTTGATTGATCAAGAAGTCGATGTCATTATTTTTCAGGTGCTTCAAGTTTTGCTTGTTCAGATCAAAACCCACCATATAGGTATTGCCAATTTCATATTGCTTAAGAATTTTTGAAAGCAAGTGGGATTTGGAATTGGTAACAAAAATGCCCTTTCGGTTTTCTTTTTTGAAGCAGGTTTCCATTTCTTGGGTGACCTTGAACTCATCATTCAAGGAATAATTCAGGGTTTGAATGGTCACCTCGGCACCAACTGATTTAAAAAAATCGCGAAAACCGTTTTCCCTTTGCACATTATTGGCATGTATTCCTTTGTCATTAAGCATGTTGACAACGAAATATTCTCCCGGATTGCCGACTAAACCATACAAAAGCCTTCCGGCGACCATTCCGGCCATATGGGAGTTTTGCCGAATGAAATACGCAGCCTCGTCTAAAGGTATTTCAGTATCCAAAAAAACCACAGGAATATCCATTGATTTGGCATTCCGTAATAAATCGTTACTGGCACCTCTAAAAAAAGGAACCGTCACGATGGCATCATACGCTTTTTGAAATATGACCTCGCTAAGTGCCATAAAAGAGGATGAATCGGAAAATTCGTAAAAATCAGCGGTAACCCCTAGTTCCTTCAATTCCGCAACAGACTTTGCAATTCCTTTCTTTGGAAGCTTCCAATAATTCCATTTATGTTTGGTCTCCGGAATTAAAATGGCATACTTGATTTTTTTTTTGGAGGCCAATTTCAGCCTACTGGCAGTCGTATTCTGAATGTAGCCTGTCTCCTTGATGATTTTCAGGACCTTGTCTTCGGTCGCCTTCGCTACCCCGGACCTTTTGTGTAAGACCCTATCAACGGTACCGATCGACACGTTCGCCAATTTTGCGATTTGCTTGATTCCTGTACTCATGTATCAAAGTATGATTTAGCGGGTTCCCAAAGTGGTATTTCATTTGTTGCGTAGAACGCAGGTGATAAAGTCATTTATAAACGGGCCACCGAGATGTTCCTGAATTGAATGCTCATTTCATTTCCTGGGTGTAATTGCAGGCCGATAGGACCGTATGTGTCGGCATGCTCAAGCGTATAGTTCATGACTTCCTTGCCATTTAACCATACTTTGTACGAAGTTCCAATGGCCATGGCCTTTAAAGTATTCCAATCATCCGGTTTTAGAAGTTCCTTGATGCCAGTCGCCTCTACGGGATATCCCATTCCTGCCACATAAGGCGAAGCGGTCATGTCGCGCTTCAGTGAGCCAGAAATGCCTATTTGGATCTGGGGGTTGTGGTCCTCTTCCCCGCGCATAAAGATTCCCGAATCTACCGTGCCCGTTCCAAATTTAAAATCCAATTGTATGACAAAATCGCGATAGTTCTCTTTGGTCCATAAATTTGACCCCTTTTTATTCGGACCGCTTTTGGCCCATAAAGAACCATCGTCGATCGACCACCAGATATTGTCCTTTGGCACTTTCCAGTGTTTTAAGTCCTTTCCATCAAAAAGAACTTTCATTTTGGGCTCCTGAAGCTGCCCTTGAGCCACAAAAACGAAGGAAATCGTATATAACAAAAAGATGGTTCGTTTCATTGTTGTTTTATTTAAAGTGTCGTAATGAGCGGGTCTTCTACGGTTGGTTTTCGAGACCTTTCGAAAGACTATAGTTCCAGGTCAATCGGGATTAAAATCGGCAAAAGATCGCGCTATTGCTTCTTTCTTAAGTTCCGATCCATTATGTATTAAGATGCGATATTTAAAGGTTACTGAATCTGATTTTTTCAAAGTAAAGTTCAAGGACTCTTTTCCCTCTGAAAAAATAGCCTGTCCTAAAGGATTCGCCGCGAATAATCCGTATCCCCTTGCGTGCCAATAGGTAGGATAACCCACATTCTCTTTTTGGTCTAAAATAGCGATTGCAACTGTATCGCCTTCTATTACCCCTTGTAACCGCACCCAATCGTTGCGGGTGCCCCAAACAGCATTCCCCGTCAATCCTCCACTACTCAGATAATCCCCGTTCACGCCCGTATTATTCAAAGCTTCAACCATAGTGGTATTGCCTGCCGCATCGGTATAAACCGCAGGTTCATTTGATGGTATTTCAAGTTCCCGAGTCACCCTTAGGCCCAATAAACCTTCCTTGTTGTCCTTAAATATCACCTCTTGCAGGGCCCTTAATGTAGTGGTACGGTCAATTACTCGTGTATTGCCCTGCTCACCAAATTTAAATACGGTGGACTCTTCCAACAAATCGACATTTTGGGGAGATCGCCAAAGTGCTCGAACCGTTAGGGTGCCATCCGCGTCATTACTTTCAACGATAGTCTCCGGATAAATCGTACCATACCTGTTTTTATCCTTCTCTGGAATGGCATATGAATTGTTCCAGAAATCGAGTCCGTTTACATCCCCATAATTAAACCAAAGCCCGACATGGTGCGGATGATCGACCCGTTCATTGGCTCTGGGACTATATGGGAATCCCCGTGTCACCGTTTTACCACTTTTTGTAATAATGGGATATAAGACGGGTTTAGGGGTCTTTTCATCAAAGACATAACTCGTAAAAAGGTCACCATCTATTCTGACATCGACTTTCTTATTGATATCGTCGCGTGTAAAATTAATTTTGGGGGCCTGTACCATTTCTGCGGTTACCTTATTTTCCGACTCCTTGTTTTCTCGCATTTCCTTGCATGAAAAAAAAAGGAATGCTGAGAACATTGTACATAAAATTTTCTTCTGAATCATGGGATATCACAAATTTGGATTCATATTTGAATCGTTTAAAAGATGCCATAGCTTACCGTGATCCTGATCAAAGGTTACGCTAGGGCCGGTTCGAAAATCCGATTTTGGCCCTAAGGTCGAAATCGCTTTATCCACAGCATCATTTTTAGAATTCACGAATTTTAATGCTTTTAAAAGAGACTTTATCCCCGTGGTCCTGCAAGAGAATTGCACCTTCAGGCAACCGTCCGAAATTTTCCCATTTTTCGTATTTGCTTTTCTCGACCAACGCTTCGAATATTTGACTGAATCGATCAAATTCGACGACTTTGACTTGATTGAGCCAATGCTCGACATGACCGTCCTTTGAAACAATTCGGGCATTGTTCCACTCCCCGATCCCCTTAAAATTTTTACCTCTTGAACTGTTTGAATTTTCGGCACGGATCAAATCATATAAAGACCCAACGGTGCGATTGCCGTTCTTTCCTTCTTTGGCATCAGGATGCCTTTCATCGTCAAGAACCTGAAACTCCAAGCCTATGGCCGACCCTTCCCCTTTATTCAGGCTCGGATCGACAAAGTATTTGATACCACTATTGGCTCCTTCGGTGAGCAGGAAATCTACACTTAGCTCAAAATTACTAAAAGCTTCGGTGGTAACGATATCACCCCCATTGCTTGCCTCGGCACCTCCTGAGGACAATACACTTAATATGCCGTCCTCGATTGCCCATCCTTTTTCGGGAAACGATTCGAGTTTCGCACCCCGCCAGCCTTCCATGGTCTGCCCATCCCATAATAGTCGCCAACCCTTGCGAATTTCATTATCGGTAAGTCGGTTCTTTAAATAACTGATTTCAGGTACCTCAGGATCCACATTTTTTCTGGACTTCGCCAAATTCTCCGTAAGAATCCTAATATTTTTCCATTTAACAGATTTTCCCTCAAGATCGTTGCCTTCAATGGCGTGCACTTGAAAGGCAATAAAGCCTTCCGTTGTAGTATCATCCACCAAGTTGGCACATTGAATGTCATTGATCCAGGTGCGAATCGTCGCTCCGATAGCCTCAATTCTATAATGATTCCATTGTCCTAGAATAAAGGCCTCCTGCCCTTTCGGATTTCGCGTTAAGGGGTATAACCATCCTTGGCGCGCTTCATCATATATACCCCCTGCCCATTTTCTTGGGCTGGTTTCGATTTCACATTGATACCCATGCACCCGACCGTTCATATAGTCCTTGGAAGACAAACTTCTAAACTGGACCCCAGAATTAAGACCATTTTCAACCAAAACGTCGAATTCCAGGATAAAGTCACCATAGGTCCTTTTCGTGGCCATAAAACTATTCGGCGTATCTTTCCGGGAAATTCCCACAAGGGCTCCGTCTTCAATCTTATAATCTGCAGAACCACCGATTTGTTGAAAATTGGAAAGGTCTTTCCCATTGAAAAGCATTTCCCAGGACTCCTGGGCAGTAAGTGACCCACTGAAAAGAAAAATGTAGCAACTCCCTAATAGGGCTAATTTTCGAAGGGTTGATAGGTGTCTCATAGTTGAATTTTAAGTGATAAGGTCTCGTGCGGACAAAATAGAAAATAAATTCCGTTAACGTTAACGAATGTAAAAAATATTTTTAACTTGCGATTAGGATACCAGTAATAATTTTAGGTGCTTCATTCCTTCAAATTCCTTGAAATAGGCCTAAAAAAAACATCAAGCACGCATCGAATTTGGCAGGATGGTGTAAAATCGTATCGATTGGGATGTGGCATGAAACGTTCCTAAACATAAACTATAAAACCAGACCAAATTGATAAGCGCCAATTTCCTCTTGGAAAACAAATATTCAGAAGAGCTCTACCATGATTTTGCGGCTAAGATGCCGATTATAGATTATCATAACCATCTGTCTACCAAACAGTTATCTGATGATACAATCTTTGATACCATCACCCAAGTCTGGATCAATGGCGACCACTATAAATGGCGCGCCATGCGTACGTTGGGTATCGAAGAAAGCTACATAACCGGTAATGCGACCGATCAAGAAAAATTCCAGAAATGGGCCTATACGGTGCCATATACCATGCGGAATCCATTATACCATTGGACGCATTTAGAACTTCAAAGATATTTTGACATTGGCGAACCATTAACACCGCTGTCCTCAGATAGTATCTATCGGGAAACTTCAGAGAAACTCAAGAACGCTGCCTATAGTAGTCAGAATCTGGTTTCTAGGATGAATGTGACCTACCTATGTACTACAGAGGATCCTATCGATTCCCTTCAATACCATCAAGCACTCTCCCGGAGCCGATTTAAGACAAAGGTCAGCACGGCCTTTCGACCCGATAAAGCTCTCTTAATACTAAGTGATACCTATAACGACTATATTGACAGCCTTGAAATTGCTTCGAAAGTTTCAATTACTACTTATGAGGATCTATGTCAAGCACTCATGAATAGAATACACTATTTTCATGAAAACGGATGTCGAATTTGTGACCATGGCTTAGAGCAACTCTATGCAGTTGAATATACCGATTCGGAGATAAAGTCGCTGTTTGAAAAAAGACGTCTGGGAAAATCGGTAAGCCTGCTCGAGGCATCAAAATTTCAAAGTGCCCTATTAATATTCCTCTCAGAATCGTATCATGAAAAGGGCTGGGTGCAACAATTTCATTTAGGGGCTTTACGAAATAACAATACCAGAATGCTGCGGCTCTTGGGCCCGGATACTGGGTGGGATTCCATTGGTGACTATCAACAGGCTCAGGCCCTTTCAAAGTTCCTGAATTCCCTTGACAGCAAAAACAAATTGGCAAAGACCATTATTTATAATGTGAATCCGACTTTTAATGAGGTGATGGCCACCATGATCGGCAATTTTAACGACGGTAGCATAAAAGGGAAGGTACAATGGGGGTCGGCCTGGTGGTTTCTTGACCAAAAAGATGGCATGACCGACCAGCTTAATATTCTCTCGAATATGGGACTCCTTAGTTGCTTCATAGGAATGCTGACAGACTCAAGAAGCCTGCTCTCGTTTCCAAGACATGAATATTTTAGAAGGATACTCTGCAACCTTTTCGGAGTAGAGATCCAGAAAGGCGAACTGCCGGCCGACATGAATTGGATCGGCAAATTAATCGAGGATATCTGCTATAATAATGCCAAAGCATATTTTGAGCTATAGCAGGTGTTGATTGTTATAGATCTCGGCGCGGGTAGCCATTAAAATAGTTGATGCATTCACAGAATTGAGCCAAGGAATAGGATATCAAAAATATTTCTTTGCTATATTTGCCATCCATTTGAAAAGGAGCCCACGTGGTGAAATTGGTAGACACGCCACCTTGAGGGGGTGGTGTTCGCAAGGACGTGCTAGTTCGAATCTAGTCGTGGGCACTATAAATAGCTATAAAGTCAGGTGGTTCAATTGTTTTTGAACCAAGAGGCGCATAGAATCACACAAGATCAAGCACTGGTCATCTTCAAAAAAACGGGTGGGTTTTATCCTGAACGTTTTTTAATACTCCTATTCAAAAAATTCCCGTTTTACTTCTAGTCTATTCTAAAATCACCACATACGCCATGGTATCGTCAAGTTTCTCATAAAAGTATTTGATTTTTGACTAAATTTTAAGAACAACACCGAACATCCTATCTATTAAAATTGTAATTTTGTTTAAAGTTTTTGTTTATATTATGAACAATGTAAAAAAATTATTCAGCATCAAGGATTTGGAAAATCTTTCGGGAATAAAGGCACATACCATTCGTATTTGGGAAAAGCGTTACAATTTATTATCCCCAGACAGGACCGACACAAACATTAGAACCTACAGTCTCGCCAGTCTTCAAAAACTATTGAACATTACCATGTTGTATCATAATGGGTACAAAATATCGAAAATCGCCAAACTCGCGGACAATGAAATTCCGGTAATCGTTCGCAACCTGGCCACTAAAAATAGTTCTAAAAGTCAAGCGATCAACGCCTTTAAAATGGCCATGATGAATTTTGATCAGACTTTATTTTTCAAAACGTATGAGGAGTTGCTTACGGGTAATTCGTTTCATGAAATCTTTTTTGAAATTTTCATACCCCTTCTGAACGACATGGGGATGCTTTGGCAGACCGATTCGATAACCCCCGTAAATGAGCATTTCATCACCAATTTGATCAAGCAAAAAATACTGATAAACACTGAGAAATTGCAACTAAACGAGCCTACAAAAAAAGACAAGGTTTTCGTTCCTTATCTCCCGGAAAATGAAATTCATGATATCGGATTGCTTTATATTAACTATGAAATCGTACGAAGTGGGTACAAATCAATTTATTTAGGACAAACGGTACCGTTAGACAATCTTAGGGTTCTCATGAAGTATTTTAATAATGTTCATTTTGTATCTTATTTTACGGTCGTTCCTACCAAAGAGAAAATCAACAAATACCTGCTGGATTTTGAGGAATTAGCACTTGAAGAAAACGCAAACGCCCAATTATGGCTTTTAGGGCACCAGACCCAATATGTGGACTTGAAGCGCTTGCCAGAGTGCATACGCACTTTTACTTCAATTCCGGAGATAACGAAAGAAATCTAATTAGATTACCTATCAATTTATAACCATAGGATGCAGAAAAAAGTAGCAATTATCGGATCCGGATTTTCTTCCCTCTCCGCGGCATGCTACCTATCAAAATTGGGGTATGGGGTAACCATTTTCGAAAAAAATGAAACCATTGGTGGGCGGGCCCGACGATTGGTTCGCGATGGGTTTACATTTGATATGGGGCCTAGTTGGTATTGGATGCCCGACATCTTCGACGCGTTTTTCGCTGATTTTGGCAAAAAAACCTCAGACTATTATCGGCTTGACAAACTTGATCCGGCCTACAAGATTTTCTTTGCAAACGATTGTATCACCATAGGTGACTCTATGGAAAAGATTTGTAAGGAGTTTGAACGCATTGAAAAAGGAAGTTCCGAACAGTTGATCGAATTTATTTCAAGAGCGCAGGAAAATTATGATATCGCCATAAATAAGGTCGTCCTTAGGCCAGGAATTTCACCTTTTGAATTAGTAACCAAGGAAACAATCTTAAAGGTAGACCAGTTTTTCAAAACGATCCGTAGCGAAGTCAGGAAAAGATTCAAGAATCCGAAATTGATAGCTACTTTAGAGTTTCCCGTGCTATTTCTCGGTGCTAAGCCCAGTAAAACCCCAGCCTTCTATAGCTTCATGAACTTTGCCGATTTCGGCTTGGGTACCTGGCATCCTAAAGGTGGTATGTATGAGATTATTAGTGGTATGGCTACTTTAGCCCAAGAAATGGGAGTTAAGATCTGTACAAATGCCCCTGTTGAAAAAATACGGGTGAAAAATAATTGCACCATTGGGATTACTACGAATGGCAACCCTTTTGATGCTGATATCGTAGTAAGCGGTGCCGATTATCACCATTCGGAAACGTTGCTCGACGCCGCGCATCGGCAATACTCCGAGTCGTATTGGGAACATAAAGTCTTTGCCCCTTCTTCTCTACTTTTTTATGTAGGATTCGACAAAAAACTACAAAATATAGAGCATCATAATCTTTTTTTTGATACCGATTTTGAACAGCACGCCAAGGAAATCTATGATGATCCCCAATGGCCAAATGACCCACTTTTTTATGCCAACTTTCCTTCAGTAACTGATGGTGATATGGCACCACAAGGATGTGAAACCGGATTTTTTCTAGTGCCCTTGGCACCCGGACTGGAGGATACTCCAGAACTTAGAAATACCTATTTTGACCTTATCATGGCCCGTTTTGAAAAAAAAACCTTACAAAAGGTAACAACGCACATCCTGTTTCGGGAATCTTTTTGCCTGAAAGACTTCGTCGAACAGTATAACGCCTATAAAGGCAATGCCTATGGCATGGCGAACACACTCAAACAAACGGCATTTATGCGGCCGAAATTGAAAAGTAAAAAAGTGAAAAGTCTTTATTTTACAGGCCAACTTACCGTTCCGGGACCTGGGGTACCCCCATCTTTGATTTCCGGTAAACTGGTTTCCGAACTTATTGCAAAATATAATTGAATTGAATGTATGAAAGCTATTTATGATACCGTTTCCTACGACTGCAGCAAACTTGTTACACGGGCTTATAGTACCTCCTTCGCCTTGGCAACCAAAATGCTTCATTCGTCTATTCGAAGTGACATCTATAATATCTACGGATTTGTGCGCCTTGCCGACGAAATAGTAGACTCTTTCAAAGGATATGAACAAGAACAGCTTTTTAACGATTTTGAAGCTCAACTCAATCGTGCTTTGCACGCCAAAATCAGTGTAAACCCCATTTTAAACTCCTTCCAGCATACGTTTCACAAATATGAGCTATCCAGTGATTTGGTTGCCGCTTTTATGAAAAGCATGCGCATGGACCTTAGCAAAATGACCTATACTACCGAGAAAGAGTATCGGGATTATATCTATGGATCGGCAGATGTCGTCGGCCTAATGTGCTTAAAAGTCTTTGTCAAGGGTGATGCCGCGAAATACGAAACTTTAAAGGATTCAGCAATGGCTTTGGGATCAGCATTTCAAAAAGTAAATTTTCTGAGGGACTTAAAAATGGATTTTGAAGACTTAAATAGGACCTATTTTCCCAATGCAAATCTCCTCGACTTGGACGAAGATTCGAAAAATCGGATTATTAACGAAATAAAGGCTGATTTTCAAGTCGGCTTTCGAGGCATCCTAAAATTGCCGAAGGAAGCCAAATTTGGGGTTTTTACAGCCTACAAATACTATTATAAATTGTTGAAAAAGTTACAGAATACCCCCTCTAGGGAAATCAAGTCGGCACGTATTCGCGTACCGAATTATCAAAAATTTAGTCTCTTGGCTAGCTCTTATATGACCTACAAACTAAATTTGGTATGATATGAAGACACTCATTTGGCTATCGCTATTTCTAGGTACCTTTTCATTCATGGAATTTATGGCCTGGTTTACCCATAAATACATCATGCATGGATTTTTGTGGAGTCTGCATCGTGACCACCATAAAAAGGATCACGATTCCTGGTTCGAGCGCAATGATGCATTTTTTATTTTTTATGCAGTTGTAAGTATGACCTTCTTTTATTTTGGCGCTGAAGGTTTTTGGTATGGATGGCCCATTGGTTTGGGAATTATGGTCTATGGGGCAGCCTATTTCCTAGTACACGATATCTTTATTCATCAACGTTTTAAGGTATTTCGCAACGCGAACAATTGGTACGCACGGGGTGTGCGAAGGGCGCATAAAATGCATCATAAACATTTGGGAAAGGGCGACGGCGAATGTTTTGGGATGCTTTTCGTACCTTTCAAATACTTTCAAAAATAGCCCTACCCTTGCTTACAAGAGCCTATCTAATAAGGTTCTTGTTTCTTGGTCATACCAATCATTAGCACCTGTCTTTGCAAGTATTATTTGGCCATTTTTGTCTAGAATGTAGGTCGTAGGTATCGACTTTGAGATAAATAACCCAGGCTTTTTCGATGTGGAATAATATACAGGGAAATCATACGCCTTTTTGGCCATAAAGGCATCTACCTTGATTTTCTCATCCTGGGCTACGAATAGGAACCTTATCTTGTTACCATATGCCTGATATAGTTTCTCCAAGCTCGGCATTTCCTGAACACACGGTTGACACCAAGTAGCCCAAAAATTGATAAGTACTACCTCATCTTTTAACGCTTTAAAATCAAATGGTCTGCCTTGACGATCGACCAATTTCCAGTCATATTCCTCCAAGGAAAGTTGTTCTCCTTGATTATTTGCTACCCTATATTCAGTTAAAATGCCAGAAAGACGACTTTTGATACGTGCGCCGATCGGCGTGAGAATCACCAAAATTCCCATGGCTCCTATAAGTAGGATGGTGTAAAGGTGTTTTCTTAAAAATTTCATTTTTCTGCAATTAGCGCATCCAAAAGCCGGGTGACCTTAGCATTATCCCAATCGGAAATCGCTGTTTGATGTACGACGATATAGCCGTGCTTATCCAAAATATAGACGCCAGGTGGGTCTAAAATAGGTAATGGACTAGGTTCATCAGTAATACGGTACGTTATTGGAAAAGTAAATTTGTGATTATGTGACATGAATTTTTCGACGGGCGCCTTTTCTTCATTGGTAATTATATAAAAATCGACATCCTCCTTATAGGCATCATATAGATACTGAATGTCATGTAATTGGGCTTCCGATGGCACATGCCATGAAGCCCAAAAATTGATAAAGACAACCTTGCCCGTTGCTCTCTTAAAGTTTATTAGGTTCCAATCCTGATCTTTAAGACGCCAATTATAATCTAGGATCTTTCCACGATTCTCAATCGCGATAATACTTGGTGCCGTTGCGAATATCCTATTTAACCATACCTTTCCGTAGGTTCCCAATGGGGTTACAAAAAAAGAAAGCACAAAAGCGAAAATGAGAAGATTAAAGGCCGTTTTTTTTGTGATTTTCATTTTTTGGGAGTTTAAACAAATTAAAAACCCCCAATGATTATTGGGAGTTTTTAGGAACCAATGCCAATTATATTATGCTGCGTTTTCCCTTTTTATGACGTTCAGCGCTGACCCTTCTTTGTACCAGCCAATCTGCGACGCATTATAGGTATGATTTACCATTATTTTTTCCTTTTTCCCATCGGCATGTACAATTTCCAGCGTCAAAGGTTTGCCGGGTGAAAAGTCTGCCATATCGACAAAATTAAAGGTATCGTCTTCTTGAATGCGATCATAATCATCTTCATTGGCAAAAGTCAACGCTAACATACCTTGTTTTTTGAGGTTGGTCTCATGAATCCGGGCAAACGACTTGACCAATACCGCAGCGACCCCTAAATGTCTCGGCTGCATAGCCGCATGCTCGCGTGAAGAACCTTCTCCATAATTATGGTCTCCTACTACGATCGATTTGATTCCCGCGGCCTTATAGGCACGCTGGGTATCAGGAACCCCACCATATTCACCGGTCAATTGATTCTTTACAAAATTGGTTTTTTTATTAAACGCATTTACGGCACCTATCAAAGTATTATTCGCAATATTGTCTAGATGTCCCCGAAAACGCAACCATGGCCCAGCCATTGAAATATGGTCAGTAGTACATTTGCCAAATGCCTTGATCAATAATCTGACGCCTTGCATTTGTGCAGGAGTAATCGGCAAGAATGGATCCAGTAATTGCAATCGCTCGGAAGTCGGACTTACTTTAACAACAACCTTAGAACCATCGGCATTCGGTGCCAAGAAACCTGCATCTTCCACTTCAAAACCTTTTGGGGGCAATTCTATCCCCAATGGTTCATCTAATTTGACTTCCTGCCCATCCTCATTGATCAACGTGTCATTCATCGGGTCAAAATCAAGTCGTCCAGAAATTGCAATGGCAGCAACCATTTCAGGAGATCCTACAAATGCATGCGTGTTCGGATTGCCATCGGCTCTTTTTGAAAAGTTACGGTTGAAAGAATGTACAATGGTGTTTTTTTCCTCCCCTTTTAGGTCACTCCTATCCCACTGCCCAATACATGGGCCACAGGCATTCGTGAATACGGTGGCCCCTAAATCCTCAAATATCTTCAGGAGACCATCTCGTTCGGCGGTGAATCGAATTTGTTCAGAACCTGGATTAATTCCAAAGTCGGATTTAGGTTTGATATGCTTGGTAATGGCCTGCTGTGCTATGGATGCAGCACGTGTAAGGTCTTCGTACGATGAATTGGTACAGGATCCTATCAAACCCCAATCTACTTGAATGGGCCAACCATTGGCCTTGGCTTTCGGTCCCAGCTCCCCAACAGGTGTGGCCAAATCAGGTGTAAAGGGCCCGTTCAAATGTGGCCTTAATGTATTTAAATCGATTTCGATCAATTCATCAAAATAATTCTCAGGATTGGCATACACTTCAGGATCAGCGGTCAAATGCTCTTTGACCTTATTGGCTGCATCGGCAACCTCATTTCTTTCGGTTGCCCTCAAATAGCGCTCCATCGAGGCATCATAGCCAAATGTAGACGTAGTTGCACCTACTTCGGCACCCATATTACAAATCGTGCCTTTTCCTGTGCAGGACAAGTTCTTGGCACCTTCGCCAAAATATTCTATAATGGCCCCGGTACCTCCCTTTACGGTTAGGATCCCGGCTACCTTTAAAATAACATCCTTCGCAGAGGTCCAGCCCGAAATTTTCCCGGTTAATCGTACCCCTATCAATTTGGGAAATTTCAACTCCCAGGCCATCCCTGCCATTACGTCCACGGCATCGGCACCACCGACCCCAATGGCGACCATTCCTAAGCCACCTGCATTTACCGTATGCGAATCGGTACCAATCATCATTCCCCCGGGAAATGCATAGTTTTCAAGAACTACTTGATGGATAATGCCCGCTCCGGGTTTCCAAAAACCGATTCCATATTTATTCGATACCGATTCTAAAAAGTCGAATACTTCCTTACTCGTGCTGTTTGCTGACCTTAAATCGGCCGCTGCACCACTTTTAGCTTGAATCAAATGATCACAATGAACGGTTGTAGGTACTGCAACTTTACTTTTGCCGGCCTGCATAAACTGTAATAATGCCATTTGTGCCGTCGCATCCTGACAGGCAATACGATCCGGGGCGAAATCAACATAATCCTTGCCGCGCGCAAAGGCCTGGGTAGGCATACCGTCCCATAGGTGGGAATACAATATTTTTTCAGAAAGCGTCAAGGGCTTGCCAACAATTTCGCGGGCTTTATTTACACGTTCCGCCATCGTAGCGTACACGTTTTGGATCATCTCTATATCAAATGCCATTCTTTAGTGTATTTTGGTTTGAATCAATTCTACGAAATTAAGAAAATACATGTCGCAAATAAAATTTTTCCCCCCGATTCCCATCATTTTGACAATTTGGTACTTCGGGGCCCTCATCGAAAAAAGCGTTGTTCCTAGGATTAAAATATCGGGACGCATTGAAAGGTCCCCTGTTAGAGAAGTTTTTTGATGATATCCTCTTCTGTGATACCTTCGGCCTCGGCTTTATAGTTTTTAATAATGCGATGTCTTAAAATTCCGAAGGCTACTGCTTTTACATCTTCAATGTCCGGGGAAAATTTCCCCTGGATGGCGGCGTGGGCCTTAGCCCCTAAAATTAAGTTCTGTGAGGCACGGGGGCCGGCGCCCCAATCAACATATTGTTTTACATACTCTGAATTCGAGGCGATTCCCGGACGCGTACTGCTTACTAGTTTTACAGCATATTCCAATACATTTTCGGGTACCGGGACCCTTCGCACCAGATGCTGTACCTCCAATATGGCGGCAGCGTTGAAAAGGGTTTCAACTTCAACGTTCTCATCGGAGGTGGTTGCTTTTACTACCTGAATTTCCTCTTGTATAGAAGGATATTTTAATTCGATGGCGAACATGAAGCGATCTAGTTGCGCTTCTGGTAAAGGATAGGTGCCTTCTTGTTCGATAGGGTTTTGCGTAGCTAGGACAAAATACGGCAACGCCAACTTGTATTGTTGACCTGCAATCGTGACCGCGCGTTCTTGCATGGCCTCCAAAAGAGCGGCTTGGGTTTTGGGAGGGGTGCGGTTAATTTCATCGGCCAAGATGATATTTGCAAAAATAGGGCCCTTGATAAATTTGAAATTTCTGTTTTGATCTAAAACTTCACTACCTAAAATGTCACTCGGCATTAAATCAGGGGTGAATTGAATTCGCTTAAAATCCAAACCAAGTGTTTGGGCAATCGTATTTACCATTAAGGTCTTTGCTAACCCAGGGACTCCTATCAACAAGGAATGACCCCCTGTATAGATCGACAAAAGAATTTGCTCGATCACCTTTTCCTGGCCAACGATCACCTTCGCAATTTCCTGCCGCAAATCAGCATGTTTTTCGACCAGATTATGTATCGCAGTAACGTCGGACATCTACTTATTTCTTAACCCAATTATTTGCAAATGTGCATTCCTTACTGCCTTCGTTTATGCTTACATAGGTATCCTTAATGTGTTTGTCCATCCACTTTTTAATGGCATTGTATTGCTTTTCGGTGAGTGCCAATTGCTGGATCTTAATATAGTCCTTGGCAAAATCTGCGACATGTTCATCATAGCGATTGGTAACCTTTAAAATCTTATACTTCGGTGCACCACCTCGCTGATCCTGCTCCAATTGTGGATAGGAAATTTCATTGTCCTTTAAATTACGAACTTGATTGTACAAGGCGGGATCCATCTTTGTGAGTTCGAACCTCGAATCAAAATTTACGGGATTACGTAACAATCCGCCATCAAACTTGGTTTCCTTTTCATCGGAAAAATTCAGGGCGGCTTCGGCAAAGGTGAATTTGCCATCGACAATGTTTTGGCGAATGCTATCTAATTCGGTCTTCGCATCGTCAAGCGCTTTTTGTGAAATTTCAGGTTGAATCAAAATATGTCGCAGATCCAGCTCCTGGCCACGGATTTTTTCGATATAGATGATATGATAGCCAAATATGGTTTCGAAGGGTTCTGAAATTTCCCCTTCCCGCAGACTAAATGCCACGTCCTTAAACGTTTTATCAAAACCCGTATCCTTGGTAACGCCTTCGTACAATCCACCTTTTGGTTTTGAACCGGGATCCTGGGAGTACAATATGGCTTTCACACTAAAACTGGCTCCATTATCCTCTACATCGGCCTTGATGGCATTTAATTTATCGATTACCTTTTGTTTTTCCTCGTCGGTCGCCTTGGGCTGCTTCACGATTTGGGAAATTTCAAGTTCAGCACCAAAGACCGGGCGCTCCTTCTCTGGAATCTTATTAAAGAATTGACGCACTTCCTCGGGTGTGATTTGAATATCAGAGACTATTTTTTGCTGCATCTTTTCAGACAACATGCGCAGTTTGATGATTTTATGGATATCTTCCCTTAAACTGACCTCATCATCCTTCTTATAGAATTTAAGAAGTTTTTCCATAGATCCTATCTGGGTAACAAGCCCCTGTATCTGTCGTTCAGTAGTTGCTGAAACCTCATCATCCGAAACCAAAAGACTGTCTTGTACGGCCTGATGGGCATACAACCTGTCTTCCATAAGTTTGCCCAATAGGCTACAACGGTCGACGTCATCCATCGCCGCCCCTTGACTACGAAGATCAATCAATGTCTTATCAATGTCCGATTCCAAAATGACATAATCACCCACCACCGCCGCGATACCATCAATTTTCATTCGCTTGAAATTTCGGGTAGAATCTTTTTGAATTCCAGAATCGGCACTCAGATCTTGTAATTGAGGCTCGATTTGGGTATCGGGCAATGTTTCGGTTTCCTGTGAAAATGCAATCGCTGAAATACAGCTGATCGTCAAGGAAAAAAGTATTTTATTTATCATTCGTGTAGACCTCAAACTCTTTGTCTTTAATAGCTTCATCAATTATTTCAGTTTCCAATTTTCGAATATATTCCAATTTGCGGCGGCTAAGCAGTACTTGTCGTATCGTTGGCTCTATAAAAGACAAGGGCGCGATGTCATTCGCCTCCAAAACCCCGGTGACCTTGCCCAAATATACCCCTAATGCATCCTCCAAATCAAAAAATTGTGAATTTTTTAAGTATCGCTCCTGATTTTCAAGGGTTAAGGGCGGAATCTCCGCTACGACCCTTGAAGCCGTAATCCACAACGAATCATTAAAATTGAGCTTGATGAAATGCACTCCGATAGAATCTAAATAGGCTACATCTTCCTGATCGAATGATTTCAATCGTTTAACGACCAGGTCCTTGTCTAAAAATTGTTTGGGAAGTTCTATAAACCGCAGCCGAACCAGCTTTTCCTTCAGCTTGAAATTATCCTTTTCCTTTTCATAAAAACTATTTAATTGTGCTTCGGTGATGATTGTATCACTACTTTGTTGTACCAATGCCTCCTTATACGCCCGCGTATAAAGATCGCTGCGATAGTCTGCGACCAACGCATCAAATTCGGCCAACTTGTCTTCTGGAAGGTTGATTATCGCCTTCGATAGTAAAAGCTGTTTCGAGGCCCAATTATTAATATAGTTCGTTACAAAAGAGGCGCTATCTTCCTTTGGAATACCTTCTTTTAATAAGTGGGTAATATCCTCTAGATACAAATAGCGTTCCCCTACACGTGCGATGGGGGTTTTATGGGTTTCCTCCTTACGCAACAGGTCACAGGAAAACAAAATCAAAAGCGCAAGTATCCCGGCCAAAACCAGTGGCTTAAAAACTTTTCTTACATTTTCCAAATATAAATGCATCCGGCAAAAATAGGAATAACATTATGTTGGGCAAGCGATAAAGTCTTTCATTAACACTTTTTTAGCCACCGCGATCAGAAATTATTACATTTATCGAAGGAACTTAAAAATGCGTCCCTAACGTGCTGGAAGGAATTCGATGTATGTTTCTTTTCATCCTAGGATTCGGCGCTGAGGGAATTTTGATAACCAATTAACCGCAAAAATGAAATATACTACCCGGATTACGATCAATTTGGCGCGGGATGAGTTCATTAAAAAATTTGACAATCTCGAAAATAGGAAACATTGGCAGCGTGGCTTGATCAGTTATGCAGTCTTAACAGGCAAACCAGGTATAGATGGTACGCAAACCGAATTGCATTACAAAATCGGTAAACGCGATATGGTATTAGTCGAGACCATCTTCAAAAGAAATCTACCGTTCGAATTCCATGCCACCTACGATGCGAAAGGGGTTCACAATGTACAAAAAAACTACTTCGAGGATATTGATGGGAAAAGCACCGAATGGATTTCGGAAACAGAATTTCAGTTCAGTAGTGCGATGATGAAGATCATGGCATTCATCATGCCAGGAGCCTTCAAAAAGCAATCGTTGAAATACGCCCAGGATTTCAAGGCCTTTGCGGAAGAAGGAGTGTCAGTCGCCGAACAGACTTCATAAAATAACCGTGGCCCACCAAATGGAAAGAAACATTAAACTAATATGGGATTTTCGCGGACCTTCGGCAGCGAAGACCGCAGCCCATCATACAATTCATTTACAAGAATATATAGCAACGCATAAGCTAGACTTCCCAATAACGGGAACCAGCCCCGTTTCTGAAATGCATTGCATTGCTTTTATGGTTGTCAATGAAGGAAGTATGATTTCAATTCGTGATGCCTTACGGCCCCATCGGGCCGAACTCTATACTAACACTTCAGAATGAAATATGACACCTATGAAAGTCTTTAAAGACCCTATCCTCGAAAAGTGCGCCCTAAACACGGTCAACCGTCTATCAACTCGCACCTCTAAATTCTTTCCGGCCTTAACAGCCCTACTTTTACTAGGGGCCTGTTCCGGTAGTTCCCAAGTGCCTGATCCCCTTGCAATGGTGCTAGCTTCAGACAATCCAAAAATAAAAAAGGTAATGGATAGTGTCGAACAATACGAAGTGCAGATTCGATATACACAAATTGACCGTTTAAAGGATTCTATCAAGTTTAAGGACTATGATTTTCAAGTAGACGACGCTACCTATTTCTATCCCGCTAGCACGGTTAAATTTCCGATTGCGGTCCTGACCTTGGAAAAATTAAATGAAATGGAGGGAATTGACCGTGATTTTCGTTTTTATGTAGAAGGAGATACGATTGAAACCACCTTTGCCCAAGACATATCCAAAATTTTTGCCATTAGCGATAATGAAGCGAATAACCGTCTTTTAGAGTTTTTAGGCCAAGATGCCATCAACAATCGCTTAAAATCGAAAGGAATCAACCCAGTACGTATTTCACACCGTCTCGGGGTGCATTCAGATGACGTCACCACGCGTCCCTTGATTCTTTTTTTAAACGATAGTACGACCACCACCTTAGACGGCACCATAAATATGCCTCCAAAACCATTGGACCTGATTGGGATAAAAAAAGGCATTGGCTTCATTTCCGATGATTCGATTGTTCACGGGCCGTTTGATTTTGGGCTTAAGAACTACTACCCCATCGAAGCACAACATGCCGTTCTCAAACGAATTATCTTCCCTGAGGTATTCCCGGAAAATGAACAATTTCATCTTAGTGCAGGGCAGCGCAAATTTCTCCTAACTGCCATGCACACACTCCCGCGAAATGTGGGGTATGATCCCGAGGAATATTATGATGGATATTGTAAATTCTTTATGTTTGGCGATACCCATGAGCGTATACCCGATACCGTAGAAATTTATAACAAAGTAGGCTGGGCGTATGGAACCTTGACAGATTGCGCATACATCCTCGATATTGGGAATCATGTTGAATTTATGCTGACGGCAACCATCTTGGTCAATAAAAATGGCATCTTTAACGATGATACCTATGAATTTGAGACCGTCGGACTGCCTTTTTTAGCCGAATTGGGAAGGCAAATTTATGCCTATGAGCTCCAAAGAAAAAAATAAGATCACCCAGCTACTTCGATTTAGTACATGTACCAAAATATCTTTGCATTAAGAACAGCGCTGATTGAGACTGAATTCGACCTTACCAACCTCAAGACAGTTCTTTCGTTTTGTAAATAAATGATGTCGTGGGAGCCAATTATCAAATTTGTAATTTTGCAAAAAAACCAAGATGGCAATGGAGGACGGGCAAAAACGTACACGTATTAATAAATACCTCAGTGAAGTTGGGTATTGCTCGCGCCGTGCTGCAGACCTACTTATCGAACAGGGGCATGTGACCATCAACGGAAAGGTCCCGGAAATGGGAACAAAAATAACCAAAGGTGACGAAGTACGCGTATATGGTAAATTGGTGACCGAACCCAACGAAAAACCTGTTTACCTGGCATTCAACAAACCCGTGGGCATTGTCTGTACGACCGATACCGGTGTCGAAAAGGACAATATCATCGATTTTATCAAATATCCTAAACGCATCTTTCCAATCGGTCGTCTTGATAAACTTAGCGAGGGCCTTATTTTTTTGACGAATGACGGGGATATCGTAAACAAAATACTGCGGGCTAGGAACCATCACGAAAAAGAATATATAGTTACCGTTGATAAACCGCTGACCCAAACCTTTCTAGAATCAATGCGCAACGGGGTACCCATTTTGGATACCATAACCCGAAAATGTGAAGTAACCGAACTCGGTACTTATCAGTTTAGTATCGTTTTGACCCAGGGCCTAAACCGCCAAATACGCCGTATGTGTGAACAACTGACATACCGGGTTAAAAAATTGAAACGGATTCGCATTATGAACGTGAAACTTGATATTGCCGTTGGTTCTTGGCGAGATCTTAGCAAATCTGAATTGTCGGAAATACAACGACTGGTCGCAGATTCCTCAAAAACCCATGATGCATAAGAAAGATCCATCCTTGATTTTTGTAGTGCCTATTTAAGTGAAATCAGCGATTTGACAAGCTACTAAAAAGCCACTGTATAGCGCCGCGAAAAAGTTCATTGCAGGGTTCTTTTATGTAATAAGTTTCGTTTTATTTAACAGCTTATATAATTAAAAATTAGTAACTTAGGAAAACGCATTCATTAGACTTAAGAAATAAAATCATATCATATTATTATGAAATCAAATGTGGGATTACCTATGAATACCTTGGTGATTTCTTTATCGCTCCTCTTTTTCATTGGGGCAACTGGGATTCAAAAAGCTGCTGCTTTTTACCAGGATGAAGGAAAGGACTATACGGAATATAAGGGCGAGGTGGTCGATGCCGATTCGAACAAGGCACTTGTATTCGCCAACTTGGCGCTCGAAGGCACCAATATAACTACGATCACCAACACAGAGGGTGAATTTTCGCTCAAGGTACCAGCGGGTATAGTAGATGGGAACATTGAGGTATCTTTTTTAGGATATAGCACCAAACGTATTCCGCTGGCACAATTCAAGGGGAGCCACAATCGTATTTTGATGGAAGTATCGGTGTTAGAACTCTCGGAAGTAAATATCCAAGTTCCTAAAAATGCAGGCAATCTAGTGCGGGAGACCCTTAAGAAAAAAGGAGAGAACTATTTTGACGACCCTATGGTCATGACTGCTTTTTATAGGGAAACCATCAAAAAAAGAAATAAGAACGTCTCTTTGTCTGAGGCTGTGGTCAACATCTATAAAGCACCCTATACGTCCTTGAAAAGAGATGCCGTAGAACTCTACAAGGCTCGGAAAAGTACCGATTACTCGAAACTGGATACGCTGGCGTTAAAACTACAAGGAGGGCCTTTCAATGCGTTGTTCGTAGATATTATGAAATATCCCGAATATATATTCACTGATGATAACATCGACGATTATCTGTTCAGTTTTGACCGTTCGACCAGAATAAACGATCAACTGATCTATGTGGTGAATTTTGAACAAAGGCCAGAATTGCGACAGCCATTGTACAAGGGCAAACTTTACATCGATGCCCAAAAAAAGATACTTACAAGCGCCATATACTCACTCAATATTACCAATCGTGAAGAAGCATCTAGAATGTTCGTCCGCAGAAAACCAAGCAATGCCCAAGTTTGGCCAACCGAAATTGCCTACCGTGTAGATTATCGGGAAAAGAACGGACGATGGTATTATGGGTATAGCAATGTTTTGCTTGAATTTAAGATCAATTGGGCCCGGAAACTTTTCAATTCGGTGTATAGTATGTCGTGCGAAATGGCGGTTACCGATTGGGAAAGGAACCTTTCTAGCCAACAGCCGAGAGGAAAGGATAGAATGAAATCTACCATAATTTTGAGTGACGAGGCCTTAGGGTTTGCAGACCCTGATTTTTGGGGAGCCTATAATATCATAGAACCTGAGAAGTCTATCGAATCTGCGATAAAGAAAATTCAAAAGCAGTTAAAACGCAGCCGTGACAAGAATGGCACTTCCGTGCCTTAAATAGAACTATAAAAGCGCCCTGAATCGGCGCTTTTTTTATGGACGATATGAATCGATAAAGGCAGTTGTTGTGTTACGTTAATTGGCCACTTCACTGATAAATTTTAGGCGGTACAATCGTAATTCCTCATCTTCATATTCACCATCAAATTCCTTAAGGGCCCTATCAAGGTCATCGGTTTCCGCTTCCAAAAAGTATTCGTGAATTTCCTCCTGCTGATCCTCGTCCAAGACCTCATCGATCCAATAACCCAAATTCAATTTTGTGCCACTAAAAACAATTTGTTCCATTTCCTTGATGAGCTCGGGAATATCCAAACCCTTTGAGGAGGCAATATCGGTCAAGGGTAATTTTCGGTCGATGTTCTGAATAATATATAGTTTCAGTCCAGAATTAGCCCCTGTACTCTTTACCACCAGATCATCGGGACGAATAATATCATTTTCCTCGACATATTGGGCGATAAACTCTAAAAACGCCTTGCCGTATTTCTTTGCCTTCCCTTCACCAACACCATTGATGTTGATCAATTCCTCCATTGAAATAGGATATTTTAATGCCATGTCCTCCAAAGACGGATCCTGAAAGACCACAAAGGGTGGAACTCCTAGCTTCTTGGCCTGGGATTTTCTCAGGTCCTTTAACTGCCTTAAAAGCTGGTCGTCGACCACCCCCCCTTTGGAAGCACTTACTATGGCATCGTCATTAGCCTTATTATAAGTATGGTCTTGGGTCATCATAAACGACCGGGGGTGCTTTAAAAACTCCTCACCCATTTTCGTGACATGTAAGATCCCATACTGCTCTATCTCCTTTTTCAGCAGGCCGGCCACCAATACCTGACGGATCAAGGCCATCCAATAGTGTTTGTCCTTATCTGCCCCGATTCCGAAAATGTCCTTATCATTGGTCTTATGGGAAGAAATCAACGCATTTATTTTACCGGTCAGGGTTTTAACGATTTCCTTAGACTTAAATTTCTCACTCGTGCCCTGAACGACTTTTATAAGCTTGATAACATCTTCTTGGGCCTCGTGCTTCTCCTTGGGGTTTCGGGTATTATCATCCATATCGGCTCCTGCCCCATTGACTTCATCGAAAGCTTCCCCAAAATAATGCAACATAAACTTTCTACGTGACATCGAAGTTTCAGCATAGGCAACGACTTCCTGCAAAAGTGCATTCCCGATTTCCTGTTCGGCCACGGGTTTTCCAGACATGAATTTTTCCAACTTTTCGATGTCCTTGTAAGAATAGAAGGCCAGACAAAGCCCTTCGCCATCATCCCTGCCCGCACGTCCGGTTTCCTGATAGTAACTCTCTATGCTTTTGGGAATATCATGATGTATAACGAATCGCACATCAGGTTTATCGATGCCCATGCCAAAAGCAATCGTAGCTACTACCACATCAACATCTTCCATAAGGAACATATCCTGGTATTTGGCCCGTGTCTTGGCATCGAAACCTGCATGATAGGGAACCGCACTGACACCGTTTACCAACAATACCTCTGCCAATTGTTCGACGCGCTTTCTGCTCAAACAATAGATAATACCTGATTTGCCAGCATGCTGTTTTACAAATCGAATGATATCTGCATCTACATTTTCTGTCTTAGGCCGCACCTCGTAATATAAGTTTGGCCGATTGAACGAGGCCTTAAAGACCTTGGCGTCGGTAATGCCAAGATTCTTAATGATATCTTCCTGAACCTTTGGCGTAGCCGTAGCAGTCAGGCCGATAATCGGGATATTATCTCCCAAACGATTAATGATCGACTTCAGATTTCGGTATTCCGGTCGAAAATCATGTCCCCATTCAGAGATACAATGCGCTTCGTCAACGGCAACAAAGGATACTTTTACAGTAGTTAGAAAATCAACGTATTCGTCTTTGGTAAGTGATTCGGGAGCAACATACAGTAGTTTGGTAATCCCATTAATAATATCCTCTTTGACTTGTTTTATTTCTGTCTTGGTCAAAGAAGAATTCAGCACATGGGCAATACCGTTCTCCGCCGAAATACCCCGCATGGCATCTACTTGGTTCTTCATCAAGGCAATCAAAGGGGATACTACAATAGCGGTGCCTTCCTGCATAAGCGCCGGCAGTTGGTAGCACAATGACTTCCCCCCTCCTGTGGGCATCACTGCGAAGGTGTTTTTTCCTTGAACTATATTTTTTACGACTTCTTCCTGAAGGCCTTTGAATTTTGAAAATCCAAAATATTTTTTTAACGAGGCATGTAAATCGATTTCGCTTAGCGCCATCCCTTGTTTCATTAGCTTATAGTATTAGTATGTACAACCTAAGATCGTTATCGCACGAACCGGTTAATTGGCTAGCTGCGTTTTGCACCACGAAGGGCTGCCTACTTCCGATGATTGAGCAGACCCATCTCGATTTCGAATCACCTAAAGGCTCCCTGTAGCGGTTTTA
This sequence comes from Flavobacteriales bacterium, assembly GCA_038316335.1. Taxonomy (GTDB): domain Bacteria; phylum Bacteroidota; class Bacteroidia; order Flavobacteriales; family Flavobacteriaceae; genus JALHST01. Next base: position 27,042 of record JBBQAM010000032.1, read on the forward strand.
CCCAATTTCCTTACCCTTTATTTAACTCCTTAAGATAACCATTTAAACATTAAAAAAATCCTAAAATTTAAAATAATCTATGAAATTAAGTTTCCGTAATTTTGTAATCTTAAATATAAGACATTCTTTTAGGTCTGCAATCCGAAATATAAATTCACCTTGAGTAAAACCAAAGAAATACTCGCCTTAGCGAAGAAGACTTTTGAAACAGAAGCATCGGCGATATATAATCTGACAAATTTTTTGGACAAGGGTTTTGCGGATAGTATCAATTGCATACTAAAATCAAAGGGGCGCGTCGTAATTTCTGGAATCGGAAAAAGTGCCATCATCGCGTCAAAAATCGTTGCTACCTTAAATTCCACGGGCACCCCCGCCATTTTTATGCATGCGGCCGATGCCATTCACGGTGATCTTGGGACCATTCAGGAGAATGACGTGGTCATACTCATATCGAAAAGTGGCAGTACCCCGGAAATCAAAATGTTGGTACCTTTGATAAAACGAGGGAAAAACAAGTTGATCGGCATGACAGGTACCATGGACTCATTCTTGGCACAACATGCCGATTTTTTACTAAATACCTTTGTTGAAAAGGAGGCCTGTCCCAATAATTTGGCGCCTACAACCAGTACAACCGCCCAATTGGTCATGGGGGATGCCTTGGCCATTTGCTTATTGGACCTCAAAGGATTCAGTAGTAAGGATTTTGCAAAATATCATCCTGGTGGGGCCTTGGGAAAACGGTTGTATCTTCGGGTAGCCGATATTTCTGGCAATAACCAAAAACCAGAGGTCGGACTTCATACCGATGTCAAAAAAGTAATCGTTGAAATCTCGGAGAAAATGCTCGGGGTGACCGCGGTTATCGATAAGAATGAAATCGTAGGAATCGTAACTGATGGGGATATTCGTAGAATGCTCAATAAATATGACACCATTAATGGCTTGACCGCCAAGGATATCATGTCGGCCCATCCGAAAACCGTACAAAACGATCTTCTCGCGATCAAGGCCCTTGAAATGATGCAACAGAATGGGATATCGCAATTGTTGGCCGTGGAAGGAACCAAATACAAAGGAGTCGTGCATCTTCACAACTTAATAAACGAAGGCATTATATAATGGCAAAGAAAAAAAATACCAAGGAACCGAACGAAATGTCGTTTCTGGATCATTTGGAAGAATTGCGCTGGCATTTGATACGCTCCACTTCGGCCGTGGTCATAATTGGTCTCATAGCCTTTATATTTAGCCGATATATTTTCGACGATATCATTTTCGCGCCTTCCTTAATGGATTTCCCGACCTATCAGTTCTTTTGTAAGGCGGCCACTTATATTGGTATCGCATCTGACTTTTGCAAGGACAAGCTACCCTTTACAATACAGAGTCGACAGATGTCGGGACAATTCTCGGCCGACATATGGACAGCGATTTGGGTAGGATTTATTGTAGGGTTTCCCTATATACTTTTTGAATTATGGAAATTCATTAGCCCAGGCCTCTATGAAAAAGAGCGCAAAAACTCAAAGGGATTTATTTTTATTGCCTCCTTTTTATTCTTTTTGGGAGTCTTATTCGGGTATTATGTCGTGGCCCCACTATCGATCAACTTTCTAGGGTCGTATCAGGTCAGCAAGTTGGTGACCAACCAATTCGATCTTGACTCGTATATAGGAACGGTGCGTTCTGCTGTGATTGCCTGCGGAATTCTTTTTGAGCTTCCCATTATTATTTTCTTTTTGACCAAAGTGGGCTTGGTTACCCCTGAAATATTAAAAAAATATCGCAAAATTGCCCTTGTTGTGGTCCTTATTGTCTCGGCGGTAATTACCCCACCTGATGTAGCGAGCCAGATCATCGTTGCCATCCCGGTCCTTATACTATACCAAGTCAGCATCTATATTTCTGGTTTCGTTCTAAAAAGAGAGGCCAAAAAAGAGCAAAAATTAAAGAAGAATGTCAAACCAAGTTAAGGAATTCAATGCCTATCGTTCTAAAATGAACGAAAAATTGTTGTCGGACAACAACAAGATCATCAAGCGGATCTTCAATCTTGATACCAATGCCTATTCTGAAGGCGTCCTTGATGTCAAGACCAAAGAACTACTTGGACTGGTGGCTTCGGCCGTGTTGCGCTGCGATGATTGCGTGAAATATCATTTAGAACATGCGCGAAATGCGGGCTCGAGTAAGGAAGAAATAATGGAAACGCTTGGAATCGCAACCTTGGTTGGTGGAACCATTGTGGTTCCTCATCTCAGACGTGCATATGAGTACTGGGAGGCCCTTGAGCAAGCACCATAAAAGAAATGCTATCGCCTCGACACAGGCACCATAAATACTCGTTTTTGGCAACTTGATCACAAATGTAGTAGTATCGGAAACCATTCAATTGGTCTGTATTTAACCCTTGAACGCAAAACCCTCGAATGAAACTTAGAGCGGAAAATATAATGAAGGCCTATCGTGGCAGACAAGTAGTCAAAGGAATCTCCTTGGAAGTCAACCAAGGCGAAATTGTTGGCCTATTGGGACCGAACGGGGCCGGGAAGACCACCTCCTTCTACATGATCGTTGGCCTCATCAAGCCCAATAGTGGCAACATCTATCTCGACGATATCGACATTACCAATTTTCCGATGTACAAAAGGGCCCAAAACGGGATTGGGTATCTGGCCCAGGAGGCATCGGTTTTCAGGAAATTGAGTATTGAAAAGAACATCCTCAGCGTACTACAATTGACCAAATTGAGTAAAAAGGAACAAGAGATGAAGATGGAATCGCTCATCGAGGAATTCGGCTTGGGCCACATTCGCAAAAACCGGGGCGATTTGTTATCCGGTGGGGAACGAAGAAGAACCGAAATTGCCAGGGCACTGGCTACCGACCCGAAATTTATTTTGCTTGACGAACCCTTTGCTGGGGTGGATCCCGTAGCAGTAGAGGATATTCAACGCATTGTCGCCCAACTTAAAAATAAAAACATAGGAATCCTTATTACTGATCACAATGTGCAGGAAACCTTGGCGATTACCGAACGTTCGTATCTGATGTTCGAAGGAGGCATCCTAAAATCGGGCATACCGGAAGATCTTGCCGCTGATGAAATGGTACGTAAGGTCTATTTAGGACAGAATTTTGAGCTGCGTAAGAAGAAATTGGATTTTTAGTAGCGCAACCACAAATGTATTTAGCGCGTATGTGATTCTTCCTTCCTAGCAAGATTGCCCACGATCGAACTCCCAATATAGAACAAAATCAGCAGCGGTATCGCCAGGTATTGCATGGTGCTCAACAACACCAAACTCAAGGCAATGAATATATAGCGCATCGCATTGTCCTTAAAGCCCCAGTTCGTGAATTTGAGTGCAAAGAGTTCAATATTGGCATTCAATAAATAACAACTCAAAGCGGTAATTCCGACCAAGAACCATTGGTTTAGAATTAAGGCATTCAAAAAATCATTATTATGATATAGCAGTATCATCGGTAGGGAGATGATCAGTAGGGCGTTCGCAGGGGTAGGCAACCCGATGAACGAGGTTTGCTGGCGATCGTCCAAATTGAATTTCGCTAAACGGTATGCGGAGGCAAGGGTTATTAAAAAACCAAAAAAAGGCAAGGTGCTAAGCTTCAAATTCATAACCCATGACCCGGAAGTTGCATTCCACCCACCGAATTCAGACATGTTGAACAATTGAAACATAACCACCCCGGGAACAAGACCACTCGTGATTACATCGGCAAGTGAATCCAACTGCAGACCCAACGGGCTTTTTACACGTAGCAACCGGGCTGCAAGGCCATCAAAAAAATCGAAGATAATCCCCAAGAACATAAATAAAGCGGCTAGTTCCAACTGGTTTCTAACGGCAAAAACCACGGCTACCGAACCACAGAAAACATTCATTAAGGTCAATAGGTTCGGGATGTGCTTTTTCATTTTATGGGTCAGTTTAGGTAAAAATACCACAATTTTTAATCTATTGATCCGATGACTTATTTTATTCGGATATTTGCAGGGATGAATTCAAGCCGTAGCATACCATTGAAAAAAATACTTTTTATTTTTCTCTTTTTACTAACGAGCAACTGCTTTTCCCAAACTCCTGAATTGTCGCCCTTATCGAAAGTCAGCGTCTTGACCAGCGGTCCTGGGACAGAACTCTATTCCGCTTTTGGCCACAGCGCCATTAGGGTACAAGATCCGGCACTTGGTATCGATGTTGTTTATAATTATGGGGTTTTCGATACGGAATCTGAAAATTTCTATCTAAAGTTCGCACAGGGAAGAATGTATTATTTATTGGTACGTCAAGGCTTTCAGAATTATCTAAGGAGTTACGAAATTGAAAACAGATGGGTAAAAGAGCAAGTATTAAATGTCTCACTTGCTCAAAAAAAGAAACTATTTCGATTTTTGGAAAACAACAATCTTCCTGAAAACAAGCAATACCAATATGATTATTTTCTCAACAACTGCTCTACTAAAATCTGGGATGTACTTCAAGAAAATCTAGGGCATCAATTGGTTTTCGACGCAACCTTTATAAAAACACAGTTTAGTTTTCGTGAGTTGATCCACCAAAATATAAAAACGAATTCATGGGGTGCGTTTGGTATCGACCTGGCCTTGGGTTCGGTCATTGACAGGAAGGCCAGTCCAAAAGAACATCTGTATCTTCCGAAGTATGTAATGCGCCAATTACGTGTGGCCAAGATCAACGGAGGGCCAGCAGTGACGAAAGAGACTTCATTGCTTGAATCGACCCGAATCGTCGATTCTTCTGGTTTTTTGTGGTCTCCTTTATTTTTTAGTATCCTTGTTTCACTACTCATCATAGGCAGTACCTTTTTGGATCTAAAAAAGAAAAAGCATAGCAGGGGTTTGGATGTTGTTCTTTTCCTTCTTACCGGAACAGCAGGTAGCCTGCTAATTTTCCTCTGGTTTTTTACGGATCATATTTGGACGGTGGGGAACTACAATATACTCTGGGCCTTTCCCTTGAACGTGGCGATGGTCTACGTTGTCTCTCGAAAAACACTCCCATCTTGGATTTCCAAATACGCTGTACTACTGCTTCTTTTATTGTTGGTCATGGTTGGCCTGACACTTTTTGATGTACAGTATTTTTCGCCGGTATTACTTCCATTTTTAATCGCATTGGCGGTTCGGTATTGGTATCATATATACAGTTCCCGAAGCAACAAAAAATATCAATAATGAACCTACTAACGGTCGAAAATATTGCCAAATCCTATGGCGAATTAGTATTATTCAAGGAAATCTCGTTCGGGATCAACAAGGATCAGAAAATTGCGTTGATTGCCAAAAATGGCAGCGGCAAGACTTCTATTTTGAATATCTTGGCCAGGCTTGATACCCCAGATACCGGCCAGGTAAATTTTCGCAAAGGCATACGTATGTCCTATTTGGAACAAGAACCTGTCTTACGCCATGACCTGACCATCGAGGAAACGATATTCGCCTCTGATAATGAGATCTTAAAGGTTATACATGCATATGAAATTGCTTTGGAACATCCCGAGGATGCCGAAGCGTATCAAAAAGCGTTCGAAGCCATGGATCGCTTTGACGCTTGGGACTTTGAAACACAATACAAACAAATCCTTTTCAAATTAAAGCTAGAAGATCTTCATTTGAAAGTCGGCCAATTATCGGGAGGTCAAAAGAAACGCCTTGCCCTGGCAAACGCCTTGGTCAACAAACCGGATCTGCTCATCTTAGATGAACCGACAAACCATTTGGACCTGGAAATGATCGAATGGCTCGAAGCCTATTTTGCCAAGGAAAATATGACGCTTTTCATGGTAACCCATGATCGCTATTTTCTGGAACGGGTATGTAACGAGATCATTGAACTTGATCAAGGAAAATTATATCCGTATAAGGGTAATTATTCGTACTATTTGGAAAAGAAGGAGGCACGCATCGAGCAGGAAGCCGTTGAACAACACAAATCAGAACTACTTTTTAAAAAAGAGCTCGCCTGGATGCGAAGGCAGCCGAAGGCACGGACTACCAAATCAAAATCGCGTATCGATGATTTTCATGCGATAAAGGAAAAGGCAGGCCAGCGTCGCAAAGAACATGAAGTGCAGTTACAGATCAATATGGAACGGGTGGGAAGTAAAATCCTGGAATTGCATAAAATTTCAAAATCCTTTCCGAATACCCCCATTCTCAATAAGTTCGAATACGTCTTTACCAAAGGGGAACGTATTGGAATCATAGGGGCCAACGGTACCGGTAAATCGACCTTTTTAAATATCATAACCGGAAACGATACCCCAGATCAAGGAAAAGTGGTCGTAGGCGATACCTTAAAATTCGGTTATTACACCCAGGAGGGTATCGAGAGTAAGGAAGGGCAAAAAGTAATCGATGTAATTCGTGAATTCGGGGATTATATTCCTTTGATGAAAGGCAAACAGATTTCAGCACAACAATTGTTGGAACGATTTTTATTCGACCGAAAAAAACAATACGACTTCGTTGGGAAATTAAGTGGTGGCGAACGCAAAAGGCTGTATTTATGTACGGTACTTATTCAAAATCCCAATTTTTTAGTCCTTGACGAACCAACGAACGACCTTGATATCGTGACCTTGAATGTATTGGAAAGCTTTCTGTTGGATTTCCCTGGTTGCCTGGTAGTCGTATCACACGATCGTTATTTTATGGATAAGATCGTTGACCATCTTCTTGTATTTCGAGGGAATGCGGTCATCGAGGACTTTCCAGGAAATTATTCCGATTTTAGGGCCTATGAGGATAGTGGCCCTCAGGAGCGCAAAAAAGAACTCGACGAAAATATAGCTACAACAAAAAACACCAAAAATAGCTCTAAAAACGATGAAAAAGCACCAAAATTATCCTATTTAGAGCAAAAAGAGCATAAAAACCTCGAAAATGAAATTGAAAAGCTTGAAGCTGAAAAGTTGAAAATACAGCATATGTTCGCAGATACTTCCCTTTCCGGTGAAAAAATCGATCAGCTTGCAATTCAACTCAAGGAAATCGAAAATACCATTGAAACAAAGACCGAACGATGGTTCGAATTGTCAGCGATGCTTTAGGGGCTCATGCTAAAATAAATCCATCTATACCTAAAATCTAAAATTTTTGATTGCTTCATCCAACATTTGCAATACAAAAAGAACATGGTCAATCTGATCGAATACCTAAAATTTCGTTTTACTGCTACCAATCATCATGGGGTACACTCTCCGTTTGTGTACGGTTTTATAACAAAATGTTTATATAGTAAGGGTTCATTTCCCGGTACTAAAACAGAAAATGTGCTATTACAATGTGCCACCAATCTCAATATCAAAACAATATGGGGTATCGAGGAGAAGCCTGCGATCAAAAAAAGAATAGTCGATTTATTTCCTAATATCCATTTTGACGCAGTACCCTATGATATGGCCTATATCGATGTTACTGAATTTGATACGGTGTTTCAAGGGATCTCTGACAAAATAAAGAACGATACGCCCGTGATCATCGATTCGATCCATAAAAATAAGGTTAACTTCGCACTATGGGAGGCCCTAAAAGACCGGGAAACCCTAAAGGTAACCCTTGATCTGTTTTATTGTGGCGTTGTATTTTTGAGACAGCAACAGGCCAAGGAACATTTTAAGATTCGGATTTAAAGCAGTAATTTAGGCCAGAATCGAAGCACTGATTTTACGATGAATATCTATATTATTTTAGGAATCGTTGTCGTCATATATCTTGCTATCTCCTTGACGAACCGAAAAAAATCGAGCCGCCGAAGATCCCGTAATTTTATGGGAGATTACAAACGAACCGACGATAAAAAATAATGACAAGTTGTTCCTTGATGGGCATTTTTGGCCAGGTCCATAGGCATGTACGAACGTGGCTGAGATCGACGGGCTTGCAATATGAAATTCAATGAAAATATATACTAAAACGGGGGACAATGGTACAACGGCCTTATTTGGCGGTACCCGGGTCAAAAAATACCACCTGCGCATAGAAAGTTATGGCACGATCGATGAATTGAACTCATGGCTAGGGTTACTGCGTGATCAAGAAATAACGGATCCATTAAAAGAAACCCTTAAAACAATTCAAAGCAAACTGTTCACGGTAGGTGCAATCCTCGCCACCGACCCCAAGAAATCTATTCTAAAAAGTGGTAAGGAACGATTAAATATTGCCAAGATCGGTGATGAGGATATCGAATTTCTTGAAAATGAAATGGATCGTATGGATGAATACCTAGAACCCATGACCCATTTTATTCTTCCCGGCGGTCACACCACGGTATCATACTGTCACATTTCCCGTACGGTCTGCCGAAGAGCCGAACGCTTGATAACACATCTTTATGAAAAGGAACCTTTTGAAGACACGGTTTTGACCTACATCAACCGGCTCTCCGATTATTTATTCGTGTTGGCACGAAAATTGTCACAAGATTTAAAAGGCGAGGAAATCAAATGGATTCCTGAAAAGAAGGTCTAATAAATTCATCTATTCTTCGTTATCAAAGGAAGGTCATAAAAATAATAATGATAAAATAGACGAAAAAGATGCAAAATATCTTGGCTATGTCCTTTTAAAAATTATTTTTGCAAAAATTATAAAATCATACTCTTAACATGTATTGGACATTAGAACTAGCTTCTTATTTAAGTGACGCCCCATGGCCGGCTACCAAGGATGAATTGATCGATTATTCTATCCGAACAGGAGCTCCGTTGGAGGTTGTAGAAAATCTGCAATCTATGGAAGAAGAAGGCGGTGAGATATACGAGTCCATCGAAGAAATCTGGCCGGACTATCCTACTGAAGAAGATTACCTCTGGAACGAGGACGAATATTAATAATATTACGTTAATTCAAACGGAAAAGTCTCTTAGGAGGCTTTTTTTTTATGTAATTTTGGCAGGAAAATGGCAGTTTCTGCCAAGAAACATAAACTGGAATGCCTTTTGTATACCCAGTACGTGAATATATTTTCCAAACGGAATTATAAAAATAAAACTGCTGTGGCTTCCGGCCCGGTCTGTTTTTCCAACGAATAGGATCAAATTATGAGTTTATTAAATTCGGTATTAAAGGTATTTGTAGGAGATAAATCGAAAAAAGATGTCAAAGCGCTGCAGCCTTTGGTCGACCAAATAAAATCGTTCGAAGCGGCAATGCAAGGTATGAGTCATGATGAACTGCGGTCGAAAACAGCAACGTTCAAGGCCAAGATCGCAGAGAATCTCAAAGGGGTCAATGATAAAATGGAGGCCCTGCTCGAAGAAGTCAAGACGTCATCGGACATCGACAAAAATGAAGATATTTATTCGGAAGTAGACAAACTTAAGGAAGAAGCCTATAAAATTTCAGAGGATACTTTGATTGAAATCCTTCCAGAAGCCTTTGCCGTCGTAAAGGAAACCACAAAACGCTTTGTAAACAATACCACACTTACTGTAACCGCCTCAGAATACGACCGCAAATTATCGGGAGATAAAGACTACGTTACTTTGGAGGGCGATACGGCGGTATGGCAAAATTCATGGGATGCCGCGGGGAAAGCGATTACCTGGGACATGGTACATTACGATGTGCAGTTGATCGGGGGCATTGCCCTGCACCAAGGAAAGATAGCAGAAATGCAGACCGGGGAAGGAAAGACCTTGGTGGCGACACTTCCCTTATATTTAAATGCATTGACGGGCAATGGGACCCATTTGGTAACCGTAAACGATTATCTGGCTAAAAGGGATAGTGCCTGGATGGCACCAATCTTTGAGTTCCACGGCCTATCGGTCGATTGTATTGACAATCACAAGCCCAATTCAGCGGGACGACGCGCGGCATACAATGCCGATATTACCTATGGCACCAACAACGAATTCGGTTTTGACTATCTGCGCGATAATATGGCTCACACACCTAAAGATCTAGTGCAACGACCCCATCATTATGCAATCGTAGATGAGGTTGATTCGGTTTTGGTCGATGATGCACGAACACCTTTGATTATTTCAGGGCCAGTTCCTGAAGGAGATCGCCATGAGTTCAACGAATTAAAACCCAAGGTGGCCGATATCGTTCAAAAACAACGACAGCATTTGACCGGCGTATTGGCGGAAGCTAAAAAACTGATCGCTGAAGGCAATACCAAGGAAGGCGGCTTTTTATTATTACGGGTTTTCAGGGGATTGCCCAAAAATAAGGCACTCATCAAATTTTTAAGTGAGGAAGGGGCAAAACAGTTACTGCAGAAGACCGAAAATTTCTACATGCAGGACAACAACCGGGAAATGCCCAAAGTTGATGAAGATCTGCTTTTTGTAATCGATGAAAAAAACAATCAGATCGAGCTAAGTGATAAGGGTATCGACTATATCTCCGGGGAGCAGAATCGCGACTTCTTCGTTATGCCCGATATAGGAGGTGAAATCGCCAAAATTGAAGAGCAAAATCTTGAAATTGAAAAAGAAGCCGAACTTAAGGAAGAATTGTTCAAGGATTTTACAATAAAAAGTGAGCGCATACATACCTTAAGCCAATTATTAAAGGCGTATACGTTGTTCGAAAAAGATGTCGAATACGTTGTTATCGAAAACAAGGTGTTGATCGTTGACGAACAGACAGGCCGTATTATGGATGGTCGCCGCTATTCAGATGGATTACATCAGGCGATCGAGGCCAAGGAAAACGTAAAAATCGAGGCTTTGACCCAAACTTTTGCAACGGTTACCTTACAAAACTATTTTAGAATGTACCGCAAACTAGCCGGGATGACCGGAACCGCGGTAACAGAAGCAGGGGAATTATGGGAAATTTACAAACTCGATGTAATGGAAATCCCTACAAACCGGCCTATTGCACGTGATGACAGAAACGATTTGATCTATAAGACAAAACGGGAAAAATACAATGCGATCATCGACGAGGTTACCCAACTCTCAGAGAATGGGCGGCCTGTATTGATAGGTACCACATCTGTCGAAATTTCCGAATTGTTGTCTAGAATGTTGGCCATTCGCAAGATCGAACACAATGTATTGAATGCAAAACTGCATAAAAAAGAGGCCGATGTGGTCGCCGAAGCCGGGAAAAAGGGCGTAGTTACCATCGCGACGAACATGGCCGGTCGAGGTACCGATATTAAGCTCACGGAAGAAGTTAAAAAGGCTGGCGGACTTGCTATAGTAGGTACCGAACGTCACGATTCACGTAGGGTCGATAGGCAGTTACGAGGTCGCTCAGGTCGGCAAGGAGATCCAGGAAGCTCTCAGTTTTATGTTTCCTTGGAAGACAATTTGATGCGGCTCTTCGGATCAGACCGCGTGGCAAAAATGATGGATAAGATGGGCTTGGAGGAAGGGGAGGTCATTCAACATTCGATGATGACCAAGTCAATTGAAAGAGCTCAGAAAAAAGTCGAGGAAAACAACTTTGGGGTTCGTAAACGCTTGCTGGAATATGATGATGTAATGAATGCACAGCGTGAAGTGGTCTATAAAAGAAGGCGCCATGCCCTGCAGGGAGACCGCTTAAAAGTCGATATCGCGAATATGGTATACGACACCTGTGAAGTGATTGCAGATACCAATAAAGCGGCTAACGACTATAAAAATTTCGAGTTCGAGTTAATTAAATATTTCTCGATTACTTCCCCGGTCTCTGAACAGGATTTTGCAAGATTGGGCGTATTGGAAATTGCCAATGTGGTATACAAAAATGCCTATGAGCATTACCAAAGAAAGATGGAACGGAACGCACAGACCGCGTTTCCCGTCATCAAAAAGGTATATGAGGACAATGCCAATAAGTTTGAACGCATTGTAGTACCATTTACAGACGGAATAAAAAGCCTAAATGTGGTCACCAATTTGAAGGATGCCTACGAGACCGATGGAAAACAGTTGGTAACCGATTTTGAGAAGAACATCACCTTGGCCATAATCGACGAAGCCTGGAAGACCCACTTGCGAAAAATGGACGAGTTGAAACAATCGGTACAGTTGGCGGTACATGAACAAAAAGATCCCTTGTTGATCTACAAATTCGAAGCCTTCGAGCTTTTCAAAAGTATGATCGAAAAGGTCAATAAAGAAGTTGTTTCCTTCCTCTTCAAAGGTGAATTGCCAACAGCGAACCCGAATGAAATCCAAGAAGAACGAACGATTAGTACCCCTAGGGAAAAACTGAAGACCAGTAAAGACGAGATTCCCAATAGCGATGAATTGGCATCACGGAATCGGGCCGCAGGTCAAACCCAAGGGCAGCGCGCCCAAATAACCGAAACCATCGTTCGCGAACGACCAAAAATCGGGCGAAATGATCGGGTTACCATAAAAAATGTACTATCAGGTGAAAGTAAGACCATCAAATTCAAACAGGCCGAGCCCTTATTAGACAAAGGTGAATGGGTCCTGACCGAGGAGTAATCCATAACAATGAGCATAGCAGCGGCGACCCATGGGTCGCCGCTATCATTTTAGGGAATTCCATGACTCGAAATATAACAGGTCTCCTTTCCTAATCTTTTACCACCGTTTTTTTTATAATTGAAACATAGTTAATTTTACGGTAAATTAGGGGTTACTCTCATCAGAATTTAATTGCTATGGAATATTCGTCTGTGGATGAAGAGCGCTATAAGGACAAGATCGACTTGGTCCTTCGCGTCAATTACATTTCTTCTGCGCTGTCCATTATATTTGCAGCATTTTGCTTTTATCTATTGAAAATTACTGAAATACTCCCTGAAACATTTTTATTTTTTGGCATCTTCAATTTAATAAACACCTTGGTTTTCAAGTATCACAAAAACCTAACGCTTACTTACAACCTTTCCTCCATTGCAGCGCTAGCCTGCACCCTATTGATAACTTTATATAGCGGAGGCATCGGTAGTCCGTTTATTTTTATACTGGCACTAATAGTCTTTGCGGGCTATGTAACTACCCGCAAATATGGGCAGGTTTATTTGAACATGATCTTATTTTTGGTAATCTTGATTTTTTCCCAAAGTCTCCCCGATCTTAGCGTTACTCGGAATGTTATTCCCGCTAAATCACAGAATCTCTTCAATTTATTTTCAGTGCTTTTTTCGGTCTACCTTTTGGGAAATGTGTTCGGAAAAAACCTATTGAGAACGCATCACAGGCTGTACAAGTCGAAACAGGAAATTGCCCAACAAATAAAAGAGCGTGAAACACTCCTTAAGGAAATTCATCATCGGGTAAAAAACAATCTTCAGACCGTATCAAGTTTATTGAGCCTTCAATCCCGAAACATCACCGATGCAAAAATGAAAAGTCTTTTTAAGACAAGCCAAAATAGGGTTATTTCTATGGCTATGGTGCATGAAATGCTTTATATGCGAAACGATCTTTCCAAAATAGAATACCGTTCCTATGTGCAGGAATTGAGTGAATATTTAATTCGATCTTTGAAAGGATCTGACAATCATGTGACATTGACCGTTGATATAAATAATATCAAATTAGGGATCGATACGGCCATACCACTCGGGCTCCTTATAAATGAAGCCATCACCAATGCGCTGAAATATGGCATTCAAGGAGATGAGGCCGGTGAAATTAGTATTGCATTAAAAAAGGACCATAATAGTCATTACATCCTTAATATTAGCGACAATGGCGCCGGGTACCCAGAAACGATCGATTATAAAAGTACAAAGACCTTGGGCCTAAAACTTATTCATAATCTTGCAAGGCAATTAGGTGGTACGATCAATCGGGATGCTTCAAAAAAAGGCACTTTTTATATTGTGAAATTCAAGGAAGTAGGGGGCAAAATTCCCATAGTAGCATAGGCAATTTTCCTAGCACCCTATTTTATGGCTTTTGCCTGGATGCAATGAACTTCACTTTGATATATTATAGTTATATTTAAGCATCGAATTCAAAACGGTTCTTAATGTTGAAAAGACTACTACCCCTACTCCTTCTCTATGGTTTCGCCCTACATGGCCAAGATTATTTCCTTAAGAAATTTGAACCTTACAACCCAGGAATCCCTTCCCCAGAGCAATTTTTGGGATATGGCATCGGTGAACACCATACACGTCATGACCTGATCGTTGCCTATCTTGAAAAGTTGGCCCAGGTTTCGGATAGGGCGGCCATTCACTATTACGGAAAAACCTATGAGGGTCGGAAATTGGTGATATTGACGGTTACCACCCCAGAAAACCTTAAAAACCTTGATCAGCTTAAACAGCAACATCTGGCATTCACAGATCCTACCAAAAATGTATCGAATTATAGCGATGTGCCGATTTTTATAAATCTGGCCTACAATGTACATGGTAATGAACCTTCTAGTTCTGAAGCCGCCATGTTGGTTGCTTACACCTTGGCAGCTTCTGAAAACCCCGAAATAGTACACTATATAAAGAATGCCGTGCTATTTATCGATCCTGCGATAAATCCTGATGGTAGGGACCGACATACCCAATGGGCGAATTCCTATCAAGGCACGCCCGAAGTCGCAGATCCCGCCGATGCCGAACATAATGAATATTGGCCTGGAGGGCGCACCAACCATTATTGGTTCGATTTAAATCGCGATTGGCTTTTGGCGGTAAATCCTGAAAGCAGGGGCAAGTTGACCTGGTATCATGAATGGTATCCGAACGTGGTGACCGATTTTCATGAAATGGGCAGTCAAAGTTCTTTTTTCTTTGAACCAATGAAGACCAATGGATCTCTGGATCCCATAATGCCCAAGGAAAATTATGAAGACCTGAACACGATGTTCGGGGATTATTTTTCCAGAGCCATGGATAGCATTGGCTCCCTTTATTTTACGAAGGAAGTATTTGATGGCACCTATCCGGGATACGGCTCATCCTACCCTGATTTGCAAGGGGGGCTCGGACTTCTCTTCGAACAAGCCAGTTCAAGGGGTCATAAACAAACGACCGCCTTCGGGGAGATTACCTTTCCGTTTACCATTCGCAATCAATATGTCTCTGGCATTACAACGGTGCGAGCCGCAGTCGACAACAAGGCCTACCTCTATAAATATCAACAGGACTTTTTTAAAAGTGCCCTCGGTAATGCTGCAAAGAGTAAAGTGAAAGGGTATACATTTGGGGACATCCATGATAAAAACCGGACCAAGGCCTTCATAGACAAACTGTTGCTGCATAAGATCGACGTATACAGATCCGGTGAGAACTACGTAGTGCCCACCAAACAAAATCAATATAGAATGGTTCAGACCATGTTCGAAACGTATAAGAAATATAGGGACAGCGTGTATTATGACGCCTCTGCCTGGTCAATGGCCAATTTTTATAACATGAAATACCGACCAGTCACATCCTTGTCGTTAGGTGATAAAATCAGTACTACCGATGCATTATTCAATACGGTACCGGTTCAAAAATCAAACTATGCCTATATTCTCGACTGGGAGGATTACAATGCACCCGCTGCCCTGAATTATTTGCAGGAAAACGGCTTGGTCGTTTCTTCCTCTACGCGACCCTTCATGGCAAAGGTAGGTGCTGAAGGAAAGGAATTCGGCTATGGTACGCTGGTACTTCCAGTGCAACTGCAGAAGAAAAATGCGGATGAAGTATTCACCCTGTTACAATCGGCCCAGCAAAAATTCGACGTGCCGATGTATGCCGTAAATTCAGGGTATAATATCAAGGGCATCGATTTGGGAAGTAGCTTAATAATTCCATTGAAAAAGCCAAAAGCCATAATGCTCATTGGTAACGGGACGAGCTCGTATGAGGCTGGGGAAGTTTGGCATCTTTTGGACACCCGCGTCCACATGCCCATCACCAAGATTCCTATGCGAAACTTCGACAGGATCGATTTTGACGAATACAATGCGATGGTCATCGTTTCAGGAAGTTATACCTTGAACGAAAAACAACGAAATAGAATCAAGGATTGGACCAGCAAGGGAAACACCCTTATTACAATAGGTTCTGCATCAAAATGGGTCATTGACAAAAAATTGGTCACCGAGAAATTGACCCCAGCCGCAAATGACTCGATTGCGAAAGATACCGTTCAAGTGATTCGCAGACCCTATGCGGATGCCAATGAAAACCTAGGGAAAGAAAGTGTAGGAGGCATCATTTTAAAAGTCGATTTAGATAGTACCCATCCTTTGGCATTCGGATATATCGATCGCACCATTCCCATATATAAAAACAACGAAATATGGCTGGCACCAAGTAAAAATGCGTATGCGACCGTGGCAAAATATAGCAAAGATCCGCAAATCGATGGATTTATTACCGATAAGAACCTGAATGAATTTGTAAAACCATCTGCTTCACTCATTGTAAGTAAACTTGGTCAGGGCCGTGTGGTCCTTTTTGCGGATGACCCAAATTTTAGAGGGGCCTGGTACGGAACGAACCGATTGTTCCTAAATGCCCTGTTCCTAGGTGGTTTAATCGATGTTCCTGAGCCACAATGACAATGATAGTGAGCCCAGTCGCTAGGATCATTGACCTGCGATATGAGCCTGTTTTTCTCATAAAAGGCATTCGGTTTGAAATTTTTACCGATATCGAGTAAGCGCATAATAACTAACCAAATACGAAATTGATGAAAAAATTTTCCGTGCTTTTTGCAACCGCCCTTTGCCTTGGCGCAATCACTTTTATGACGGCCCAATCGGCCAATGGTGATGGCCCTTTTCCACAACTCATTATCAGGGGGGTTACCCTGATCAATGGGAACGGGGCACCGCCACAAGGGCCCATCGATATTGTCGTAGAGAACAATATCATCAAAAACATACAGGTTGTGGGCTTTCCTGGGGTGTCGATCGATGACTCCAAAAGGCCTAAATTAAAGGCAGGTGGAAAGGAAATCGATTGCACCGGAATGTACTTAATGCCTGGTTTTATTGATATGCATACCCATATTGGAGGAAAAGCCCAAGGGGCCGACCCCGAATATGTATTCAAGCTGTGGATGGGCCATGGGGTGACAACCGTTCGGGAAGTCGGTGGTCCGGGGGTTGATTGGACCTTAGACCTTAAAAAGAAAATCAAGAATAGGGAAATCGTAGGCCCACGTATTTTTAGCCTTACGGCTTTTGGAAACGGAAGTGAAGAAGAAATTAGCACGCCTGAAATGGCACGGGCATGGGTGCGGGAAAATGCAAAGAAAGGGGCAGATGGTATCAAGTTTTTTGGTGCACCTCCAGAAATTATGGCCGCTGCCCTAGATGAAAATAAAAAACTAGGCCTACGATCCGCCTGCCATCATGCCCAATTGGATGTAGCGCGTTGGAACGTCTTGAATTCAGCACGTGCCGGACTCACCTCAATGGAACATTGGTACGGATTGCCTGAGGCACTTTTTAATGATCGTACGGTACAAGATTATCCGCTTGATTATAATTATTCAAATGAACAGGACCGTTTTGAAAATGCCGGTCATTTATGGGCCCAAGCTGCCAAACCCTATTCGGAACATTGGAACGAAGTGATGAACGAACTGTTGGCCCTTGATTTTACCCTTGATCCCACCTTTAACATTTATGAGGCGAGCCGCGATCTTCAGGGAGCCAGAAGGGCCGAGTGGCATGAAGAGTATACCTTGCCCTCACTTTGGGAATTCTATCAACCTAGTAAAATATCGCACGGCAGCTACTGGCATGATTGGGGAACCGAGCAAGAAGTGGCCTGGAAGCAAAATTACCAGCTTTGGATGACATTTATAAATGAATATAAGAATCGCGGCGGTAGGGTTACTACAGGCTCTGATTCAGGCTTTATTTTTCAACTGTACGGCTTCGCCTATATTCGTGAATTAGAACTCTTGCGTGAAGCTGGATTCCACCCTTTGGAAGTCATAAGAGCGGCCACATTGAATGGCGCGGAAGCTTTGGGAATGGTTGACAAATTGGGATCGGTCGAAGTAGGTAAATATGCCGATTTTGTAGTCGTAGCCGAAAATCCCTTAAAAAATCTCAAAGTACTTTATGGTACCGGTGCGATACGCCTAACCGATGATAATAAAGTGGTTCGTGTCGGTGGTGTTAAGTATACCATTAAAGATGGTATTATTTTCGACGCTAAGGCATTATTGGAGGACGTAAAGCGACAAGTTGCTGAGGAAAAGGCAAAAACGGGTTATAAGATTTTACAGCCAGGTATAAAAGGATAGAATTTATTGAAGTCCTCTTATTATAGGGCTTTTTGCGGCTGTAAATCGGGGACATAGACATAGTCTATCAATGTGACTGCGACTGCATAAAAAATAAAGTAAAGCAAAAAAAATTGGGATGGACCTGTGTTGAAAGAAGGGGGCCTATATTGTAGCCCATCCCAATGATGAAAACTGAAACGATGTATGCGATGCTAGGGCGCGAATCTTGTTCTTCCAGCTACTTAAATCACTATCAAGCCTTTAAACAAAGTGCCTGCCGTTCGTTATGAAGTGGTGCTTTTAAAGGCCTTAACACTCCTTTGGTCTTAGGAAATATTACAATATGTGACAAAATCAAAATTACGGGTACTAAAATCGAAAAAAGTATCATAGGTATGTAGGTTTATGTCAACTTGGGGAGTCAACGATTCAACTTTGGGGTTTAGGCCAATTTGGCCCTGTTATTTTTAGTGCTAAAAGCCAAGGCTTTCTTTACGCGGGAATTTTTGTGTCGGTATAGTTGGGCTATCTTGTTTTCCTTGGTTGTCTCCATTTTTTGGTAAGAAACAGAATCAACAACGCCAGCGTCCAAAACAATACCCATTTCAATAGGCTGAATTTCATCATGGCTTTCTTTATTTTGTGCAAGAGCCGAGGCTCCGAAAATTAGTAACGCGATAAGGGTTAAATACGATTTCATTATGTTCATTTGGGTTACATAAATATAACCCCGGAATCAGGGCAGACTACCTCCTAAGTCGCTGAAAGGCACGTATTTTCGGGGAATGAAAAAAGATGGGACGAATGGTTAAATTTGATCGCCGATCGCAACGCGATGGCAATTCCCTTTATCGAAAAAAAAGGTAGTTGCCCGACAAAAAAAGGGATGTCAAAGGGATTGATTTGAAGAATGGACGCTATTCAAGGTCAATAATTCGGGCTGAATGCTTCAATAATAACCCCCAAGCGACTTTTTTACCGCTAGGTGGCTATAGATGCTGATTCGACTGACTCCAGAACACTACGGATTTTAATTGGACCTGAGGTCGTGCAATGGCCAATTTAAACGACGGGGAGAATAGTTATGAAAAACCGAGGCCAGGAAGCCCAGATATCGAGCTAGTAACCTCAGATTACTATCAGGATAGTACAGCAGCCTTTCAGTACCCAGAAGGCATTATCTAGGATGCCATTTTTTTGACAAATCCGCCAATGGTAAGTCCTTGTACGATTATTGAGAAAACAACCACTACGTAGGTGATCACCAAAAAAAGATTGCGGTCCATTTCGACTGAAAGTCCTAAGGCAAGCGCAATCGATATTCCGCCCCGTAGTCCGCCCCACGTCATAATGAGCGTAGTATTCGGAACAAAGGCAAGCTTTT
>JBBQAM010000045.1:0-32816 GCA_038316335.1 Flavobacteriales bacterium
ATGTTGAAAGGTGGTACAGTTACGCTCACCGATCTTTCTGAAGACATGTTAAAAATAGCGATGGAGCACGCCAAAAGTAGGGGAATAAAAAACGTCGAATCGCGGGTTTGCGATGTATGTGAACTCCCTTTTGCCGACAACAGTTTTGATGCGATTAGTTGTCGCTTTGGTTTTATGTTCTTTCCCGACATGCTGCTGGCGGCCAAGGAAATGGCGCGGGTGCTGAAACCTGGGGGAAGGATTGCCACCGCCGTATGGAACGGTCCCGAAAAGAATTTTTGGGTGACCGCAATCGGTGGGACCATCAACCGAAATATGCATTTGCAACCGCCTGCCCCCGAAGCGCCCGGAATGTTCAGGTGTGCCAAGAGCGGTCTTGTTCAAGGATTATTTCAACAAGCAGGTTTAAAGAATACTTCGGAAAAAGAAGTCGTTAGCATGCTGGGATGTGGCACTTCTGAAGTTTATTGGAATATGATGACCGAAGTAGCCGCGCCATTTGTGGCTGCCTTGGCCAAGGCAGACCCTGCGATGCGCGAAAAGATCA
Organism: Flavobacteriales bacterium; assembly: GCA_038316335.1. Taxonomy (GTDB): domain Bacteria; phylum Bacteroidota; class Bacteroidia; order Flavobacteriales; family Flavobacteriaceae; genus JALHST01. The sequence continues at coordinate 548 of JBBQAM010000045.1, forward strand.
AAGCCGAGGTAATCGAAATGATCGATCAAAAATATCCCGATGACCAAGTAATGATCGATGCCAGTGCCTTGATAATTTATGCCGAAAAATAACGGGGCGGTTTTTTTAAAATAGGAAGGTCTTTTTTTTTGGATGATTCGTTGAATACCCCCTGAAAGTCGCCCCGCTAAAGTGGTGAATGGTCATTAAAGCAGGCCATTGTATGTCATAATTTCTAAATTTAGAAGATAACGGTAGTTCGGCCCGTTAACATACATTCGAAAAATAAAGATCAAAGGGTAAAACATTAAATTGCTTTTTTTACTTCCCCTTAACTAATAAGATCCTTATTTTGGAAGGATACGATCATTCCTTGGGGGCCTTGAAACCAAACAAAAACGGGAAATAATCAAAATTTTGAAATGGGTGCTAATTGGCGTTCTCGGACTGATTGCACTGATCATTATCATCACGCTTGTCTTGCCCATCCCAAAAAATCCGGAAATTGATGTCGTGGCACTTCGTAAAGAAGTTAATCAGCCTTTTCATATAATGGAGACCACCGATCATGAAACCCTCTTTCTAAGACGATGGAACCCCGTTGACAGCCTGGCCAAAAAGGGCATTGCCATCCTAATTTTACATGGAATAACGGCGCATAGTAGGCGTACGATTTTATGGCGGAACCTCTTGCCGGCGGCGGCTATACAACCTTTGGTTTGGATTATTGGGGGCACGGACTTTCAGGGGGCAATCGCGGGGACAGTCCTAGTAAGGAGCGCTCACAAGCCGATCGGGTCGAAGCATTGGCCTACATCAAAAGCTTAGGCTTTCCGAGGGTGGTTGTCTTGGGCCATAGCCTCGGGGTAGCCTACGCTATTTATCTAGCCAAAGAGGTTCCAAAGCAGCTTTCGGGTCTCATCTTGCTATCTGGAGCCTATAGGGGCAAGCTGCCACCGCGTGAATTCGGTTGGTTTGAAAAGGCAACGATTCTAACCAACTCCTTGATTCGGCCAGGCACTCCGGTTATTGAATATAAAAGAGCGGGAATGGTGAAAAGTACCGACCCCTTATTCACCTTCGTCTATACACTACGATTTGTTACCATGCTAGATGTAAAGGAGTTGGCCTTTCAAAAGACCCTACCGATGCCCGCACTGGTCGGGATAGGAGACCAGGACGAACTATTTACTATCGAGGCCGTGCGGGAATTATACGATGGTATTCCCGGGAAGAATAAGGAATTCTGGGTAATGCAGGGAGGGTCGCATGCGAAATTCCCTTTATCTACACGGGACCATCTGGTCAAATGGCTGGACAGACATGAAATTGCGAAGGCCATAAAGTAGCTACTACCTAGTGCCCTTTTATCTTGATTTTTAGGATTTCGGTAGCTGGTGGTCGTAGGTTGCTAAGGGTAGTCTTTCTGCATCGGCAATGAACATAATCGACGAACTACGCAAAAAATACGATTAAACCACAAATATTCGCGCTTTCACAACATTACGGCACGAGTTTATACTAAGTATTCGTACCTTATAATTGCCGTGAATTTTAAATATACATGCTATGAACGAGTATTTTAACAAAGAGGGGGTGCTTCATACGCTTCTTGTCGTATTGAATGTAGGATTGGAGATTATCTTGGGTTTCATTGCCCTTGGCTGTTTAATTGGTGTTTGGGAAGCTATACGTTAATTTTGCTGTTTTGATTTGAGCAAAAGCCACGTCGCCGTAGTTGCCCTTTGGGCATCAATGCCCTCATTCAATTCCCTATTCATGCTTTCTTAATGATTAGGCAGCTACTTGTTGTGGCCTAATATAGACGCCCATCGCGACTTCCCATACATTGGCCTAGGAGACCCATTTCTTTTTATCCCCAAAAAAGCTTCCACATTGAAATTAAGCCTTCCGTACTTTCCAATTTGAGAAGGTAATCCTTACGATTTAAAACAGCCCGGCGCAATTGATTCTTTAGCAGCCTTTCTTTCGATGGGTTCAAGGTTTATCCCATTCTATTCCAAAAAAATAATGTCAATTGAAATTACTATCTTGAGGCTTGTTAGTTTCGCTCCACTATACATGTAATTAAAACACTGACATAAGGCAATTGAAATTGTGCCCATGGGTCAAGAAGACCCAATGTACAAATGAAAACCATCGTGTCTTATGTTTCATAGTATTCGAAACTCGGAAATACAATTTTATATGGCAAAGCAATATGTTGATGTCGACTCCCTCAAATTTTTACTAAACGACGTTCATGAACTTCAGAAGATCCTAGATCAAGATAGGTATGCAGACTATGACCTGGAAGCCATTGACCTCTTTTTGAATTCGGTCAAGGATTTTTCTGACCGGGAGATGCTGCCCTTTTATCGAGAGATGGACGAACAACCGGCCCATTTTAAGGATGGGGAAATTATTGTACATCCACAGGTGCTCAGCTATTTAAGGAAAGGAGGGGAAATGGGCCTTGTGTCCTCATTATTCGACTATGAAATCGGGGGTCTTCAATTGCCCAAAATTGTTGTCACCGCCGCGGCCTACATCCAAGAAACCGCCAACAATCATTTGCCAGGCTATCTGGGGCTTACTCTTGGAGCCGCCGAATTAATCGTTGAGTTTGCCAGCAAATCACTTATCGAGCGATATATCCCTAAGCTACTTACAGGTGAATGGACCGGCACGATGTGCCTGACCGAACCGCAGGCCGGAAGTTCGCTCTCTGATATTCTCACCTCCGCCGAAGTTGGGGAAGACGGGTATAAAATTTCGGGACAAAAAATATTTATCTCTGGAGGGGATTTTAAAGGTGCCGAAAATGTGGTACACATGGTCTTGGCCCGAATCAAAGGTGCTCCTGCCGGAACGAAGGGAATTTCCCTATTCGTAGTTCCGAAAATGCGCCTATCGGCCAAGGGGGAGCTTATTTCGAACGACGTGACCACTTTTGCCGATTTCCAAAAAATGGGGCAACGGGGATACTGTACCACCCATCTTTTCTTTGGCCATAATAACGACTGTCTGGGATGGTTGGTCGGCGAGCCCAATCAAGGGTTGAACTATATGTTCCTGATGATGAACGGTGCCCGAATCGCCGTTGGGCGGGGTGCTGCAGCAATCTCAATGGCTGCATATCACGCCTCCTTGGCCTACGCCAGGGAACGGCCCCAGGGACGTAATCTTACGAAGACAGGCAAAAAAGACGCAGCCCTGGAACAAACCCTGATCATCAACCATCCAGATGTTAAACGAATGCTTTTGTTACAAAAAGCCGTATCGGAAGGTGCCTTGAGCCTAGTTTTACTTTCCTCCAAATACCACGATCTATCCCAGACCCATTCTAATCCTGCAGAACGCGAAAAATATGCGCAATTATTAGAGATGCTTACCCCAATTACAAAGACCTATCCTTCTGAAATGGGTTTGCAATCGGTAAGCAACGGACTTCAGGTACTTGGGGGTTACGGATTTTGTACAGATTTTATCCTACAGCAATATTATCGGGACATTCGCATCTTTTCGATATACGAAGGCACTACCGGCATTCAGTCCTTAGATCTACTAGGACGGAAGATTCCGATGCATCAGGGCAATGGCATTCAATTACTAACGGCCGAAATACTGAAAAGTATCGAAAATGCTGGCGAATATGAGGAACTGACTGTTGATGCCAGGAAATTAGGTAACAGTCTAAAATTGTGTCAAGAAGTGTTACTATTTTTGCTAGACTTCGCCAATAAAGGCGAATATGAACGGTACCTTTCGGATGCCACGGTTTTCATGGAGTTTTTTGGCAACATAGTGGTCGGCTGGTTGTGGTTAGACATGGCTACGAAAGCACAAAAGGCTTTGGCAATGGGCGATACCACCTATTCCAACGAATTCTACCAAAGTAAGATCCTTACTATGAAATTCTACTTTAAATACGAACTGCCAAAAACAAAGGCGTTGGCCGAAGTTTTGATGGATCCGCAAGCCATGACCATGAAAGATGACATCGCGTTATTTCCCGAATAGCAAGGTATTAGATTTACATAAACAATTCGAATTTTCAAAATAATACGATATAGAACCCGATGTCAGAAACCATAAAATCTAAATTCGGCCTCAGTGGAAAAGTAGCCATCATCACAGGATCAAGCAAAGGGATCGGCAAATCGATAGCCCAAGGCCTAGCGGAAAATGGTGCCAAAGTGGTTGTAAGCAGCCGCAAGCAGGCCTCAGTCGACGCGGTTGTCGGTGAATTTAAGGATATGGGGCTCGAGGCCATCGGAATCGAATGTCATGTTGGCGATCCCGAACAGCGAAAAAAACTTATCACCCAGACAATCGAACAGTTCGGAAGGTTGGACGTCCTGGTAAACAACGCCGCAATTAATCCGTATTACGGCCCGTTGGAAGGCTCTGACGCGGAGGTGTTCGATAAGATAATGAACGTGAATGTCAAGGCCCCTTGGATCCTTTCCAATTTGGCGTTGCCCCATATGAAAACGCTTGGGAGTGGCAGTATTATCAATATTTCATCGGTCGAGGGCATAACCCCAGGCTTTGGTTTGGGGTTGTATAGTGCTACTAAGGCAGCTTTGGTCATGCTTACCAAGAACCAGGCAAAAGAATGGGGGCGTTTCGGGATACGGGCCAACGTCGTGTGTCCGGGCTTGATTAAAACGAAGTTTAGTGAAGGTTTATGGACCGACGCTTCCTTAATCGCTCGACTGACCAAGGCATTGCCCTTGGGGCGCATCGCCGAACCAGATGAAATGGCCGGTTTGATCATGTTATTGGCATCGGATGCCGGATCCTATATGACGGGCGGAGTCTATGTCGCCGACGGGGGCTATTTGATTTCTGGATGAGTAGGTTTTACAGATTAAAATGCATGCAATGAATTTTGAATACAGTAAAAAATCGATACTTCATCAGCAAAAACTCATGAAATTTATGGCCCGGCATCTGGTGCCGGCCCAAGACGAAGTGGAAGGATTTCAACGAGACCCTGCGAATTTGTGGAAGCGATGGCCCGGTCTTGAAGTATTGAAGGAAAAAGCGAAGTCAGAGGGGCTATGGAATCTGTTCTTGCCAATCGGATATGGCGCCTTAAGCCCAGGACTGACCAACTTGGAATATGCTCCCTTGGCGGAAATCATGGGTAAGATACCGTGGTCTTCCCAAGTTTTTAATTGCAGTGCGCCCGACACCGGAAATATGGAGGTACTGGCAAAATACGGGAGCCCCGAACAAAAAGACACTTGGTTGCGCCCTTTACTCGAAGGTACCATCCGCTCTTCATTTTTAATGACAGAACCCGATGTTGCCTCTTCAGATGCGACCAATATTGAAACCTCGATTGTGGCCGATGGGGACTCCTATGTGATTACCGGAAAAAAATGGTGGTCTTCTGGGGCCATGGACCCCAATTGCAAGATTGCCATCGTAATGGGAAAGACCGATTTTGAAGCGCCGCGTCATCTACAACATAGTATGGTCCTGGTGCCCATGGATTCGTTAGGACTCAAAATCCTTCGTCCCTTAAGCGTCTTTGGGTATCACGATTCCCCAGAGGGGCATGCCGAAATTCTATTGGACAAGGTACGCGTAGCCAAAAAGAACATCATCCTCGGGGAAGGCCGTGGATTTGAAATTGCCCAAGGTCGTTTGGGGCCAGGAAGAATTCACCATTGCATGCGATTGATCGGTATGGCTCAGCGGTCACTCGAACTCATGGCAGAAAGGACCACCCAGCGTAGTCCGTTTGGCCGATCCCTAGATTCCTTTAGCAGCATCCGTCAAGAAATCGCAATGTCGAGATGCGAGATCGAACAAGCACGCTTATTGGTGCTTTCAGCCGCAGATACCATGGATCGGCTAGGGAACAAGGAAGCACGTGACCTGATTGCCATGATCAAGATCGTTGCCCCGAACATGGCTTTAAAAGTCATTGACAGAGCCATACAGATTATGGGTGGCAAGGGGGTCAGCGGCGATACGCCTTTGGCCTATTTCTATTCATATGCAAGAACCTTGCGATTGGCAGATGGTCCTGATGAGGTACATTTAAGTCAGTTGGGGAAAAATACCATCAAAGAATACACCTAAGATTGAACGAAATGCAAAAGCCATTAACCAGAACGGTTCGAGAAGGCGAAGCGCTTTCGGTGGGAAAATTGAAAAAGTTCCTCTTACAAGCTGATTTGATCAATGATGAAAAAAGTGATTTGACGATCCACCAATTTTACAATGGATACTCAAACCTTACCTATCTTTTAAAAATCGAGGGAAAGGAATATGTGCTGCGCCGACCTCCTGTTGCCGCACCAAAACGGGGCCATAATATGGGGCGGGAATTTAAAGTACTCGATGCGCTTCACCGTGCATTCGATAAAACGCCCATACCCTTCGCATATTCAGAGGATATTGAAATAGTTGGAGCGCCTTTTTATCTGATGAACAAGGTCGAAGGTATCATCCTGACGTCCGATGAGGCCCAGGAACGTAACGTGGCGCCTGATGAATTTAAAACAATTGCCGATACGTGGTTGGATACCTTCGTAGGCTTACACGCAGTGGATTATAAAGCTGCCGGACTGGAATCCTTGGGAAATCCGGAAGGCTATGTGCAGCGGCAAGTCGATAATTGGGGCAAACAATACCTTGCCGCCGCAACAGAAGAGATCGGCTCCGCAAAAAAAGTCATGGCCTGGATGGAATTGCATCAACCCACAAAATATGCCCACAGCTTGATCCACAATGATTATAAGTATGACAACGTGGTCTTTGTCGATGCACAATGGAAGGAAATAGCGGCCATACTCGATTGGGAAATGTGTACCTTGGGAGATCCTTTGATGGACCTAGGAACGTCTTTGGGATATTGGACTACGGCCAGTGATTCGGAGTTTTTAAAAAGAGGCCTACCCTCACCGACCGCCATGCCGGGAAACCCTTCAAGAACTGAAATCGTACAGCAATACGCGCTTAAAAGCGGTAGGGAGATCGATAATCTTACCTTCTATTTTGCCTACGGACTCTTTAAGATTGCGGTTATCGCCCAACAGATCTATTATCGGTTTAAACATGGGCACACTACAGATCTTCGTTTTGCAGAGCTAAACAAGGCTGCCGCGCTTTGTTGTGATACGGCATGGCACGCCATTCAAAAGGACAAGATCGATGGCCTCCAAGAAATTTAAATTCTTCAAAAGAAGCTACTATGAAAAGTAAATCTTATTTAAAGGTGAATCGGGAACAAATAAAGCTACTCCATTCTGTACCTAAGGATCAAGAGATCGTAATGCTCAACCTTTTAAAATATAAGAAAAAGGTCGCAGCGACAGGATTGAGCGGGGAGGCATCCTATACCCTTTATTTAAAGGCAGCCACCCCTTTTTTTAAAAAGATAACTGCTGAGATCCTCTTTTTTGGAAAGCCACAACTAACCTTGATCGGGCCGGAAGACGAAACCCTATGGGATGCAATGATACTCGTAAAGTACGACACCCCAATAGATTTTTTTAATATAGCGCGGGCAGAAGGGTATCCGACCGAATTACGGGAGCAAGCCCTGGAGGATTCGCGATTGATCTGCTGTTCTTCGCACCCCAATAAATTTTAATGGTTTAAGAAAACATAGGCACTATGCTATTAGAAAATAAAGTGATTCTCATTACTGGCGCAGGAAGCGGCATTGGCGCAGCTACTGCGGCTCTGTTGGCCAAACACAGGGCCTTGGTCATGGTATCCGACCTCGATTTGGAAAGGGCCCAAAAGGTCGTGGGCACTATCAAGCGCATTGGGGGTATCGCATCGGCCTTCGGGGCCGACGTATCAGTATATGAGGAAGTAACTGCGTTGATAGCCCATACCATTAAGGAATATGGCCGATTGGATGTGATGGTCAACAATGCAGGGATCGGGGGCAAACATCAGTATAAGACAGCCGAGCATACCCTCGAAGATTGGGATGCCGTAATTGCGGTGAACCAAACCGGGGTCTTTTATGGTATGAAACTGGCATTGCAACAAATGATGAAACAGGGACATGGCAATATTATAAATATAGCTTCCTTGGCAGGATTAAAACCTTCGGGAAATAATCTTTCCTACAGTGCCAGTAAATTCGCGGTCGTAGGGATGACCAAATCGGCCGCCTTGGAATACGGGGGTAAAAATATCAGAATCAATGCGGTTTGTCCGGGGTATACCCAATCGGCACTTTTAGACCGATTATTGGCCAGTAGACCCGACATGGGCGAAATCCTAAAACGAAGGATCCCGATGGGTCGTTTTGGCGATCCGTCGGAGATCGCCGAGGCGGTGGCTTGGCTTGCCTCCGATAATTCAAAATATATGACGGGTCAGACACTAACGCTTGACGGCGGAATTTCTTTACAATAGTTTAAAAGACCCCATGGGGGTTTCATAAATAAATAACCCATGAATACATTGAACCTTATTAAAAAAGAGGGATATACCATTGTCCAGATGAATCGTGGAAAGGTAAATGCCCTCAATCACGAAATGGTCCAAGAACTGCGCCAGGCGTTCCGGGATATTGAAAATGACGACCAGGTGCAAGGGGCCATTCTCACCGGGCAGCCCCATTATTTTTCGGCAGGTTTGGATCTTATCGAGTTGTATGAGTATGACCATGAACAGATTAAGGGTTTTTTCAGAGACTTTGGAGCACTTTACATCGAGTTGATGCAGATTACCAAGCCCATAATTGCCGCCATTACGGGACATGCCCCTGCGGGAGGTTGCGTTTTGGCGGTGACTTGCGATAATCGATTTATGGCAGATGGGAATAACTATGTAATCGGACTCAACGAGGTCGCAGTAAATATCCAGATATCTCAGAATCTTATAGAAACCTATGCCTTTTGGATTGGCCATGGTCTGTGTAGCCGCTATGTTCTTGAAGGAAAATTACTCAATGGCACCGAAGCGCTTTCGGCAGGTCTGATCGATGAATTGGTACCACTAGATCGGGTGTTACTGCGAGCAGAGGCCAAGATGCAGAAGTATATGGAGGCAGATCAGGAAATTTTGTTGAACACCAAGAATAAACTTCGAAAAAATTTGCTGGATAAATTGGATGTTGATGCCGAAAATTCATTAAAAGAGGCAGTAATCCTATGGTGGAAACCTCAAATTCGGAAGAAAATGCAAGTCTTTGTACAACAACTAGCTACTAAAAACAAAAGATAGATACCTTATGAAACATATGAACAAACAATTGAAATTTGTGAAAAGACCGACTGGCGATGCTGATGGTTCGACTTGGTCCTTGGAGATAACACCCGTGCCCGAATTACAAGAAGGGGGAATTCTGGTGCAACAACACTATGTTTCGCTTGATCCCGCCATGCGGGGCTGGATGAACGATACCAAATCGTATATAGCGCCCATGGCCCTTGGTTCGGTGATGCGGGCAGGGACTGTTGGCAAAATCGTTGCCGTGAAGAACAATCCCGATTATACAATTGGTGATTATGTGACGGGAATCGGTGGGGTGCAACAATATACAGTTTCAGATGGTAAGGGATATCGAATCATCGACCCAAAACTCGCGCCACTTCCCACCTATTTGAGTACTTTGGGGATGACGGGCATGACGGCCTATTTTGGGATTCTCGAAGTAGGAAAGATCAAAGAAGGTGATGTTGTAGTCGTATCAGGAGCAGCGGGAGCCGTAGGCAGTGTCGTTGGGCAGATAGCAAAGATCAAGGGCTGCAAGGTAATCGGCATCGCCGGCGGTGCCGACAAATGTAATTATATTCTAAAGGAACTTGGATTTGATGCGGCCATCGATTATCGGAACGAAGATGTCAAAGTCAGGTTAAAAGAAGCATGTCCGACAGGGCTGGATGTCTATTTTGACAATGTAGGGGGTGAAATTCTTGATATTGCACTGAGCCAGCTGCGATTACACGCTCGAATCGTCATTTGTGGCGCCATTTCGCAGTACAACAACAAAACGGCCGTAAAAGGCCCAAGTAATTATCTGTCGCTTTTGGTCAATCGCGCAACCATGCAGGGCATGGTAATATTCGATTATGCCAAAAGATATCAGGAGGCGGCCCAGGAATTAGCGGGGTGGATGGCTCAGGGGAAATTGAAGGGCCGTGAAGCAATTTATGAAGGTATCGAAAACTTTCCGGAAACCTATCAACGGCTTTTTACAGGTGACAAATCAGGGAAACTGGTTTTAAAGGTAATCGAGGATGAAAGCGATACGCTGTAAAAAATTCGGCCCGCCCAGTGATCTAGTACTAGAAGAACTCCCCTCATTAAAGCCGGGACCCCTTGAGGTAGTTGTGTCGGTTAAAGCTTGTGGCATAAATTTTCCCGATACGTTGATCATCCAAGGCTTGTATCAATTTAAACCCGAGTTACCTTTCACGCCTGGAAGTGACATCGCCGGTATTGTAAAAGCCGTAGGTGAAGAAGTAACGCGTTTTGTGATAGGTGATGAAGTTTTCGGATTCGTTCCGACAGGTGGATTTGCCGAAGAAGTCGTGGTGCCGGCGGCGGCATGCTTCCCAAAATCCCCTAAAATGAGCTTTCCGGTCGCGGCGTCCTTTATGGTAGCCTATGGCACCTCGTATCATGCCCTCAAAGACCGGGCAAAACTGGTAGAAGGGGAAACCCTGCTGGTGCTTGGTGCCGCAGGAGGTGTTGGCTTGGCCGCTGTAGAGCTGGCCAAACTCATGGGGGCAAAAGTTATTGCCGTGGTATCCACCGAAGAAAAATTACGATTGTGTCGGGAATATGGTGCAGATCATACCATCAATTATGCAAAGGAAGATCTCAAGGCTGCCATGAAGCATCTGACAGAGAACCGAGGGGTCGATGTCATCTACGATCCGGTGGGCGGCACATATTCGGAAACAGCGCTCCGTGGAATCGCTTATGACGGGCGTTTTCTGGTAGTAGGATTTGCTTCCGGTACCATTCCAAAAATTCCCCTAAATCTGCCCTTACTGAAAACGGCCTCCATCGTAGGCGTCTTTTGGGGTGATTTTGCAATGCGGAATCCAAAACAAAATTTGCAGAATACCAAGACCCTGTTACAATGGTATGAAGCTGGCAAACTTAGGCCCCACCTCCATAAAGTCTATAAATTAAAAGAGGTTGCCAAAGCTATGAATTCAATGATCGAAAGAAAGGTACAGGGGAAAGTGGTACTAGAGGTATAAGGTAGGGTCCCCTTGAAAAGAATTTAAAAAACCCTATCTTCAGCTTGGTAAAAAGCGGCTTCCTAAAGGACTTATACACAAAACAAAGACAATGAGACTAAAAGACAGAATAGCTATCGTCACCGGAGGAGCCCGTGGTATTGGCCAGGCCATATCGGAACTCTTTGCAGGCGAAGGGGCCACCATAATAATCATTGACCTCCTCCCCCAAGGCCAGCAAGTCGCAGATGCAATCAACGCCAAAGGTGGAATCGCCGAATATCATCATATTTCGGTAACCGACAAAGTAGGCGTGGAAACGCTATTCAAAAAGGTATTCGAACGTTATAAGAAAATCGATATCCTCATTAATAATGCCGGAATTACAAGAGATAGAACGCTTGAAAAAATGAGCGAGGAAGAATGGGATGCCGTCATTGAGGTGAATCTCAAGGGGGTGTTCCTGTGCACGCAGGCGGTAGTACCATTTATGAAACAAAACAGGTATGGCAGGATCGTAAGTGCGGCCTCAAATGTTGGCTTACGCGGAAATTTTGGACAGACGAATTATGCCGCGACCAAGGCAGGCGTCATTGCCATGGCCAAGACCTGGACGCTTGAATTCGGCAAGTATGGCATCACGGCCAACGCCATAGCACCTGGCTTTACAATGACTGATATGGTGAATAAGATCCCTCAGGAACATTTTGACACAATCAAGGAAGGTATCCCACTGCGCACCGTGGCACAGCCGATTGATATTGCCTATGGCTACCTGTATCTAGCCTCTGATGAGGCGCGCTTTGTTTCGGGCATATGCCTTACAATCGATGGTGGAACTTCCCGATAATGGTGTGAAATGGCAAAACTAGTACTCACCGATTTTGAAGAATTTCGCGCATGGGAAGGGAAAACCCTCCCATCCGGGGACTGGTTGACCGTTACCCAGGAAATGATCAATGATTTTGCAAAGGCCACCATGGATTTCCAATGGATTCATGTAGATGTGGAAAAAGCAAAAAAATACTCCCCCTTTAAAAAGCCGGTAGCCCATGGTTTTATGTCGTTGGCGCTCTTGTCGAAGTTGTTACACGATATCCTGTTGGTCAATTCGGCCACGATGGGTGTCAATTATGGTCTCGACAAAGTACGTTTTCCGAGTCCGGTGGTAGTCGATAGCCGACTACGATTGACCTGTAACATTCAAAAAATTGAAGATTACGGAGATACCGGTCTTAAAATTAGTTGGCATTGTGTGGTTGAAATCGAAGGGTTTGATAAACCAGCCTGTGTGGCCGATTTTATTAGTCTGATGTTTGCCTGATTTTTGTAATTTAAGGAATTGCTTGTCCATCCTTTGGATGAAAGAGAATACGCATAACTTGACCAACCTAAAAATACCGATAAATGACCCGCCTTTTTGATCTCCTTTACCGACAATGTGAAACCAACCCCCTAGAAGCTTCTATGAGTGCCCGCGATGCCAGTGGAAACTGGAAGTCGTATAGTACGAACGAGGTTAAAATGTATGCCGAACAGGCAGCTTCGGGCCTTGTAAAACTCGGCTTTAAACCAGGGGACAAGATTGCGCTTGTAATCTACAAAAATAGGCCTGAATGGGTTATTATGGATTTTGCCCTGCAAATGGCCGGGCTCATTAGTATTCCGATGTATCCTACCATTAGTATTTCGGAATTCGAATATATATTGAACGAGGCCGAAGTAAAGGCCGCTTTCTGTGGGGACCTAGATTTATATGACAAACTTTCGTCGACTCAAAAAAAAGTGCCAAGCTTAAAGCGCATTTACTCTTTTGACAAGGTCGATGGAAGGCCCTATTGGGAGGAACTATTTGAGCCCTTGGGTCTGGACAAGGTTGAAGAAATCAGAAATAAAATCACCGGGGAAGACCTGGTCACCATTATTTATACCTCAGGCACTACTGGGAACCCAAAAGGGGTAATGCTCACCCATAATAATGTCATGCATGTTATTGTAGAGACCTCAAAATTCCTATTCGTGAAGCCTGGCGAAAAAGTCTTGAGTTTTCTGCCCTTATGCCATATTTATGAAAGGGCTGTTTCTTTTGCTTGGTTCCATGAAGGCACTTCCATTTATTTTTGTGGTACCGACAATTTGAGCGGACCAAATGGGGATTTGGCATCTGTGCGACCCGTAGCATTTACTACAGTCCCGAGACTGCTTGAAAAAATATACGAGGCTATTTATAATAAAGGCCTGGCCCTCAAAGGTATGAAAAGGGCGCTTTTCTTTTGGGCGCTACGCCTGTCTGATAGTTTTGAAATCGACCAAAAATTAACGGGGGTCAAAAAACTAAAATGGAAAATTGCCGATGCCCTTATTTTCAACAAATGGCGGGCAGCGCTTGGGGGGAATGTGCGATTGATAGTAACCGGTTCGGCACCCTGCCCCTTGCAAATCTTGCGCGTATTTTGTGCCGCAGGCATCAATGTCAGGGAGGCCTACGGTCTTACTGAGACGTCACCCACCTTAACTTTTAATAGTATTGAACCAGGAGGATGTGTCATCGGCACGGTTGGCTATGCCATCAATGGGGTACAAATTTATATTGATACATCATCGGGCGATTATAAGGAAGGGGAAGGCGAGGTCCTGGTCATCGGCCCAAATGTTATGTCGGGTTATTACAAAAAACCCGAAATCAATGCGCAGGTCTTTCAAGTAATCGATGGTAAAAAATGGTTTTGTACAGGCGATATCGGGAAGTTGGTCATAGGTCCCGGGGGCAAGGAATTTCTCAAGATAACCGACAGAAAGAAAGAATTGTTGAAAACCTCTGGGGGCAAATATGTAGCCCCTGCACCTATTGAAAACAGGATCAAGGAAAATTTTATAGTCGATCAGATCATGGTTATCGGTGACAAGCAGAAATTTGTCTCGGCATTGATCGTTCCTTCAGAACAGGGCCTAAAGAACTGGTGCCTTCATAAGGATATTCCCTGGACGCATCTCGAGGACATGTTAAAACAAGATCGTATCATTCGGAAATATCAAAAAGTAATCGATACGTATAATCCCGAATTCGGGCATATTGAACAAATCAAGAAATTCCGTTTGGTCCCTAGTGTGTGGTTGCCAATACGGGATGATGGTACCGATGCCGAGCTCACCCCGACCTTAAAACTTAAACGCAGGGTAATCCGGGAGAAATACAAAAATGAAATCCAGGAAATATATGCTTAAAAGGGCCAGCCTGTAGTACCTAGAACGTATAAATACCCCGCGCAACTATCCTCTTAAACAGAAAAAGCCCGAAACCATTGGGACTCGGGCAGTTACTTGTTTTTTAAAGAAACGGTTACAACAACTAATTAATCGTCGCTTCCAATACCATGAGCATCATCATGGGTACAGCTCATACGGGCAATCGTTGCCGCATAGCCTGCATCGTCAGCAGATTTTTGGGCCTCCCTACTCGCATTCAGCGATTTTCGCATATAGTAATGCATATCTCCTAAATTTTTGGCCGTGTTCGCTTTTTTGGCATTTTCAAAGGCTTCATTGGCAAAATCACGCGCGTCGATGGCGTGGCTTTCAGCGTCGATGGTATAGCTTTTAACTTCGGCAATGTTGCATACCTCTGAATAGTATTGTGCCTCGGAGGCCATCGAAACTGCCTCATCCGAAGCATTTAAAGCCAAGCCTGTTAATAGCTCCACAGTTCGGACATCGGCACGGGCGCTATTAAATTGGGCGGCAAAGGCGGCCGATTCAGCATAGGTCTGCAACGAATCGACCAATTGGCTCACAAGCGTCACATTTTTTTTGACGCCTTTTATTTCGCTTTTAAAAAGCTCACATTGGGCGCCGGCAACGAAGGGTGTTAAAAGAAGGAACCATGCCAAGGGCATGAAAGATTTAAATTGTATACTGCACTTCATAATTGGGGGGTTTCATCGGTTTACAGTACTATTAACCGCCAATCGATGCTTTAATGATATGCTGACGGATAAACTACCATTAAAAAAGTTCAATGGTCAATTGAAGTAACTATAACAGATTTTTCCTACAAAAATTGTGTGCCCCCCAAATATACAACTGCGCTTTAATCGAAACGTTCGTCCTACCAATTTTATCGAAAACGAAATTGTTTACATTCATCCCATGTATTGAAGGGTACTATGGCCCGCTGCTTGTGATGATCCCACAAAACGAAATGACCCACAAAAAGCTTCCCATATCCCTTTTGTTTTGGATTATGTTACCCTGTGGGGAAAATTGGGAAAGCGCCTTATCAGCTTCAAAAAAAATAAAAATACCCCTCGATTTTCGCTCAAAAGTTCGAATGCATGCCCAGAAGTCCAAAAAAAGAAGCCTGCATCGCGCAGGCTCCTAGTGTCATTTTCGAAAGGTGCGGTTTTGCCTACACGTTTACATGGTTTCGTCGGCAGGCATGGCTACGGCAGCTGGCTTGGCAGTAACGGTCATGTCACGCACACATTCATATTTGCCATTATTCTTTTCGAAATACGACATATAATACCCAGTATCGGTTTCTAGGCCCCCTGCATCATATTCGGTCCAGGAACCTATTTCAAGGGTATTATTGCCTTCGGCAAAGAGCTCAATGAGTTTGTATGCATTATAATGTCCCGTAGTGTCATTAGCAATTTGTTTTGCAATTCTATCCCTGATGGCGGCCCTCCCAGAAGTAGGCTTATCATTTCGGTTATAACTTATGGTATTTTCACTGTAATATGATGCCACTGCATCAGCCTCCTTGGCTTTTTCCCCTGCCGCATAAGCGTCTTCCATGGCCTGTATCTCTGACTTGACATTCCCCATATCCAAGGGCGCTGGTTTTTCACCGGTTGTACAAGCAGAAAAGGTGAGCGCTGCTAAGGCCAAAAAGCCTATTAATC
Organism: Flavobacteriales bacterium; assembly: GCA_038316335.1. Lineage (GTDB taxonomy): Bacteria > Bacteroidota > Bacteroidia > Flavobacteriales > Flavobacteriaceae > JALHST01. Next base: position 16,614 of record JBBQAM010000045.1, read on the forward strand.
TCATCATTTTTTCATCATTTTAGTATTTTGGTTTAAAGCTGTTAGGTGACCGGTACCTCCCATGATTTGATTTGTCCTATTATTCTATGTCTAGCGGGTATGCTAAGCAAAATTTTTACACCTCGCTACACATACCAAGCACACCAGCACTTATCAGGAATTTTGCGTGCTTGAATACTTGAATATAACCTTTTTTAGCAATAAAGGCGTGTAAAGCGGACGAATGGTAGGTCTGAGTGTCCAGAAGTGCCTAATTATTTATGCAAGGAGATTTTTTCTTCTCTTTTCTTTTTTGATCGCCAAAAAAAGAAACAAAAATAGGCCGGATTTCTTCTCTAAAAGGTCATTGGAGGGCTATCTTCTTCTATAGTGCAGCGAGTGGGGGCGTGAAGAACGCGGGAAGCCCTGGAACGCGTTTAGCGCGCACGAGCTGTTGCCAGAAGCGTAGGCTTATGGGAAACACCTAATGAAAAAGTGTCCTTTTTGCGCCTCTTTTTGGACAGGCAAAAAGAGGCAGGAGAACTATTTTTATGTTCTTATAGTTCATTTTGTCCTGATACAAAACGAACCAAAAAATCAAGAAGGTTTTATAGGAGATTTTTGGCTGTCGCCAAAACCATGGCTGTTGCTAACACTCCATGCTCTTTTTCGCTGCGCGAAACGCACTTCCGCTGGCAACCCCGCTATTTCTTAAACCCTTCGGTTTTCTCCGATTCAAACCGATAGTTCTTAGAAGGCCTTCTTTTTCTGTAGTGTAGCGAGTGGGGGCGTGAAGAACGCGGGAAGCCCTGAACCGCGTTTAGCGCGCACGAGCGGTTCCCAGAAGCGTAAGCCTATGGGAAACACCTAATGAAAAAGTGTCCTTTTTGCGCCTCTTTTTAGACAGGCAAAAAGAGGCAAAGAAAAAAATAGACCGGGTTCTGCACCCACAAAGGTTCTTAGCGCGCTCACTTACTTTATACCGATTTGTTCCGTCGAAATCGTGAAAATACGACCACTCCTATCAATTTATAACTTGCTCGCCGCAGGGTCATGGCCTATCTTTATCAAACCAATGTAGACGCATCCCTTAATTAAGAAAAATGACCGATTATTTAGTGACCGTGGACCAGGAAGAAATTCGGGTAAGTAAAACAGCAGTTGACACGCTAGACATCATCGAGGTCGATAGCTCGAATTTTCATGTCCTACATAATAACCAAAAGTATTTAATACGCCTGCCGCCATCGAATGTTTTGAAGAAAACCTTCAGCATAGCCGTAAATGGAAATAACTATGATGTAACCATCGCGGATGCATTTGACCAGCGCGTAAAAAAAATGGGGCTGCTGGCCACCTCTTCCCTTAAGGTAAACTCGGTAAAAGCGCCCATGCCCGGACTCATCGTCGATGTTATGGTAGAAGTAGGACAATCGGTTTCCGAGGGAACCCCATTGCTAGTGCTCTCTGCCATGAAGATGGAGAACATTATCCTGTCCCAAGGGGCGGGCACCGTAAAATCAATCGCCGTGAAAAAGGAAGATTCCGTAGAAAAGGGACAATTGATCATTGAAATGGAATAACAAGTGTTTAGGCTTTGAGGAAATAAAAAGAATCTGATCCATGAAAAAAATACTAATTGCCAACCGAGGTGAAATCGCCCTCCGAATTATGAAGACCGCGCGCAAAATGGGCATAAAAACGGTCGCGGTCTATTCGGAAGCCGATAGGCGTTCGCCCCATGTGAAATTTGCCGATGAAGCTGTATGCCTGGGGAAGGCGCCATCTGCCGAGTCGTATTTGGCCATGGAAAAAGTAATCGCTGCCGCAAAAGAGACGGGAGCCGCTGCCATACACCCCGGCTACGGATTCTTAAGTGAAAATGCCGTTTTTGCCCAAATGGTCGAAGACAACGACATTATTTTTATCGGGCCAAGACCGCATGCCATACGGGTCATGGGCAACAAGTTGGCGGCAAAGGAAGCGGTACGGGATTACGACATCCCAATGGTCCCCGGTACGGAAGAAGCCATTACCGATGTTGTTCTGGCAACGAAAATTGCGAAGCAAATAGGGTTCCCCGTGCTAATCAAAGCGGCGGCCGGGGGTGGTGGAAAGGGCATGCGGATCGTAGATTCGCTGGAAGCCTTACCGGATCAGATGCACCGTGCCATTAGTGAGGCACAGGCGGCTTTTGGTGATGGGTCCGTTTTTATCGAGAAATACATCGCCTCCCCAAGACACATAGAAATTCAGGTACTTGCCGATACCCACGGCCATACCGTGCATCTTTTTGAGCGGGAATGCAGCGTACAGCGCCGACACCAAAAAGTAGTTGAGGAAGCGCCCTCGAGCGTGCTGACACCCGAAATTCGCACTGCCATGGGCGAAGCGGCAGTTCAAGTGGCCAAAGCCTGTAATTATGAGGGGGCGGGTACCGTGGAGTTTTTATTGGATGGGGACATGAACTATTATTTCCTCGAGATGAATACCCGGCTGCAGGTAGAGCATCCGGTTACCGAATTGATAACCGGAATAGACCTGGTCGAACAGCAGATCAAAATTGCCAGAGGGGACGTCTTGCCATTCGTTCAGGAAGACGTTCACATGCAAGGACACGCGCTCGAAGTGCGCGTATATGCCGAAGATCCCCTGGATAATTTTATGCCCAGTATCGGCACTTTAACAACCTATAAGCGCCCTGCAGGACCGGGCATTCGTTTGGATGATGGTTTTGAGGAAGGCATGGTCGTACCCATCTATTATGATCCCTTGCTATCAAAGTTGATCACCTATGGAAAAAACAGGGAAGAAGCCATTCAACGAATGATCGAAGCAATCGAACAATACAAAATCGAAGGGGTGGCCACTACCTTGCCGTTCGGCAAATTTGTTTGTGAACACCATGCCTTTACTTCCGGTAATTTTGACACGCATTTCGTAAAAAACTATTATTCTCCCGAACTCCTTGAAAAACAATATGCCGAGGAACGACACCTTGCGGCATTGGTAGGATTGCGGTTGTATCTTGAAAATCAAAATATACTGAAGAAGCCAACGAGGGTCCCTTCGAGTTGGAAAAAAAGTAGGACCTAGCGTTACAACTCCATTTAAAATCGCCCACATGAAAGCTAAAAAACAGATCCTGGAAGAGAAATTGGCAAAATCCCGCTTAGGGGGAGGCCAACAGCGCATTGACAAGCAGCATGCCAAAGGAAAATTGACGGCATGGGAGCGGCTTCATTTTTTATTGGATGAGGGGTCTTTTGAAGAAATGGGCGCGTTGGTTACCCACCGTACCCAAGACTTCGGTATGGAAAAAGAAATCTATTACGGTGATGGGGTAGTAACGGGCTACGGAACCATAAACGGCCGGCAAGTATGCGTCTTTGCCCAGGATTTTACGGTTTTTGGAGGCGCCTTGTCAGAAACCCATGCCGAGAAAATATGTAAAATAATGGACATCGCGCTGAAAATCGGTGTCCCCATAATTGGGCTTAACGACAGTGGCGGCGCACGAATTCAAGAGGGCGTGCGCTCGCTCGGTGGCTATGCCGATATCTTTCACAGAAACGTAATGGCTTCTGGGGTCGTTCCCCAAATATCGGCTATTATGGGACCTTGTGCGGGGGGTGCCGTTTATTCCCCCGCCATGACCGACTTTATCCTCATGGTTGAGAACACCAGTTATATGTTCGTTACCGGGCCCAATGTGGTCAAAACGGTTACGAACGAATCGGTGACTTCCGAAGAACTGGGAGGCGCTTTAACCCATGCTTCTAAATCGGGCGTGACGCATCTGACGGCGGTGAACGACCTAGAATGCCTCGAACAGATCAAACGAATGATCGGATATTTGCCCCAGAACTGTGAGGATACCCCGGCGGATATGCCCTATAACCTGGCCGATGAAACCCGCGAGGTTCTAGAAAATATCGTTCCTGAAAATGCCAGCCAACCCTATGACATGCGCCATGTGATTAATGGAATTATCGATACGGAAACTTTTTTTGAAATCCATAAGGAGTATGCCGAAAACATTGTGGTCGGTTTTGCGAGACTGGCCGGAAAAAGCATCGGTATCGTCGCGAACCAGCCGATGAGCTTGGCCGGGGTGCTTGATGTGGACAGTTCCAAAAAGGCGGCCCGTTTTACCCGTTTTTGTGATTGCTTCAACATTCCCATTTTGGTTTTGGTAGATGTGCCCGGCTTTCTTCCGGGTACCGATCAGGAATGGAAGGGAATTATTATCAATGGCGCCAAATTGTTATATGCCCTCAGTGAGGCGACGGTGCCAAAAGTGACCGTCATTACCAGAAAAGCATATGGCGGGGCCTATGACGTTATGAATTCCAAACATATCGGTGCAGATTTAAATTATGCTTGGCCGGGGGCCGAGATCGCCGTTATGGGGGCGAAGGGGGCGAGTGAGATAATTTTTAAAAAAGAGATCGATTCCGCAAAAGACCCGCAAGCCAAATTGGCCGAAAAAGAAGCCGCCTATGCCGAAAAATTTGCCAACCCATATAGCGCGGCCGAGAGAGGATTTATCGATGAGGTTATCCATCCCAAAAATACCCGAAGAAAATTGATCAAGGCCTATGCGTTGCTTGAAAATAAAGTAGCGGTCTTACCCAAGAAAAAGCATGGCAACATTCCTTTGTAAAAGTAATAAGTTGTGGTCAACCCTTAGAGGCCGTCTAAGGCAGGTTTGAATTAAATTAAACCCCGTGCCCCAAAATCTGAAAGGTACGTATCGACTTTTTGTAGGCTATCTCAACGCAATCCATTACGTATACCGCCGACAGCCGTATCCTTTATAAATATAGCGCCTGCCTCATCCCCGCACCCCAGTGGCAATTCTCCACGGGGAATGGCCGACCGACCGATACATTGACATCCGGCGCCGCGACTAGGTCGTCTCTTCGGCTCCCTTAAGTTTTAGGAAAATTCCCAGTACCAAAATACTAGGTACCCAAAGTCCTACAAAAACCTCGGTTAAATTGGCATACAGGAGCCATAATAAAATGGAAAATGCCATCGAAAAAAAAGCCGATCCTAGAATTACTTTTTCAAATGTACTTGTCTTCATAATCCGATAATTTTCGTATTCTAAGATAGGATTTATATTTTTATTGAAGCTGCCCGATTCATTGTGCAATCCAAAATCCATAAATTGATGATGCTTTTATCGGCTTCGATGATTACAGAGGCAAAGAAAGGGTAGAGATCGAAGCCCCAATAATACATTATTCACTGGCGAAACCCACCTACTTTTTTGTCATCTGTCCTTAAATGAAGGATGGCGGGTTGAGTTGCCTAGCGCGAAAAGCCGCTTTTCTATCCATTAGGGTGTACATCTTTTTTACAGATTCTGTAAAAATGTTTGACACTATTGAAGACAAAACAATTAATAAAATGATGTAACTGTTTGTTTTTTAGGTTATTAGGTTGTTGGCATGCTTTTCGACTATGATTTATTAGTTCAAAGGGCCTTTGTTTGAATCGATACCGGAAACGTTCGGGCCTTTTAATTGCACTCATTCATAATCGAGCACTCATGTTCAAGAACTATTTAAAACCCGCTTGGCGCACTATCAAAAGAAATCGACTTCATTCCTTTATCCATATTACCGGATTGGCCATAGCATTCGCGATTTGCACCGTCCTATTTCTATTGGCCTATTTTCAAATGAGTTTTGATTCCTTTCACAATGATGAAGAACAATTGTTCAGGGTATCACGCTTTTCCAATTCAGCGGAAGGGGTAAATATGAGCTCGGAAATGCCCCTCCCACTTGGGCCGGCATTAAAAACTGAAATACCTGATATCGATGCCGTAGTTACTGTTAATGTTGGGAGGCCAGAAAACATTTCTTATGGGGATAAGAATATAGAACGAGTGATTACACGTACAGACCCCGAATTCTTCAAGGTCTTTAATTTTCCGATCCATACTGGAAGTGCGGACTCCGCCCTTTCCGATCTTCAGGATATTGCGTTAAGCGAAAGTACCGCTCAAGCCCTTTTTGGTGAAATCGACCCAATTGGAAAGCAGCTTAAAATCGGGAGCCCTGGTATGGAAAAGAATTTTACGGTATCGGCTTTGGTAAAGGACAGTCCCCCTAATTCAAGTATTCGTTTTGACGCCGTGGCAAGGATTGAAACACTCGGCGACTATGAAAACAACAAGAATGAATGGGGGAACAATGCCTCCAGCGTTTTTATCAAGATTTCAAAAAATAGTACTTCACATTCGATAGAAGACAAATTGGTGCCTTTTGTGGAGAAGTATTATGCGTACCAATTGGCCGATCTAAAAAGCCAGCATTCTGAAGCGATTGAAACCAGGGAATTAATGCGCTTAGACCTGACCAACATAGACGACATCCATTTTTCCGGTTCTCGGAGTATTCCAAAGGCCTTGGTGTATGCAATCCTGGCTTTGGGGGCATTTATCCTTTTGATCGCCTGCTTTAATTTTATAAACCTAAATATCGCCCATTCGTTTATAAGGAGCCGTGAACTTGGTGTTCGAAAAACGTTGGGGGCCTTTAAAAGGCAGCTTTTTTTGCAATTATGGTTCGAAGCATTTTTGATTTATTTTATAGGTTTTGTGCTGGGGATCCTGCTGGCATTTCAACTTTTGATTGTGATGAACGGGCAGTTTGACCTGCACCTTCAAATTGCCCAACTCCTCACACCCGGATTTTTGGCGATGATGCTGGGCATATTTTTATTAGTGACTTTTATAGCAGGAGGCTACCCGGCATTAAAAATGACCAATTTTAGTCTGGTCGAAATTCTAAAGGGAAACGTCTCGACAAAAAAACCCGGGGTAACAAGAAATGCCATGTTGGTAGGTCAATTTTCCATTTCCAGTCTCCTAATCTGTATAAGTTGGATCGCAAGCCAACAATTGGAACATTTACGGCAGAAGCCGATTGGTTTTGAACGGGAACAAGTTATCAGCATTCCCGTAGGCTATCAAGAGGATGGCCATAAAGTCTTGACCCGTATGCGAAATCAACTCGCGAACGACCCGAATATTCTTTCCATTTCTGGCAGTGCGGGAAATTTGGGCAGGGGAAGAGATCGTACCACTGTTAGGACGATCAGTGATTACACCTATTACCAAAACAAGATTTCGGCCGACCAGCTGGCGGTCGACTTTGATTTTCTCAAAACCCTGCAAATCCCGATCATAAAGGGAAGGGATTTCAATCCTGACTTTGTAACTGACTCCGTAAACGCTGTTGTAGTCACCGAAAGTTTTGCAAAAGCCATGGGCGAACCCGAGCCAATAGGCAAATTCTTAGGGGGCGATGATAGCGCGTCTAGAGATCAAATAATCGGTGTGGTCGGCGATTTTAATTTGCACTCCCCGGCAGAAAAGACACTTCCGATCGCTCTTAATCTATCGTCGAAACAGCCCATCAATTATATATTTCTAAAAGTCAGATCGAATAATCCTTCCAAGACTATGAACGAGCTTACTTCGATTTGGAAAAAAGTAACTACAAATGCTGTTTTTAACGGCTCATTTTTAAACGAAAACCTACAAGCCTGGTATGAAGGGGAAAGTACCATGACCCAAATTTTCGGGATTGCTTCGGGCATTGCCATTTTTCTTTCCTGCTTGGGGTTATTCGCCATTTCGTTGCTGGTAATCGAGTTGCGTACCAAGGAAATAGGTATTCGAAAAGTAATGGGGGCATCGGTGACGGAAATCGTCTCGATGTTTTCAATTCATTTTTTAAAGTTGGTAATGATAAGCCTTTTGATTGCAATCCCATTGTCCTGGTTCGCCATGCAGCGATGGATCGAGAACTATGAATATCGTATAGAAATAAATCCATTGACATTTATAGGAGTAGGTATTATAGTTAGTTTCGTTGCCTTGATGACGGTAAGTTTTCATTCGATCAAAGCCGCTATTGCAAACCCGGTAAAAAGTTTGCGAACTGAATAATCTAAGAAATAAAGATAATGACAGTCTTTAATACCTATCTGCGACACCTGTCAAAGAATAAATTGTATACTGCGATAACCATTTTAGGTTTTGCAATATCCCTTACTTTTATTTTGCTTTTGGGTGTCCATATTCGAAATGAACTTTCTGTAGATGATTTTCACGTTAATAAGGATAGGATTTATCGCTTGGAGAATGAAACAGTCGACTTTTCTCCTCCTATTGCCGATGATTTAAAAAAGAGTATTCCTGAAATTGAGGATTTTACAAGGGTCATCAATGTCTCCGGAAGAATAGCGGCACCTGATGGCCAACAGGCAAAGTTCGATTATTTGGGAGTGGACGCCTCGTTTTTTGAAATTTTTTCCTTTCAGCTTCTTAAAGGAAAGGCCACTGAGGTTTTACAAACAGCCGATGGTATTGTGCTATCCAAGACTTTGGCCCTAAAATTATTCGGTTCACTTGATGTTGTGGGCAAGAGTCTCCTAATTAACAAGGACACAATGTTCATGGTTACAGGAATAATGGATGATTTTCCGGAAGACACCCACTTCGCCAAACAGGATGCGCTGGTAAACTTAAAGGCTTTTAAAAAGCTTTGGGGTTTCGAAAATATTTTGGAGGAATATGGTTGGTGCTCGCTAAGTATCTACTTTTTGGCAAAGACGAATGCTGATATACCGGCAAAAGCCCCGGAAATATTGAAAAGTTTTAAAAGGGATTTTTGGTTATACACCGAAGGATGGGCAAACACGGTCGAATTTACGCCTTTAAAGGAGATTTATTACAGTTCAAAAGCGGGCAGTGGCACCAAGAGTACCAGTAAAACATTAATTATGGTCTTGTCTTCGATTGTGCTCCTTATCTTATTACTTGCAGTTGGTAATTACATAAACCTTACCATAGCCCAAGCTACTTTCCGGGGAAAGGAAGTGGCCGTTAAAAAATTATTGGGAAGCTCCAAAAGGCAGTTAATATTTCAGTTTATTAAGGAATCTGTTGTTTTATGCTTTGCTGCCTTATTGATATCGCTTTTTTTCGCTAAAGCAATAGAACCTCATTTTGATACTTTGTTGAATACGAGATTACACCTAAATAATCGGTTGAATGTGCTGAACCTAATAACGTTGATCGCGGTGTTCGGCATGATCGGTTTCATATCTGGAATTTTACCAGCTTTAAAAATTTCGGGTTTTAAACCAATTGAAATTGTAAAAGGTACGTTTAGGACCCAGGCGAAAAATGTCTATGCAAAAGCCTTTATAACCTTTCAATATACAGTAACAATAGCCTTACTGGCCTGCAGTTGGATTATTTTAAAACAGACCGATTTTTTACGCAGTCAGGATCTTGGCTTTCAAAAGGATAACATCGTACAGATAGACTATTTGGGTGCACCAGATAAAAAGGGCACCATTAAAAATGCCCTTTTGCAGATTCCTGGAGTAGATGCTGTTTCTATAACGTGGCAAAGTCCGTTGAGCGGAGGTAGTAATCAGACTTTTAAAAGCAACGGAAAATCAGTGAGCTTTCAGGAATTTGCAGTAGATTCCTCGTTTTTCAAGGTTTTTGATATTAAAGTCGTACCTACCGATGTGGCCTTTTCAGAAAAAGGAATGTACCTCAATGAAACCGGGATCAAGGAATTAGGACTTACAGACAAAGACGTTTCCTTTAAAATGGAGGACAATGAGATTCCCATTCTGGGCATCGTCAACGATTTTAATTTTAAGGAACTCCGTGATAAGATTGGGCCCTTGATGCTACGCCAACAGTCGGAAGAATTTCAGGCCAGTGATATTTTTTTGAAGGTTAATAGCAAGGATGTTTTTGCAACTACCGATAAAATAAAAACAACGTATGCGAATTTAATAGACCATGCCGAGTTTGATGTGCAGTTTGTGGACGACACCATAGATCAGTGGTATGCTAAGGACGAACGTACCGGTAAAATCATAAGCTATTTCACGCTTTTATCGTTTATAATTTCCGTGATGGGTATTTTAGGAATGTCCACATTTTATATGCAACAGCGTACTAAGGAAATCGGTGTTCGCAAAGTGAATGGCGCAACAACTACCCAAATTTTGACCCTTCTCAATAAGGATTTTCTAAAGTGGGTACTATTGGCCTTTGTAATCGCGGTCCCCATTTCTTGGTATGTGATGAACAGATGGCTCGAAGGCTTTGCCTATAGAACGAGTATGAGCTGGTGGGTATTTGCCTTGGCAGGAATCACGGCTATGGCAATCGCCTTTCTTACCGTTAGTTGGCAAAGTTTTAGAGCGGCAAATTCGAATCCGGTGAATGTCTTGCGAAATGAATAAATCGCAGCCAGCTCTACTTGATATCGTCTCAACATCAAAAAAAACTGACGAACTCACTGGAGTATCCTTCTTATATTATGGTCCTAATTAATCCTGAACCATAAATTCAATGCTCGCCCTTTTAGGGTTGATCTATCGCATTATATTTTTATTTTAGGGTAGTCAAATTTATGGATGCGAAAATTTAAGGAAAAAGGATCTAAATCACCACTGGATTCCTATTCGGCGTAAAAATTGAGTACGCTAGATTATCAAATGAAATCAGCAAAGGCGAGAACCAGTTAAGCAAATTTTATAGTCTTTATCTTCAATTGGTAAGTTGCTGAATAATAAATCATAGTTGCCTGGATTCATTTTAAGGAATACACGACCAAAACTAACATCAACGCCACAATATGTTGAGATTAGGGGCGCCGGTTAATTCTAAAGAATATAAAAGCACCATAATCATTCTCACTGGGTCACCTGATAACAAAATTAGTATCTTTATTCGTAACGGGTACTTTGTAAAACAATAAACCAGCGAATACATGCCTATTAAAACGAACCATAGAAGTAGGTCGCCCCTTTGTTTTTTGATGTTAATCCCAATATTGACCTTGTATAATTCATGTAAAGGAAATAGGGCTACCATACCTCCGCAAGAACCTAAACCTGTTGAAAGTGAGATTGTTTTTGGATTAAATGCCTATTCCTTTGCAGACCTTTTGTCTGCAAAGGATTTTCGGGATAATGAACAGGTTTATACTCTCTTTAATTTATTGGATTGGTGTGACTACCAAGGAATAAAATCCTTAGATCCCACTGGCTATTTCTTTCCGACGTATCCTGAAGTTCCTTCCGACGAATACCTTACAAAATTCAAGAACAGGGCGGCAGAACTTAATATTGCCATAAGCGGTACGGGAATACGGAATAATTTTGCCTCTGCGGACCCTAACGTTCGGGCTGAAGGGGTAAAACTTGCAAAAAAATGGATCATAGCCGCCGCCAAATTAGGAGCGCCAGTATTGCGCGTTTTTGCTGGGGCCATTCCTGAAGGATATGAGGAGAATTGGGAAGTACCTGCTGGTTGGATGATAGAATGTTACAAAGAACTGATTCCGACAGCAAAACAATATGGGGTGAAAATAGGTATTCAAAACCATGGCGAAATGTTACAGACAGCTGAACAATGTCTTTATGTGTTGAAGGGGGTCGATTCTGAATGGGCCGGTATTATCATAGACACAGGCAACTTTACCAGCGCAGACCCCTACAAGGATATTGAAGCCTTGGTACCTTATGCAGTAAACTGGCAAGTAAAGGAATTTACTGATGGGTATGGCGGTAGTTTAAGAGCGGATTATCCAAAATTGGTTCAAATCATCAAAGATGGCGGTTATAAGGGGTACATGCCTATAGAAACACTAAAAGTAAAAGACGAACCTTATGACCCTTTTGAAAGGGTCGAGCATATGTTAGTGAAGCTAAATGAAGCATTAAACTCAATTAGTAAATAAAAAAATACAACAATACATTACAATGAAAAAACCAAGTTTAACCCTCATTGCCTTGTTTTTTATCTTCTATCTAAAAGTAACCTCGCAAGACTATAACACGAACGAATATGCGTTCAGCCAAAATGAAAAACTAGGAAGAGGTGTGAACATTATTGGTTATGATCCTATATGGAACGATATGTCAAAAGCTAGAATGCAATCAAAACATTTCAAGCTCATAAAAGAAGCTGGATTTAGCAATGTTCGTATAAAAATATCCCCCTTCAGGTTTTCAATGGATTCTTTATTCACCATAGACCCTAAATTCTTTAAAACTTTGGATTGGGCAATTCAACAAACTTTGGATAATAACTTAATGCCTATTGTTGATTTTCACGAGCATGTTGCCATGCAAAAAGATCCGGTTGGCACAAAACCTATGTTTTTAGGGATGTGGAAACAAATTGCATCCCATTGCAAGGACTATCCAAACGAAGTTCTTTTTGAATTAGCCAATGAGCCAAATATGGCTCCTGAAACGTGGAATGAAATTCATGATGACGCCTATAAAATCATTAGAGATACGAATCCAAACAGAACCCTAATCATTGGAACAATAAACGGAAATCAAATCAAGTTTTTGAAAGATTTGGAATTACCCGAAAACGATCGCAATGTGATTATTGCCGTTCACTATTACTCACCCATTCAATTTACGCATCAAGGGGCTCCATGGTCATCCAAAAACAAGGATTTAAGTGGTATTACTTGGACGAATACGGAAGCCGAAGAAAATGCGGTTATTGCCGATTTTGATATGGCACAAAATTGGTCGAAAGCACATAACAGACCATTAACCCTAGGAGAATTTGGTGCTTTTGAAAAGGCCGATATGGCTTCACGAGTTCGATGGACCAATTTTATTGCCAGACAAGCGGAAGTAAGAAACTGGAGTTGGAGTTATTGGCAGTTTGACTCTGATTTTATTGTTTATGACATTGATCAGGATGTATGGAACACTCCCATTAAAAACGCCTTGATTCCATTTAAAAAATAGCTAAAATGGTTACAGGTGAAATTGATAGTGAATATATGGATGTTGCCTTAACATACAAAAAAAATCATGTCGAATTATTGCGTTCGAATTACGGAAACTTGCAAGGATGTGGCGCTTTTGCAAATCAATATTTATTTAAAAGTATGAGCCGATTAATATATATAAGTAGTATTCTTTTCAGTGCCTTTGTATCCTGTAATGGCAGTAAAAGCCTTGAAATGAAGCATACGGTGCGGTTAGAATCACTATTTCTTGAAAATGCACCGAAAATACCTGGTAAAATTCAATGTGAATTTTATAATCTTGGCGGAGAGGGCATTGGGTATCATGATTCGGACGCCACAAACCATGGAAGTGGAAATCTGAACAAAGGCATTGACTATTTAAGTACTTTTAGACAAGCGGAAGCCCCAGATATTTCGTTTACCAAATATCATGACAGTATCGATAATTCGAAATATAATAAGGTACTGCCTAAAGAAGGGCAGCTATATCTGGGGTGGACAGAACCTGGGGAATGGACAAAATATACCGTAACCGTCAAAAAATCTGGAACCTATCAAATTGGGCTTATGTACACAGCCAATCAAAATGGGCAAATCAGCATAGCATCGGAAGACAAAAAGAGTTCTGGGATATTAAATGTAGAATCCACTTTTGATAAAGACGACCCAATAGCATGGCGTCAATGGCACCATTGGAACTATGTTGAAAATCTAGGGCAAATTCGTTTAAAAAAAGGGACTCAAACAATTACATTACATACTGAATCAGTTGGGCAAATGAATTACGATTTCATAGAATTTACACGTATAAAACAATAACCTACGGTTTCTAAAAACGACTTTATGGCAGCAAGGGACCTAAACCTGACCATCGACCAAATTATACGGGAAATCGAATTACGTATCCCCGGGTATAAAGACAGTCCTGAAGACTGGAATATCTCTGAAGGCAATACGGCACTTTGTATCCTAACGGAAGACGGGAAAATTTATGGGAAGGTATATGGTACTGATAAACTTAGACAACGAGCCTTTTTTAAGATTGCCTGGCAAAAGGCAAGCCAAGTCTGGATTACTGGGCAAAACACCGGTGATTACGAAAAAATTGTTTTTGGAGGAACCATGGACCCTGAAGATTCACCCATCGAACTGCCTGATTTAATCGGTTGGGTTGGTGGACAACCCATTGTACTATCCGACGGGACCAGGCTTTCAATTGGTTTTAGTGGCTTTAGGGGGTTCAATGATATTGACATTGTCAAAAAAGCGATTCGCCAAGTAGGCCTTTAATTGAACTTCTAACGGCCCTAAATCGAAAAGATCCGTAGATCGAAAGGCAAAAAATATTGAGTTAAAGAACAGGTGTTTTTAGGCTAATCGCTTCATTCTTAATAGCTCGTCATTCACTTTATTCAGTACATTTTTTCCACAATAATCATTGTTTTTTATATGGTTTGCTATATGATCAATAAGATTGGCATTAGGTCAATACGATCGAAATAAAATCGTTCTTAGCCATAAATTAAGAGCTCTTTTTAAATCAACGAATGATCCCTATCTATATCTTTATCATAGAACTTGAAATAATAATGAATGCGTTCAAATAAACACTGCTTCATGAGGTATTCGCAAGGACGCACAATTCTATGAACGTGAAAAAAATTTAAATGAATTTATAGGCTATGTCCCAGTCCCGTCAGCTCGCTGTGATTATGTTTACTGACATTGTCGGCTACACTTCCTTAATGGGAAATGATGAAAACAGAGCCTTTGAATTGTTGCATAAAAACCGACAATTGCAAAAGCCCATCATAGAACGATTTAATGGCAGATGGATAAAAGAATTGGGTGACGGGGTAATGGCCAGTTTCAATACGGTTTCTGATGCGGTAAATGCAGCTATTAAAATGCAGGAAGGTTGCCATTCCCAAAAAGAATTCCAATTACGAATTGGGATCCATATGGGCGAAGTGGTTTTTGAGAATGAAGATGTTTTTGGCGATGGGGTGAATATCGCATCTCGGATCCAGGCAATCGCATATCCCGGAAGCATTTTTGTCTCAGAAGTAGTTCATGATAATGTGCTCAACAAGAAAGAAATTGTGACACGGTTTGTAAAAGCACAAGCTCTTAAAAATGTAAAAGAGCCGGTGAAGATCTATGAGGTGATTACAGATCCCAATACCGATTTGCCAACTTCCCGCTTTGCCCATAAAAAAAAGGGTGCCCTAAACACCCTAGTGGTTTTATTTGTGATAATCGCCCTTTCGGCAACAGGATACTTTATCATGAAGGTCCTCCCTACAAAAAAAGTGGACCCTGCGACCCATGTAAAATCAATTGCGATCCTTCCATTTACCGATATGAGTCCAGGAAAGGACCAAGAATACCTCAGTGATGGCTTGGCAGATGAAATAATCAATTCAATCACTATCATTAAAGATTTAAAAGTTATCGGCCGTACTTCTTCTTTTCAATACAAAGGAAAAGATTTTGATGCCCGCACCATAGGAGAAAAACTGAACGTAAATATCATCCTGGAAGGAAGCATACAAAAATCCGGGGATATCCTCAGGATCATTACGAAGCTTATCAGCGTAAAAGAAGATTCAACGATATGGTCCCAACGATTTGATAAGGAATCAAAGGATATTTTTGCAATCCAGGACAGCATTGCCAATAAAATAGTCGAGAAACTTAAAATCACCCTTTCCCAGGAGGAAAAACCAAGATTAAACAAGAAACATACCGATCCTGAAGTGTATTCATTGTACCTAAAAGGATTGTACGCCTATAAAGAACAGAATTACGATAGGAGCATTGAATATAATCAACATGCCGTCGCGTTAGATTCATCATTTGCACCAGCGTATGCCTTTCTTGCCTTGGCTAAGATCTGGAAAATCAATGGCTCCGGATCCTATACCGATGTAAATGTCATTCGGGAAACCAAGGAATTTGCCAACAAGTCTGTAATGCTTGATCCTGATCTTGCTGAAGGGTATTCAGCACTTGCTCTCTTGGCATGGACCATCGAACTCGATTACCCAACTGCAAAGATCAACTTTGAAAAATCTATTAAACTCAATCCGTCTGCTTCTTTGATCAAGAACAGGTATGCGTATTTCCTACTTTGGATGGGCGAATTTGAAAAAGCTGAAAAACTGGGGCTTGATGCGATCAGTTCCGACCCCGCCGACTTTAACGGATATGTTATAGTTGCCAACGCCAATATCTATAAAAAGAAATTTACGGAAGCTGAAAAATATATTGCGGAAGGGAAAAAACTATTCCCGGATAAATGGAACTTTGACCATCTGTATTTTTCTTCAAAATTTTATTCAGGAAACTATGGAAGTGTCATTCAAGGCCTTAAACCACG
>JBBQAM010000052.1:0-27046 GCA_038316335.1 Flavobacteriales bacterium
ATTCCAATGTCCATGATATTCCATTCACTTCGATTATTCGTCGAAATCAAGGCAATCTTATCATTGGGTTTTACGCCCATTCTCAGCAACGCCCTACTAATCGTATTTGCCTTTTGAAGATATTCTTTGGTAGATGTGGCGATCCAAGTATCGCCATATTTGGTAACGAGTGATTTTTCAAGATTGAATTTTTCAAGTTGGTAATACGGAAAATCGAAAAGTCGGGTAATCTCTTGCATAGCATGAAACTTAATGGATATTGAAATATAGGAAAAAATTGCATAGCGTTCGAGGTTCGAAAACCGCTGCTTGAAATTTTGAGTGGTATCATAGCGAAGATGGCCGAGTGTCAATAGGTGTTCAAAGGTAACACTGCGGTTACATTGAGAATCGCAACACGATTATTTCCAGAATCTCTTTTGGCAGGTGCCTCACCACCTGCATTTTGATGAATCGACCAACCGTTTTAGCCTACTATTTTTATAATAGGATGGTCTAAGCTATGCAGATTTTATTATGAAAGAGTACGATTCACTATTGTGTTATTCACACTTTCCGAACAAAAATTCAAAGTGTGATGCCTTCTACTTCATTTTGCCCTGCAGGTCTTCTAACCATATCCGTGCATTAACAAAAGCCTGCAACCAAGGGGAGGCGGTATCATTTCTGTCTTTTGGATAATATGCCCAATTCCATGGAAAGATCGACCGTTCGATATGCGGCATCGTCACAAGGTGACGACCGCTGGTATCACAAAGCATCGCTGTATTGTAATCACTGCCATTTGGGTTTGCGGGATACGCTTCGAAACCGTATTTCGCAACTATGTGGTAATTTTTCTCAGAATGTGGTAAAACAAATTTTCCTTCCCCGTGAGAAATCCAGACCCCTAGGGTAGTACCAGCCAAATTGGAGAGCATTACCGAATTATTTTCCTGGATCTTTACCGAAGTAAAATTACTTTCGTGTTTTTGGGAATCGTTGTAGGTCAACTTGCCATGTACTCTATGATCCGGATTAATAAGTTCCAGCTCCATAAACAATTGACATCCGTTACAAATGCCGACTGATAAGGTATCAGATCTCTTAAAGAATTTCTCCAAGGCGGTATTGGCTTTTTCATTGTATTTGAAGGCCCCGGCCCATCCTTTTGCACTTCCAAGCACATCGGAGTTCGAAAAACCACCTACGGCTCCGATAAATTGTATGTTTTCCAAGGACTCACGGCCGGATATTAAATCGGTCATATGCACATCCTTGACATCAAAACCGGCCAGATACATGGCATGCGCCATTTCGCGTTCTGAATTGCTGCCTTTTTCCCTTAAAATGGCTGCCTTGGGTCTTATAATATCACCGTTATCAAAGCGGCTCATCGATTTGGGCAATGCAGCCATTATTTGCTGTGGAAAGGCAAATTGCAAGGGCTGTACCTTATAATTCTCGTAGCGTTTTTTTGCCAATCCTTTCGCCGTTTGTTTGTCGTCTAGTAAATAGGAAGTCTTGAACCAGGTATCCCTCAAGGAAGCTATTGCCAGTCCCATTTCCACATCGCCGTTCCTTATGGTCAAAGTCGCTTCAGGAACCACTTCGCCAATTTTTTTATACGCTATCCCTGCCTTTGACAAAATGGGTTCGACCCCAGTGTCCCGAGCTTGGAAAACAATGCCAACATTCTCCGAGAATAGTACTTTGATGGTGTCTGATTCACCGAGTTCAGATAGGTCTAATTCGGCTCCTAAATTGACATCGGAAAAGCACATTTCCAATAGCGTGGTTATCAAGCCACCGGATGCAACGTCATGGCCAGCAAGAATCAAATCTTCTTTTATCAATGTCTGGATGCTGTTAAAAACGGTCTTGAAATAAGCAGCGTCCCGAATCGTTGGCGCTTCAGCCCCAATAGTTTTCCGAATTTGTGCAAAGGAAGACCCTCCAAGCTTGTAGGCGTCTTTTGATACGTTTATATAATAGATGGGGCCGCCATTTTTTTTGAGAACCGGTTCGACTATTTTAGCAATCGCATCGCAATGACCGGCAGCAGAAATGATAACAGTCCCAGGGGCCAGTACCTCCCCGTCTGAATATTTCTGTTTCATTGATAAGGAATCCTTACCGGTAGGCACATTGATGCCAAGTGCAATGGAAAAATCGGAAACCGCTTGTACGGCCTGATACAGTCGCGCATCTTCGCCAGCATTCCTACAGGGCCACATCCAATTAGCACTTAGGGAAACCGACGCTAGACCATCCTTTAGCGGCGCCCATATAATGTTGGTCAAGGCCTCGCCAATACTATTTTTACTGCCTGCGGCAGGGTCGATCAAGCCTGAAATAGGGGAGTGGCCGATGCTAGTGGCAATGCCTTCCTTCCCTTTGAAATCCAAGGCCATAACACCACAGTTGTTCAATGGCAGTTGTAAGGGCCCCACGCACTGTTGCTTGGCCACATGGCCGCCAACACATCGGTCGACCTTATTTGTCAACCAGTCTTTGCAAGCTACGGCCTCTAATTGCAGGACATGCTGCAAATACTCATGGAAGGATTCAAGCGCGTACGTCGGCTCCTTGTAGTTTCTTAGGACGGTTACATCGTTCATTATGGTTTTCGGTGAACTTCCGAACATATCCTCCAAGTCTAAATCCATTGGTTTGGCTCCAGAACTTTGTGATATGAACGAAAATCTATGGTCACCGGTAACATCACCTACCTGATACATAGGAGATCGTTCCCTGTCTGCAATGCGCTGTAAGAGATCGATATCTTTTTTCCCGATAACAAGCCCCATACGCTCCTGCGATTCGTTCCCGATAATTTCTTTGGCCGAAAGTGTTGGGTCGCCTACGGGTAATTTGTCCAGATCGATCAGCCCCCCCGTACTCTCTACCAGCTCCGAAAGACAGTTGAGGTGTCCGCCTGCCCCATGGTCGTGAATGGAAACAATATAATTTTGATCACTTTCCACCATCCCCCGAATCGCATTGGCCGCCCGTTTCTGCATTTCCGGATTGGAGCGCTGTATGGCATTTAATTCGATGGCTGAACTAAATTCGCCAGTATCGGCACTTGAAACAGCAGCGCCGCCCATGCCGATGCGATAATTGTCGCCACCTAGGATTACGATCTTGTCTCCAGGTTTTGGTTGCCCCTTTATGGCTTGTGCCGCCTTCCCGTAGCCTATACCACCCGCTTGCATGATGACCTTGTCATAACCGAGACGCCGTGCATCTTCTGAATTTTCAAAGGTTAAGACCGAACCAGTAATCAACGGTTGACCGAATTTGTTACCGAAATCCGAGGCACCGTTAGATGCCTTGATCAGAATGTCAATGGGCGTTTGGTAAAGCCAAGAACGGGCGGCCATCCCATTTTCCCATGGGCGATTTGCTTCCAATCGCGAATACGCCGTCATATATACGGCAGTACCCGCCAAGGGTAGTGAGCCTTTTCCGCCGGCAAGGCGATCGCGAATTTCACCTCCTGAACCCGTAGCAGCCCCGTTAAAAGGTTCTACTGTGGTCGGAAAATTATGGGTTTCCGCTTTTAATGAGATGACCGATTCAAAAGCCTTTTCTTCATAAAAATCGGGCCTATCAGCACTTTTTGGTGCGAATTGTATGACGTTGGGACCTTTTATGAAGGCGACGTTATCCTTATAGGCTGAAACGATATTGTTCGGATTTACTTGTGAGGTTTTCTTAATCAATTTGAAGAGGGAGGAGGGCATTTCCTGTCCATCGATTACGAAGGTACCATTGAAAATTTTGTGACGACAGTGTTCTGAGTTCACCTGACTGAATCCAAATACCTCCGAATCGGTCAATTTTCTTCCAATTTTTGCCGATAGCGTGTTAAGATAGTCGACCTCTTCATCACTGAGTGCCAATCCTTCCTTTAGATTGTAAGTCGCAATATCTTCAATCTCCAAGATAGGGGCAGGTATCACATCAACGGTAAAAATAGCTTGGTCCAAGCTTTTGAACTTTTGAGTAAGCATGGGGTCGAATTGGGTATAGTCGCTCGTGACAGCTTTGAATTCCTCGATCCGTAGGATGTCAGAAATACCCATATTTTGGGTAATTTCAGTGGCATTTGTGCTCCATGGGGTAATCATTGCTGCGCGAGGGCCCACAAAAAAGGCGTCAATTGACGCCGCGTTTATCTTGGGATGGTTGCCGAACAACCATATGAGTTTATCTATTTCTTGCTTCGAAAGTTCCTTGACGGTCTGAACCGCGAAAACCTTGGTTTTTACATCTCCGAAAAAGTGAATCATTGACTAAACTTGATGTTAAATTTAAGAAAGCACAAATTTACATCTTTTTTGACTACTATCTTCGGCAAATAGTTAACAGCTAATGGTCAAAATTGTTGATAGAAATTGCGGTTCGATTGTTCTGCGGAAATCATAATTCCCAGGTAAGTATGGGCAAATGATACGAGCATAGTAAGCAGCTCTAGGGGGGTGTTACCCATACTAGGGGGTGTTCTTTTTCTCTAATAGTGTCATATAAAAACCGTCATAGCCACTTTTGGAGGCGTAGATTTTACGTTCTTCCAATACGGCAAATTCCTTGCCTTCCTCGGACCCTAAAAACGATTTTATCTGATCGGTGTTTTCCTGAGGGAGTATTGAGCAGGTTGCGTAAACCATTTTCCCACCTGGCTTGACAATTTTACTATAACTACGAATAATTTCTTGTTGGTCCTTTATAATTGTTTCCAGGAATTCGGGTTTTAGTTTCCATTTGGTATCCGGATTTCTACGAATTACGCCTAGCCCTGTACAAGGGGCGTCGATCAGCACCCTATCAGCGCTGGCGTATAGTTTTTTGATAACCTTGGTTGAATCGATTTCCCTGGGTTCAATGTTATGGGCGCCGTTTCTTCGCGCCCTGCGTTTCAATTCCTTTAATTTACTTCCATAAATATCCATTGCGATAAGTTGGCCCTTATTTTCCATCAGGGCAGCTAAATGTAAGGTCTTTCCACCAGCTCCCGCGCAGGTATCGACTACACGCTGTCCTGGTTTAACATCCAATAATTCAGCTACCAATTGTGATGAGGCGTCCTGTACCTCGAACAATCCATTCTTAAAAGCCTGGGTAACGAAAACGTTCGCCCTTTCCGATAATTTTAAGGCCACTGAATACCCCTTAATCGGCTCAGTCACAATACCTTCTTCTAAAAGTATTTTTCGAAGTGCTTCCTTGGTAGTTTTAAGCGTGTTTGTTCGTAGGATTACTTCAGCCTGCTGGTTAAGGGCGGCAATTTCTTTGGTCCATAAATTTTCGCCTAGCGATTTTTCGCCTAGCGCATCTATCCAGTCAGGAACCGATTCACGGTATTTCCTTATTTTGGAGAGTTCGTCGAACTTTCCTTTAATACGTCGCTCTGGCGTAGGTTCGATTTGTTTCCAATCAGGTAAATTAATCCCTTTTAATACAGCCCAAACCGCCCACATCCGAAAAAAATCCGGTCTGCTATAGGGCGCCTTAATTTCGGCAATTTCGGCATAAAGCCTTTTATAACGTACCATTTCATAGGTGGTCTCGGCGATGAAACCGCGATCTCGGGCACCCCATCGTTTATCGAATTTTAAGACTTTTTGGACCACCTTATCTGCGTATTCCCCTTCATTGAATACCAAATTCAAGGCGTCGATTACGGCAAATACCAGATTTCTATGAAGTTTCATGACTAAAATTAAGGCTGCAAAGGTATTGTTTTACATTCGAATCGCTTTATTTTTGATAAACTTTATCCTATGCGTATCCTCTCTATTATCCTGTTTCTTACTTTGGCTTCCTCGTGTGCTGAAAAGAAGGCTCATAGGCCTTTTAAATCGGTCCACATTGAAACGGTTTATCAAGATTCGGTAAGCATACGTGCCATTGAGATTATGGGGAATAGTGTCGCATTTGCGGCCAATAACGGTATTTTTGGATCCCTTGATTTGGGGTCTGGCAAGATTCGGACGAATTTCGAAAAATACGACACCATTAAACCGGAGTTTCGAGCGGTTGCACATACATCGACCGATTTTTTCATGCTCTCGGTCGGGAGTCCGGCATTACTGTATAAAACCGGAGGCAATGGAAAAATGGATTTAGTTTATAAGGAAACCGGGGAGGGTGTTTTTTATGACGCAATGACCTTCTGGAATGATGTTGAGGGCATTGCAGTAGGTGATAGTATGGAAGGTTGTTTGAGCATTATCATAACTCGCGATGGGGGCAATTCTTGGGTCAAGTTACCCTGTTCCCAGTTGCCAAAGGGCATCGATGGGGAAGGGGCATTTGCAGCAAGCAATACGAATATCAAGGTAGTTGGGAACAACACTTGGATTGCAACTACCAAGAGTCGTATCTATTTTTCTCCGGACAAAGGGAAAACATGGCGAATACAACAAACCACGATTGTCAATCAAGAAACCACACAAGGTATTTATTCCCTTGATTTTAATGATGAAAATTTAGGAATCGCCATTGGGGGTGATTACACGCGACCAGAAAGCAACATCGCGAACAAAGCACTAACTACTGATGGTGGGAAAACATGGAATCTGATTGCCGACGGAGAAGATCCATCCTATAAAAGCTGCGTGCAATTTGTACCGAATTCGGATGGAAATTCGATCGTAGCCCTTGGTTTTACTGGAATTTCCTTTTCTCATGACAGAGGGGCGCATTGGAAACATCTTTCTGACGAATCATTTTATACCCTGCGATTTCTGAATGATTCGGTAGCGTATGCCGCAGGTCGGGATAGGATTTCAAAACTTGTATTTAAATAAAAAGGAAGCACCTGCGCTACCTTTTGGTACGAAATCGGGACGTTTTTGTTAGGGACATCCACCGCCGCCGCCATGTTTTTGTCGGTATTCCTTTATTAATTGGCGCTTAAAATCTTCCTCGGAACGCAATAACAAGAGCGCTTTTTTAGCAGAAATGACTTTTGCAACCTCCTTATAAAAATCGGTGTCTAGCCGCTCCTCCTCTTCCTCAAAATTAATATACTCGTCTAAAAGTTTTAGGGCCTCCTGTTCGCTAAGGTCTTCGACTTTCCTGATCTTGCCCCGTATTAAGGTACGGTCTTTTTGGCGCATGGCTTCCCTTTTCTCTTCATACCTATTATATAAGGGCCAAAAGGCCTGGGCCTCCTTACTGCTCAAATCGATTCTCTCGGTGATAAAGGCAATTTTAAGCGCTTTGATTTTATCCCCGTCATGTCTATTTTGCCCAAAATTCATTGCAGTTACCAGTAAAAATGCAGCAGCTACAATTGTTTTTAACTTATTCATCACTATCTAGGTTTAAATCCTCAAAATCATCAATATGATTATTTATGTAATCAATAACATTTTCTTCATTCAGTTGTTGGTTCATAATGTCGCCGATTTTCATGTCATCAATCGGGAAAACTTCTGCGATTTCCAGGGCGGTGAGATTTAAATCATTGTTTTCGAAATAATATTCTATGTCAGAATTCGCCAAACTTTCAAATGTTACCGCCTTTGTGGTGTTCCAAAAAATACCAAGCGCTAATACGATGACGGCGGCAACAGTAGCGGCCACCGAATAATAAGCGCGATAGCTATGTAACGGAATTACCTTGGTATTTTGCTCGTTTATTTGGGAAAGGATTTTTTCATTCAGCGTTCCAAAATAGGCTTCTGGAATCGTAAAGCCATCCTTGTTTTTGTCCTGATTCGAGAAAGCGGACTCATCTTCTAACAACCTACCCATTAGTTTATCGGTAAATCCTTCAAAGTAGCCCTCTGGAGCCTTAAAGTCGCTATTTTTAATCAGTTTTTTCATTCCTTATATTTGACTATCAATCTTTTAAAAGGTTTAATGGCCTAATAGATAACTTTCAATTTTTTTTGCTGCCAAATGGTAGGAAGCTTTCAATGCGCCGACCGAAGTATCCAGAATTTCTGAAATATCCTCGTACTTGATCTCTTCAAAATATCTCATATTGAACACCAATCGCTGTTTATCGGGGAGTGATGCGATCGCTTTTTGTAATTTTAATTGAATTTCATCTCCTTCAAAATACACGTCGGCTTCTAAATTATTGACCATTCGACTTTGTAGCTCTTCATTTTCAAGGCCTAATTTCCTGGATTTTGATTTTAAAAAAGTCAAAGCTTCATTGGTGGCGATACGATACATCCAAGAATACAATTTACTGTCTCCCTTGAATCCGTCGATATTGCGAAAGACTTTTATAAAGGCGTTCTGCAAGACGTCGTCGGTATCGTCGTGGTTCAAAACCATTCTGCGAATGTGCCAATAGAGTCTTTCTTTATAGGTATTAACAAGTACCTCGAACGCCTTAGGCCGCGAATGCGATTGCTTCAATTGTTGCACCAAGGTTTCCTCTGCAATCGACATGGTATACTTAGATTCCTTTTAGTTTGACTATAAAGTTATGAAAAGGTTTAATATTCCTACCAAACATCCCTAATAAGGAAGGATGAACTTCATCATTCTGAAATTCCCATCCCTTTGGCAGGCTTCTTGATTTTAAGATGCAAGTGACTGCATATCGACCAGTTTTTTATACACGCCACCTTTGGCCATGAGCGCTGCATGAGACCCTTGTTCAACTATTTCCCCTTTTTGCAGAACTACGATCGAGTTGGCCTTTTGAATGGTCGAAAGACGATGGGCAATCACAATTGAAGTCCGATTTCGCATCATTTTTTCTAAAGCATCCTGAACCAAACGCTCACTTTCGGTGTCAAGGGCCGAGGTGGCTTCGTCAAGTATCATAATGGGTGGATTTTTCAATACGGCCCGCGCGATTGAAAGGCGTTGCTTCTGTCCACCACTTAATTTATTACCGCTATCGCCAATATTGGTCTCGTAGCCTTTGGGAAGGTCCATAATAAAGTCATGGGCATTTGCGATTTTAGCAGCCTCAATGATCTCTTCTTCGGTAGCGTTAATTTTCCCTAGACCAATATTGTTTCGTACTGTATCGTTGAATAAAATGGAATCCTGGGTTACCAAGCCCATAAGATTTCGCAATGATTTTTTAGTTAGGTCCTTGATATCATGGCCATCAACTAGAATTGCACCTTCGTTGACATCATAAAAACGCGTAACAAGATTCGCAATGGTACTTTTACCGCTTCCAGATTGCCCTACTAGGGCCACTGTCTCACCTTTGTTTACAACGAGATCAAAATTTTTCAATATAAACTCGTCCTCATATTTAAACGAAACACGACTTAGTTCGATTTTTGAGCTAAATTCGGCCTTTATGATGGCGTCGGCTTTTTCAAGAATCGGATTGGTAGTTTCCAAAACTTCCAAAACACGTTCGGCCGCCGAATTTCCCTTTTTTACTCCATAGGAAGCCTTGCTAATTGATTTGGCAGGTGTGAGTACCCCATAAGCCAAACCCATATAGGCGATAAAGGAGGCCGCGTCCAAGGTCTTATCGATTAAAACCATTTTACCCCCAAACCATAAAAGTACGCCAATAGTCAAAATTCCTAAAAATTCACCCATGGGAGAGGCCAGATTCTGGCGGTTTAACAGCTTGTTCGAATACTGGAAAAACCGCTGGGTCGATGCTTGGAAGGTTTTAAAAAATCTTCCTTCTGCATTGAAGGCCTTGATGACGCGCAACCCGCCTAAGGTCTCTTCGACAATCGACAAAAATTGACCTTGTTCCCGCTGAACATTGTCTGATTGTCTTTTGAGCGACTTCCCGATCCACGAGATGATGGCCCCGGAAATGGGAATGAAAATAAATACGAAAACGGTTAGTTTACTGCTAATCAGGAACATGACGATAATGGTAAACAAAATAGTCAAGGGCTCACGAACAATCAATTCGAGTACTGATAGAAAGGAGTGTTGTATTTCTAGTACATCAGAGGTGATACGGGCAATGACATCCCCTTTTCTTTTCTCGGAAAAATAGGCAATAGGGAGGTCTGTGATTTTTTGGAACATGGCATTTCGGATGTCCTTAAGAACACCGTTCCGAAGAAAGGTGATAAAGTACATCGCCAGATAATTGAACAGGTTTTTCAGTAAAAAAAGTACGAGTACCAAACCAATGACCAAAACCAATCCTTTCATTTGATCTTCCCCGGCGAATTGGGTAACCTGGTAGTTCATATAGTCCATGAAATAATCCTTCGTTTTGCCGATGCCTATGAAAACCGGAGGGTTCTCTAGTTGTTTTGCCTTGTCGAACAAAACATTTAACATGGGAATAAGTGCAGCGAATGAGAGCGCGCTAAAGAGTGCGTACAGAATATTGAAAAAGATATTTAAGTAGCCATAGTTGCGGTAGGGTTTCGCGTAGCGAAGAATCTTCTTGAAATATTCCATTAATCCAGTTTCAATTCCCTAAGTATGCGATTAATTTTGGCGTCTAATTCCCTGTCGATTTTTAGAAAGTTTTCGGGGTTGTCCAATGTGGCATTGATGCTAAAATAAAATTTTATTTTAGGTTCGGTTCCACTAGGCCGCGCCGCCATTCTCGTACCATCTTCAGTTGTATAGATCAATACATTCGATTTAGGGATATCGATTGTGACCACCTTACCTGTAAGGAGGTTCTTTGAGGTTGCGGTATTATAATCATCGACGAGGATGACTTGGGAGCCGTCAATACTTTTAACCGGATTTTCCTTAAAATCGATCATCATTTGATTGATTTCTTCGGCACCGCTTATGCCCTTTTTGGTCAAGGAGACCAATTTTTCCTTATAAAAGCCATAGTTTACATAACAATTGATCAGCTCTTTATAGAATGAGCTGCCGTTCGCCTTGGCATTGGCTGCCACTTCGCAGGCCAAAAGCGTAGCGGTGACCGCGTCCTTATCCCGTACGAAGTCGCCCACCATAAATCCGAAACTTTCCTCGCCTCCACCTATAAATTGTAGATCCGGAAAATCGTTGATCATCTTGGCAATCCATTTAAAGCCTGTCAATGCTGTTTTAAACTCCACACCATATGCGCTCGCCAATGCGGTCATCATCGGGGTCGAGACAATCGTGGACGCTATAAATTCGTTTCCCTTAAAGCCTTTGTTCTTACATTGATCAAGGAGGAATTTTGTCATCAAGACCATAGTCTGATTGCCATTTAAGATCTGCATCTCCCCGTCGAGATTGCGAACGGCAATCCCAAGCCGATCGCTATCCGGGTCGGTCCCAATGACCATATCCGCCCCAATTTCCTCTGCTTTTTTTATGGCCATCGATAAGGCTTCCGGTTCCTCTGGGTTTGGGGAAATCACCGTTGGGAAATTGCCATCGGGGTTGGCTTGTTCTTCGATCAGGGTAACATTTTTATATCCGGCACGCTTCAAGACCTCTGGTATCACGGTTATCGAGGTACCATGAAGGGACGTAAAGACAATTTTGAAATCGTCCTTGCCTTTGGCGCCGAAATTTCCATTTGTTACAGCGGCATTGATAAAGGCCTCATCTACTTCAGTGTCGATTAGGTGGATCAGACTACCGTCTGCCGTGAATTTTATATTGCCATAATCAAGGGCATTGATTTCGGCAATGATCTCATGATCCTGAGGGGGTACAATCTGGCCGCCATCTGTCCAATACACTTTATAGCCATTATATTCGGGCGGATTATGTGAAGCCGTTAATACGATGCCTGCGTGGCATTTTAAATGCCTTACGGCAAACGAAAGCTCGGGTGTTGTTCTAAGCTCGGAAAAGAGATTTACGGTTATGCCATTGGCAGAAAATACTTCCGCAACCGTCCTGGCCAAGGTGTCACTGTTATGACGACAGTCATAGGCGATTACCACCTTTATTTCAGTATCGGCATACACCTTCTTAAGGTAATTGCTCAATCCTTGCGTACTTTTTCCTAAGGTATATTTATTGATTCGATTCGTCCCTACGCCCATAATACCGCGCATGCCACCCGTCCCAAATTCAAGATTCCTATAAAAGCTATCCTTAAGTTCTTCCCCGTTTTGTTCGAGTAGTTTTTTTACCCTTGACCGAGTTTCGGCATCAAAGGATGGCGAGTCCCAGGATTTCGCTGTGGTTATATATGCGTCCATATAGTTCGTATTGCCTTGAATATGCTAGTTAATATCTTGTTGTGTATTATCTGCCAGATTGAGTTGTTCTACAATCGTATAGCGGTGTTCATTTTTTCGGGAGCGAATCAATATCTCGCCCAGGAAACCAGCCAGGAACAATTGAGTGCCAATAATCATGGCCGTTAGTGAAATAAAGAATTGCGGCCGATCGGTAATGAGTCGTCCTGTTGGTTCTAATAAAAGTTTGTCTATACCTAAATACAGCGCAAACCCAAAACCTACCATAAACATGAGTACTCCGAGTGCACCGAAAAGATGCATCGGGCGACGGCCGAATTTTGATACGAACCAAATAGTGATCAAATCTAAAAATCCGTTAATAAATCGCTCCATACCAAATTTTGTTTTACCATATTTCCGGGCTTGGTGCTGAACGACCTTTTCACCAATATTTGAAAACCCCGCATTTTTGGCAAGTACTGGAATATACCGGTGCATTTCGCCAGAAACCTCAATATTTTTGACCACTTTCTTGTCAAAGGCCTTCAAACCGCAATTAAAATCATTCAGATGTACCCCTGAGGTCTTTCGGGCGGCCCAATTGAATAACTTCGAAGGCATATTCTTGGAAATGAAAGAATCGTATCTTTTTTTCTTCCAGCCAGATACCATGTCATAGCCGTCTTTTTTTATGAGTTGGTACATTTCTGGAATTTCCTCTGGATTATCCTGTAAATCGGCATCCATGGTAATTATTACATCGCCTTGTGCGGCTTTAAATCCGGCATGTAATGCCTGTGATTTGCCAAAATTCATTGGAAATCGAATGGCCTTTGCATTCGGGTTTATTTCACAAAGTTTTGAGAGGATATTCCACGACCCATCATTACTACCATCATCGATAAAGAGAATTTCATAAGAATATAGATTGGATTGCATCACAGATACAATCCAATCATGAAGTTCTCTTAAAGATTCTTCCTCATTGAGCAAGGGGATAACAATTGATAAATTCATGCGGTACTTCTGATAATATGTTCAAAAGTACAAATAATACTATTCAGGCTTGTTCTTTTTAATTACCAAGCCAATTACCAATGAAATTATCAAACCGAACAAAACACTAACAATAAGGTAGATCGGATACCCTACCCAAAAGAATTTTTTACCCATTTCCTTGCCTTGTTCGACATCTGTGGACGACATCGAACCATTGGCCACGGCTTCAGCCATTTGCGCATCCATTGCTTTGTCCATGAAGTTGGGATCAATGAAATTTGCCAAGGCATATTGGTACACAACGCCGATTAATGCGGCAATTAAAGCAGCCCCAACACCGACTTTTAAGGCTTCTGAAAGGGTGAGATAACCATCATTGTTCTTTTTGAACTGATTGATGGCAAAGAACAGCACCACGATGGTAATTAGGACACCGACTATGGTTACCGCTGTATTTCTTTGATAATGCATATCCAAAGTATAAAGCATTATACCAAAGATTACACTGATGACGCCTAATATTAAGCCGAAATTCATTGCATACTTTCCTGTTTTTGGTTGGTTTTCTTCCATTTTGTTTGTTTTATGGTTACTGAATTGTTAGTTGCGACCAGTCGCATTTTATTACATCTAAAAATACAATTTTTTTCTTTCTTTTTTTTGACCATTAAAATTGTAGGTTACAGAAAATTACTTAAATTTGCAGCTCTAAAAATAGTACCTATAAAGTTTTTACAATGAGAAAAGGCATACACCCAGAAAAATATAGATTGGTAGCCTTCAAAGACATGTCGAATGATGATGTGTTTTTGACAAAGTCTACCGCAGATACAAAGGAAACCTTGGAAGTTGATGGGGTCGAATATCCGTTAGTGAAGTTGGAAATCTCTAGAACATCGCATCCTTTTTATACCGGCAAAGCGAAATTCTTGGATACGGCCGGACGTATTGACAAATTCAAGAACAAATACGACAAGTTTAAGAAGGGTGGAAAATCCGAGCAAGTTGAGGTAAAGGAAACTCCGAAAGTTGCTGCCAAACCTGTTGCAAGCGAAACCGCGAAAATCGAAACCAAAGCGAGTTCGGAATCGGAAGAAGAATAGTAACGATCACATCCTGTTTACCTATAACATAACGCCTTCGAACTATCGAAGGCGTTACTGTTTAGTGTGCTTTCCACTTTTTCCGTACGATCGATTTATTTATTTTCATCATATGGGTGCTGCAAAGTTTCCCTATTTTTGTTGTAAATAACCTAGGCCATGAATTATATTCTGTTTGACGGAGCCGTAAGGGATGCGCTTTTGCCCTTTACCTTCACCAGGCCTGTTGCCGAGATACGAATTGGTATTTTGACCATACGGGAAAAATGGGAAAAATTCTTGGGGAGCAGTACATCTACACGCACAGAAACTTATCTCGCCGAGAAGTTTCCGATTATTATAGAAGCATCTAACATACTGATCGATGCTTCTTTTCTTCCAACTTTAGAGCTTGTAGATCTGATTAAAAAACTTGAACCAAACGAGGTGATTCTTCAGGAGGGAGTGGCCATTGCCTATCACACACAAAATGCAGCACATGAAGCTGACCTTTCAAAATTTAGACCGATCGAATTTTCAGGGGAACTCTTGAGAATCGAGAATACCTGGGACATCTTTTCAAAAAATGGAGAAGCCTTGCAGGCCGATTTTGATTTAATTACTTCCGGGAGAAAAAGTGCGCCCATTTCAAATACGAATCGACTTATCAATGCCGAAAATATTTTTTTGGAGACTGGCGCAAAAGTAGAGTACAGTATTTTGAATGCCACTGAAGGGCCCATTTATCTTGGGAAGGATTCAGAAATATGGGAAGGAAATTTGATTCGTGGCGCCCTTGCCCTTTGTGAAAAGGCCGTTGTAAAAATGGGTGCCAAGATTTATGGGGCTACAACTATTGGGCCTTATGGAAAGGTCTGTGGGGAAATAAGCAATTCGGTGATTTTTGGATATTCGAGTAAGGGGCATGAAGGGTATTTGGGAAATGCCGTATTGGGAGAGTGGTGCAATATCGGTGCCGATAGCAATAACTCGAACCTTAAGAATAATTATGCCAAGGTTCGCATGTGGAACTATGCCTCCGAAAGCTTTGAGCAAACCGGACTTCAATTCTGTGGCCTTATGATGGGGGATCATAGTAAAAGTGCGATAAACACGATGTTCAACACCGGTACGGTCATCGGGGTAAATTGCAACATCTACGTTCCGGGTTTTCCACGAAATTTCGTGCCCAGTTTCAGTTGGGGTGGGGCATCGGGCTTTACGACCTATCCCACGGAAAAAGCATTCGAGGCAGCCAAGGTGATGATGGCGCGAAGAGGGGTCGTTTTTGATGATGTCGAGGCCCGTATTTTGAATAATGTCTTTGCATTGACCCAGAAGTATCGAAATTATTAATCCCTACGTCCGTATTCTGTAGTTCTATTCAGATCAAAAATTTGGCGAACGATAGGCAGTGCGGAGCAAGCGGTGAGCAGTGAACAGTAAGCAGTGAACAGTAGGCAGTGAACAGTAGGCAGTGGACAGTAGGCAGTGGACAGTAGGCAGTGGACAGTAGGCAGTGAACAGTAGGCAGTGAACAGTAGGCAGTGGACAGTAGGCAGTGGACAATGGGCAATGGGCAATGGGCAGTTGGCAATTAACAATGATCAATAACCAATGAACAATTAATACTCCTAGGCACTGGGCTTCCGAGAATAAAAATTGGGATTTGGGATTTGGGATTTGGGATTTGGCCTTAGGCAGTAGGCAGTGAACAGTAGGCAGTGAACAGTAGGCAGTGAACAGTAGGCAGTGAACAGTAGGCAGTGAACAGTAGGCAGTGAACAGTAGGCAGTGAACAGTAGGCAGTGAACAGCATCCAGTCAGCGGTATATAGTAAACCTTGAACCTTGAGCCTTGAACAAGTAACAGTGGGCCGAGTCTGCTGCCCCAAAAACCAGAAACTTTGATTAACTTTGCAATCCTGAAATACTGAAATTAACACGTGTTTTGAATTCACAAACCGCAGAAACAATAGATCGACAAGACATTGACCTTCGAAAAAAGGTGGCCTTCTATACCTTAGGTTGTAAACTTAATTTCTCGGAGACCTCCACAATTGCAAGAGGTCTTGGTGATGAAGGGTATCATCGGGTCGATTTTACCGAATGGGCCGATATGTATGTCATTAACACGTGCTCAGTTACCGAAAATGCCGATAAGCGCTTTAAGACTATTGTCAAACAGGCTCAAAAAATAAATCCAGACGCCTATATTACGGCCATTGGTTGCTATGCCCAACTTAAACCCGGGCAACTGGCAGTTGTTGATGGGGTAGATCTTGTTTTGGGTGCCAGTGAAAAATTCAAGATTGCCGATTATGTAAATCAGCTATTTAGTAATCCAGAGCGCATAAAGGGCACTGCACAAATACATTCCTGCGAGATCGAAGAGGCCGATTTCTATGTGGGGAGCTATGCCATTGGCGACCGCACACGGGCCTTCTTAAAAGTCCAGGATGGATGCGATTACAAATGTACCTACTGTACCATACCGCTGGCACGAGGCATCTCAAGAAGCGATTCATTGGAAAATGTTATAAAAAATGCCATTGAAATCGCTGCACAAGGAATACAGGAAATTGTTTTGACAGGTGTCAATATAGGTGACTATGGAAAAGGTGAATTCGGTGATAAAAAACATGCGCATAGCTTTTTAGACTTGGTGAAGGCATTAGACAAAGTAGCTGGCCTAAATCGCATACGAATTTCCTCAATTGAGCCCAATCTTCTTGCGAACGAGACAATCGATTTTGTAGCCCAAAGTTCGGTATTCGTACCACACTTCCATATTCCACTTCAAAGTGGTAGTAATCGAATACTCAAATTGATGCGTCGAAGGTATTTGCGTGAACTTTACGTGAACCGCGTAAATAGAATACGTGAAACTATGCCCAATGCGTGTATTGGTGTCGATGTAATCGTAGGGTTCCCTGGTGAGACCGAGGAACTTTTTATGGAAACCTATCATTTTTTGAACACCTTGGAGATTTCATACTTGCATGTATTTACCTATTCAGAGCGAGACAACACGGCCGCAGTGAGCCTGGAAGGTGCTGTTCCGAAAAAAATCAGGAACAAGAGAAGTAAGATGCTTCGCGCACTTTCTGCCAAGAAAAGACGGGCGTTCTATGAACGCCAATTAGGTACCGTTCACACCGTATTGTTCGAAGGAGGTAATAAAGAAGGTTATATCCAGGGCTTTACTGAAAACTACGTTAAGGTAAAAGCGCCATGGGACCCAAAACTTGTTAATACACTCCACAGGATAGTGCTGCGCACGATAGCGAGTGATGGGGTAGTACGATTTGAATTTGTAGACCATTTCTGAGGGACCACAAATGGCCCATCAATAAAAAATCCCGTCTTATAACGGGATTTGGCTTCTTTTCAAAAATGTCTTTTTAGATACGAATACCTACTGGCAACATTTCCTTATACTGTCTGTTCTTGCGTAAAAAACCCGCTATTTGCGGGCTGGTCGGGACGACCCGCTGATTCTGATTTTGAATGTGGTGCAGTACAGACTTGATAAATTCTTCTTTAAAACCTTCTGCCGTAATTTCTTCGGGAATGACCAATTTGGTCAAAAAAACCTTACGTTCTTGGGAAGAGTATTCGATTTTGGCTAAATGGCCATCAACCCTGGTTTCAAATTGGCGCAAAAAACTGTTGTCCTTAACTTCTACTTCATTCATATAGTTTGATTTAAATTGGTCTCAGACAAAAAAATTACAATGTTCTCGTATTGTAATTTTCTACTTTTAAAAAAGGATGTATAATTTGGGGTAATTCATGCAACTGGAACAAAAGTAGTAAAAATAATGCAATTTTCCTAGTAAAAAGATTAGCTTGCCATCTATGAACACACCTAGGATTCAGGTCTATTTTATGCCAGGGATGGCCGCGAACTCAGGTATCTTTGAGAATATTTGCCTCCCAAAACTCAAATTTGAACTGCATTTCTTAGAATGGTTTGTCCCTAATAAAGACATGACACTGACAGAATATGCCATATTAATGAATACACATATTAGGCATGAAAATCCAGTACTCATTGGGGTTTCATTCGGAGGTATTTTGGTACAGGAGATGGCCAAATTGATCAAAACACGAAAGGTGATCATTATTTCGAGCGTAAAATATACGTCGGAACTGCCCAAGCGAATGGTTTTTGCGAAATATACCAAAATACATAGATTACTTCCCACTGGTTTGGTAAATAACGTAGAATTACTGGCTAAATACGCTTTTGGGGAATCTGTAGTAAAACGGTTGGAACTTTATGAAAAATACCTCTCGATTCGCGACGCATATTATTTGGACTGGGCGATCGATCAAATGGTAAACTGGCAACAAACCCACTGTCTGGATAACCTAGTGCACATTCATGGGGAAAAAGACGCGGTATTTCCAATCGGCTATATCGTAGATTGCATTCGGGTACCAAATGGCACCCATACCATGATCATTCATCGGGCCAAATGGTTTAATGAACGACTTCCAACAATTATTTTGGAATAAGCGAGTTGTAATACTACCTTTGAGTAACTTATAAATTTGTAATGATGAAGATTTTGAAGAATATTTTGATGCTTTTGGGCGTCTTCTTTGTAGTAAGTACGTTGGTATTTGCCGTGCAGGATTACAATGGAATGGATAAAAATGAAGAAACTACTGCCGTAATCGATAAAAATGTAGCCGATGGCTATAAGATCAGTACGATTGATATCCCTAAAGATCTAAACTTTGCAGGTGAAGCGGTACCTATGGAGGATCCGGAAGTTATGGAACGCGTGGATCGGGAATTCCTAGTGAATACCTACTGGCAATCAAACGCACTCTTGCTAATGAAAAGGGCCAACAAGTATTTCCCGATTATAGAGCCCATTCTCGCAAAAAACGGCATCCCGGATGATTTTAAATATTTAGCGGTCGCCGAAAGCGGTCTTCAGAACGTGGTTTCTCCAGCCGGAGCAACTGGTTTTTGGCAGATAATGAAGGCCACCGGTAAGGAATACGGTTTGGAAATCAATGACAATGTCGATGAACGGTATCATATCGAAAAGGCCACCGAGGTGGCTTGCAAATATATCAAGGCATATAAGGAAAAGTATGGCAACTGGACTATGGCTGCAGCTACCTACAATACAGGTACAGGTTCAATCGATAAGTTTATGGGTATTCAAAAAGCCAATGATTATTATGATCTATTGTTGGGTGAGGAGACAGGCCGTTACGTATTTCGAATTATGGCCATCAAGGAAATTTTGTCCAACCCCGAGAAATATGGCTTTTATATATCCAAGGAAGACATGTATAACGCTGTACCGACCTTTAAGGTTGAAGTAAATGAGCCGGTCTTAAGTTTTGCCGATTTTGCCAAGCAGTACGAGATCAATTATAAGATATTAAAGCGACACAATCCGTGGTTA
This sequence comes from Flavobacteriales bacterium, assembly GCA_038316335.1. GTDB lineage: Bacteria > Bacteroidota > Bacteroidia > Flavobacteriales > Flavobacteriaceae > JALHST01. The sequence goes on from JBBQAM010000052.1 coordinate 19,566, forward strand.
CGCGAGCCCAATTTGAACAATACTTCAAATAAAACCTACATCATAGAGATACCAAACAAAGGCTACTACAAGATGGGTAAATAATGTGGGCCTTCGTCAAAGAGAATGTTTGGCCTATACTTTTTACCCTAAACTACCTTCTGGTAGCTGTAATGGTTGTTTTTATACTTCTTAGAAACAGCAATCCCGTAAAGACAATAACGTATTTATTTGCACTGGTCACCTTGCCATTTCTTGGTTTATTGGTGTATTACCTTGTGGGTCGTGATTATCGGAAGAACAAAATATTTGAGAAGAAACGATTTCTTGATAATGCGAAACTTCGGGAGTGGAAGTCGAAATTCGAATTGAACAAGGAAGAACGGGAGGATTTTGAGGAACAATTCGGCGAAAGTATTTTTAAAATATATAAACTACTGAAAAACAATGAGAAAGCGGTTTTGACCTTTGACAATGACGCCAAAATTTTAATCAATGGGGAGCAAAAATTCAAAATGCTTAGAGACGACCTGCGCAATGCGAAACATCATATTCACATGGAATATTTTGTTATCGTAGATGATGAACTGGGTCAGGAGCTCATTGATATACTTCACGAAAAAGCCCTTGAAGGAGTTCAAATTCGATTGATTTATGATGATGTAGGTAGTGACCTAAGTTCAAAAACAAAAAGAAAACTTACGGCCAGCTCCATTGAGCATTTTCCGTTTATGCCTGTGATATTTACCAATTCAACGAGTAAGCTAAACTATCGTGACCATCGGAAAATTGTAGTGATCGACGGGGAAATTGGCTATGTGGGAGGCATAAATATCGAGAAGAAGTATGACAATACCTATAACAACGCAAGGTATTGGAGAGACACACATCTCAGATTGGAGGGAAGTGCCGTAGGATCCTTACAAGCGTCCTTTTTATTGAGTTGGGAATTTGTTTCAACCCGGAAAATCACACTAGATAGTCAAATGTTTCCCAAGGAAAAACCGATTTCAAAGGATCCAGTGGCCGTGCAAATCGCCGCGAGTGGTCCTGATACAGATTGGGCGAATATTATGGAGGCCTTATTTGCGGCGATAAATGGTGCGCAGGAATACATCTATATTACTTCGCCCTATTTGGTGCCCAATGACGAAATTATTACAGCGCTCAGCACGGCATCAAGAAGTGGCGTGGAAGTTTCTATTATTATACCCTATAAATCAGATTCATGGGGTGCACAATATGCGTCCGACTCCTATATTGAACAACTATTGTACTCAAACATTAAAGTTTTTAGGTACAAAAAGGGATTTGTGCATGCCAAATCAATCGTTATCGATGATGTTTTTTTAAGTATCGGAACTGCAAATCTAGATTATAGAAGCTTTTCAATCAATTTTGAAATAAATGCCATGATGTATGGGGCCAGAATGGCCAAGGAAATGAAAAAAATCTTTCTTGATGACCTAAAGGAATGCGAACAAGTGGCATTGGAACGCTGGCAGGAAAGAAGTGTTTCAAGGAAACTCAAAGAATCGGTTTGTAGGCTTTGGGGACCCTTATTATAAGATATCAGGTAACGCTACGGAGGCATATGAGCAGTACCCAAGCAAGCAAATTCTTTTCAAAGGAAGTTTAAATAGATCGAGGATTTGTGCCATAATGCATTGCCTTGAAAATATTAAATCTTCTTCATCTGCTGCTGCATCATTTTAATTTGCTCGGTCAACATATTATTCTTGTCTAATTTTTTAGCCTCGTTCAATAACATGGTAGCTTCCCTTTTTCGACGTTTCTGCATGGCAATTCCGGCAAGGCTTAATTTAGCCATAGCTACATCATAGTCCATTGTCAATCCGAATTTCAGGGCCTTTTTAAAATATTTCTCAGCTTGTGTCAAATTCTTTTGCGAATGAATGATGCCATGAAGGTAATTGAAATAGCCCTGTTGTTTTTTTATGAGGGATGCCTCCGGATTCTTAATTCGGTCCAACCATTTTTGGGTACCTTCCAAGTCTTGTTTGCGCATTCTTAAAAATGCCAGTAAAATAATTTCGTTCCGAAAATATAGGAAGACAAAAATTGAGGCTATTAAAATTAAAAATATGCCATTGCCTATGTTTCCCTCAAAAAATTGATAGCCTGAATAGGCAAGGATAAGTCCGGTAATGATCAGCTTTAAATTTTTATGGAACATTTGATTTATTTATTAATTCGTATGTAATGGTCGATGTAATTGTCGTCGGTATTTCTTGAATGCCCATCTCGGTCATCGTCGATGTGCCTTCGGCATGGCCTTCGACCGTCATTTTCTTGATGAAGCCGGAGCCTCGATCGGTAATGATATTAGATTCTTGTGTACCTTGTAGATGCATAATCGATCCCGGTTCGGTGATATTCATTACTACATCGGCCCAGCCATGGATCTTGGCTTCCGATTCGGATAAGGTCTCCAATTTCCAATGATTTTTTGCATTCAACTTTCCTGAAAATTCATTGTCCCAAGTGTCTGAGACTTTTATTCGTTGCAAAGGATAGATAAAGGTCATCTGTTTATAATTATTGGAAAGGGCTTGGGAGCCAAATTCCTTTTGTAATGATTTTTTCATAAGGTCGAGTGACAATTTATCATCCAGACCTGAGGCGGTCGCCATTTTTGACACAAGACTATCCCCGCCTTTTACTTGTAAAATATCCCCATCCCTGGTCAATATCAATTTTACAGGGGTTTCCAAAAGGCTATTGAAAATTTGGGATTGCATATCACCTTGGGTAACTTCCTTGGCCTTGATATTCATCAATTCGCCCTGTAGATTCGAGGTCATTTTCAGGTTCAAATCCTTAAAGGTGAGCGCTATTTCATAGGTGTCGTCAACCCTTCCCAATACCCTGAATTCTAAAATACCATCTATATTGTTGGTAAGTACTTGGGTAGTACCATCCACTTCTTGGGTTATAACCTGTCGGGCGGTTTGTTTTACCAAAAAGACCGCATTGTTTTTCAATTCGTATTGCAAAATCGATTGCCCATACGCCGGGCCTTCGAAAAAAATGAATAAAAGTAGTGCAATAAGGTATTTCATGTAGTAGTAACGCCTTGAAATTAACATCCGCAAAAGTAATAAAAACCTACTGGAGCCGGGCAGGCAATGTTTAAAAAATATTTTTTTAAATCAATTTGTGAAAGCGAAAACTCTTCGTATATTTGCGCCCAGATTTTACGGGGGGAACCTGTAGATTTTTCAATAACGAAAAGGATAAAAAATGCCCGGTACGAAAAGAACATATCAGCCATCAAAGCGAAAAAGAAGGAACAAGCACGGTTTTAGGGAGCGTATGGCATCCGTTAATGGAAGAAAAGTTCTTGCGAGAAGACGAGCCAAAGGAAGAAAAAAATTGACCGTATCCTCAGAGACGAGACATAAAAAATAATGATCGAATTTTTTAAAAATCAGGGTGTTACTTTTTCGGAAGTAGCACCTTTTTTTTGCTTAAACTGTTCATGCGCTATAGCACTTTAAACATTAAACATTAGAAAATGCCAAAAAGAAAGGATTTAAAATCGGTTTTAATCATTGGTTCAGGCCCTATTATTATTGGTCAGGCATGTGAATTTGACTATTCGGGGTCTCAAGCTTTACGAAGCCTACACGAAGATGGTATCGAGACCGTTTTGATCAATAGTAATCCTGCAACGATCATGACCGATCCCTCTATGGCCGATCATGTATATCTGAAACCTTTGACCACCAAATCGATTCTCGAAATTTTAAAGGCGCATCCTGAAATCAATGCGGTATTGCCTACCATGGGTGGTCAGACCGCACTCAACTTGTGTATCGAGGCAGACGAAAAAGGTATCTGGCAAGATTTTGGGATTGAGATTATCGGTGTTGATATCAATGCCATCAATATTACCGAAGATCGGGAAAAATTCCGTGAGTTGATGTTAAAGATAGGAATCGGCATGGCCCCTCAAGCGACTGCTACCTCTTTTTTGAAAGGAAAGGAAATTGCCCAGGAATTTGGATTCCCTTTGGTAATCAGGGCCTCTTATACGTTAGGTGGTGCAGGCGCTTCGATCGTTTACAGACCAGAGGATTTTGACGAACTCTTAAGTCGCGGTCTTGAGATTTCACCGATACACGAAGTGATGATCGATAAAGCCCTGATGGGTTGGAAGGAATTCGAATTAGAATTGTTAAGGGACAAGAACGATAATGTGGTTATTATCTGCGCGATCGAAAATATGGATCCTATGGGTATACACACGGGCGATTCAATTACCGTTGCCCCGGCAATGACCCTTTCAGACCGGACCTATCAAAAAATGCGCGACATGGCCATTAAAATGATGCGCAGTATCGGTGATTTTGCAGGCGGCTGTAATGTACAATTCGCGGTAAGCCCAGACGAAAATGAAGATATCATAGCCATCGAAATCAATCCAAGGGTATCGCGTTCGTCGGCCTTGGCCTCAAAGGCTACCGGATATCCCATTGCCAAAATCGCCGCGAAATTGGCTATCGGCTATCATTTGGACGAACTAGACAATCAAATTACCAAATCGACTTCAGCCCTTTTTGAACCTACTTTGGATTATGTGATCGTGAAAATACCTAGATGGAATTTTGATAAATTCGAAGGTTCTGACCGTACCTTGGGCCTTCAGATGAAATCGGTGGGCGAGGTAATGGGTATCGGTCGATCTTTTCAGGAAGCCTTGCACAAGGCAACCCAATCCTTGGAAATTAAACGGAATGGCCTTGGTGCCGACGGGAAGGGCTATACCGATTATGATCAGATTATTGGCAAACTTACCGTTGCGAGTTGGGATCGGGTATTTGTCATATACGATGCAATTCAGTTGGGGATACCCTTGCGAAGGATCCACGAAATAACAAAAATCGATATGTGGTTCTTAAAACAATATGAAGAACTATACCTTCTGGAGAAGGAAATCTCGAATTTTACTATTGCCAGTCTTTCGCACGAATTGATGTTGGAAGCAAAACAAAAAGGATTTGCTGATCGGCAGATTGCCCATATGTTAGATTGCTATGAAAGTGAGGTCTATAACAAACGGGTAGAGATGGGTATCAATCGGGTATACAAGTTGGTAGATACCTGTGCTGCTGAATTTAAAGCAATGACACCATATTACTATTCTACCTTCGAAGCCGAGATTGAGACCCCTGATGGGGAGCGGTATGTTGAAAACGACAGCATTGTGACCCCAAAGAAAAAGATCGTGGTATTGGGCTCAGGACCAAATCGTATCGGACAAGGAATTGAATTCGATTACTGCTGTGTACATGGTGTGTTGGCCGCGGCCGAATGCGGCTATGAAACCATCATGATCAATTGTAACCCAGAGACGGTATCAACAGATTTTGATACGGCTGACAAATTGTATTTCGAACCCGTATTCTGGGAACACATCTATGATATCATTCGCCATGAAAAACCAGAAGGTGTAATTGTTCAATTGGGAGGTCAAACGGCCCTAAAATTGGCAGAGAAGTTGGCGAAATATGGAATCAAGATCATTGGTACTAGTTTTGAATCCTTGGATTTGGCCGAAGATCGTGGCAGTTTTTCCAAACTACTTCAAGAAAACGACATCCCTTACCCAGAATTCGGTGTTGCAGAATCTGCCGAGGAGGCCTTACTACTCGCCGATAGACTTAATTTTCCGCTGTTGGTGAGGCCTTCCTATGTATTGGGCGGACAGGGCATGAAAATCGTTATTAACAAGGAGGAATTGGAGGAACATGTGGTGGATCTTTTACGCAAGATTCCCAACAATAAATTGTTATTGGATCATTATCTGGATGGTGCCATAGAAGCCGAGGCAGATGCTATTTGTGATGGGGAGGAAGTATATATTATTGGCATTATGGAGCATATTGAACCCTGTGGCATTCATTCCGGGGATTCGAATGCCACCTTACCGCCCTTTAATTTGGGAGAATTTGTTATGCAGCAAATCAAGGACCATACTAAAAAAATCGCCCTGGCGCTCAATACGGTCGGACTCATCAATATACAGTTCGCCATCAAGGACGACATCGTTTATATCATAGAGGCCAATCCAAGAGCTTCGCGCACGGTACCCTTTATTTCTAAGGCGTACAAGGAACCCTATGTCAATTTTGCTACGAAGGTAATGTTGGGAGAGAAAAAAGTGAAGGATTTTAAATTTAATCCGCAACTTGAGGGGTATGCCATAAAACAGCCCGTATTCTCATTCAATAAATTCCCGAATGTCAACAAGAACCTTGGGCCCGAAATGAAAAGTACCGGCGAAAGTATCTTATTTATTGATAGTCTCAAGGATGATCAATTTTATGAACTGTACCATCGAAGAAAAATGTATCTGTCGAAGTAGGTCTATTTAAATACCAAATACAAGTTCGAGAACTATCAGGGCCAAATACGTCATTGAATGGTCTTATTTTAGAAATTCGTACTTTAATTGGATATTTCCCACATTTAATTATACCAAACAGCATACCGTTTTCGGCGTAATTCGCTGGCAAGTAGTTCTTCCATTTTAAGTGCTTCATTTCGTGTATTCATGGGGGCGATATGATTATAAAGACTTGGGCGTAAATACATGCCGTATTTTTGGACAATATTGGAAGATAATTTATGCCCTTTTTTATTGATGTATCCCGTTTTATGCTGTTCGAACCGTTCTTTGGGAGTTTTACTGGTCATCCCCACATACAAACACTGCAGAACACCGTTGAATTGGGGATTCGCGGCACGAAATCGTGCATTTTCGGTAAAGACACGCTTTGAGAGTTCAATAACGTAGACATGGTAAAGTGTCTTTGGCATAGCTCCTTAATTTATTGTCTCAGACTCGGTCTAAACACCTTCGCAGGTCTTATAAAAGTGCATACATTTTATGATTCCCAGTCGGTATGAAAAATACCTTCACGATCTAAGCGCTCATAGGTATGCGAGCCAAAATAGTCACGTTGTGCCTGTATTAAGTTCAATGGCAAACGGGTCGCTGTAAAGGCATCGAAATAGGTAAGTGCACTGGTGATTCCGGGCAAAGGAATCCCATTCATGGCGGCATAAGCGGCCAACTCCCTGGTGGCCGTTACCGTACTTTGCACTTCGTTGACGAAAGAAGGGGAAAGTAACAAATTAGGTATTGAATTATCGGCTTCGAATGCCTTTGTAATATCGGCAAGCAAACGGGCACGTATGATACAGCCTGCACGCCATATTTTGGCGATAAGGGCCATATTCAATTCGTAACGGTATTCCTTAGAAGCCTCCGACAACTGGTGCATACCTTGTGCATAGGTCATGATGAACGAAAAGTACAAGGCGTTCTCCGCCAACTGCTGCAATCTTTTTTTGTCAATAGGTTGAACTTGGGGCCGATCATAAAGCGTGTCGGCCACGACACGTTCTTCTTTTAAGGCCGAGATTTCGCGCATGCTTACGGCCATATCTATTGTTGGGATTGGAATTCCCAA
>JBBQAM010000009.1:0-91168 GCA_038316335.1 Flavobacteriales bacterium
AAAATAAACCACCGAAATTTGAATAACCCTGTTTTTGGAAGTTTGATCCTTTATGGCATTCACAAAGCCTGCGTTAAACCGTACCTGAAAATAAAAATTGTCATCAAGGCGATATCCTGCGCCAACGGCCAGTCCAAAATCGATGCTATTGGAATCAAAATAATTACCTTGAGAACCACCCCTATTGTCTTTTAGATTATCAGACAATAATAAACTCACTTGGGGACCTGCCTCAATGTACAATTTGTCCCAAATGTTAAATTTGCCCAACACCGGCACATTCAAATACCATAATTTTGGGTCATTCTCAAAATATCCACCACTTCCTTGTAATGAAATAAGAGCCTCAGGCTGGACCATGAAGGCATCACTAACAGGAATCTCTAAGACACCGCCAAGGTGAAAACCTGGTTTCGCGTTATAACTTAGTCCAGATTCACCCGACAAATTTGAAATATTGAGTCCGGCCTTGGCCCCAAAACGTATATCCTGGGCAGTTAAAGTATAGGCGGCACCAAGGACCATAATGGACAAAAGAAATAATTTATTTTTCATGATGTATGTGTTTCTAGGTTAATAGTATCAAAGATAAAGAATTTAGTCGTTCCTTTCCCGAAGTTTCTATTGACATCTGCTTCCAAGGTCTATATTACGGTCGGCTCAGCGGCCTCGGATTAAATTAAAGTGGTTTCCCAAAATATTAGTGCACTATCTTTGCCCTATGAATTGGGAACAAGCCTTAGTTGATTACTGCCACTATTTAAAAATTGAACGGGGATTGGCCAATAATTCGATAAAAAGCTATAGTCTCGATATCGAAAAATTAATGCATTTCTTGAAGGCTAAAACCATTTTAGAAGACCCTGTCAACATTGAAAAGGCAACGGTTCAGCAATTCATATATGAAATCGCCAAGATGGTCAATCCGCGTTCCCAGGCACGGATTATCTCGGGATTGAAAAGTTTTTTCAAATATTTGGTCTTCGAGGGCTACCGCACTGACAATCCGATGGATTTAATAGATTCGCCAAAAATCGGCAGGAAGTTACCTGATACCTTATCAGAATCTGAAATCAACGACCTCATCAAGGCTATTGATCTTTCGAAACCCGAGGGTGAACGAAATAGGGCGATGTTGGAAACCCTGTATGGTTGTGGGTTGAGGGTCTCAGAACTTATTGGATTGCAAATATCGGACTTGTATTTTGAGGAAGATTTTATTAAAGTTACCGGAAAAGGCGATAAACAACGCTTCGTTCCGATAAGTCCGATCAATAAAAAATATATCAACCTGTATCGAAAAGAGATCAGGGTACATCAAAGCATACATAAAGGATATGAGGACATTCTCTTTTTAAATCGACGGGGGAAGCAGCTTACGCGCGCCATGGTTTTTACAATAATCAAACGGCTGGCAACCGCCATAGGACTCAATAAAAGCATAAGTCCACATACCTTTCGCCATTCATTCGCCACACATTTGCTTCAAAATGGGGCCGACCTTAGGGCGATTCAGCAAATGTTGGGACATGAAAGCATTACGACTACCGAAGTCTATATGCACGTTGATCGTCGTTACCTATCTGAAGTCATAAACAATTTCCATCCACGAAAATAAGTCACCCTATTCAATAACCAAACATGTTCATCCTCCCCTATTTTTCAGATTGGGCTGACAACATTTCCATACATGCTGCCCCAAGGGGATGGTCTATACCATCTCCTCATCTCTTTAGATATTTTCAGTAATGATAGGGAACCCTGACATTCTTCTTCGGTAGTATGCTAGGTAGTTCGATGATTTCACCCACATCCAAATCACATGGTAGTGCATACTATATACTACCATCGAAAATGGTTATTAATCCTTGAAGGCACTATAATCCTTTTTATAAGGCCTGATGATCAACCGGGCCTCGCGGTCGAAGCGCACATAATTATACACCCAATTGACAAAGACCACCATGCGGTTTCGGAACCCGATTAGAAAAAATATGTGTACAAACATCCAAACGAACCACGCGAATATGCCTTGAAATTTATAATGGGGCAAATCGACCACGGCCTTATTTCTGCCAATGGTGGCCATACTGCCCTTGTTATTATAGTTAAACGGTCGTAGCGGCTCTCCATCTATAAGTCGCAGCATGTTTTCGCCCAGGTTTTTGCCCTGTTGTATTGCAGGTTGCGCCATCATGGGCAGACCACTTGGAAAATCTGCGGATACCATACAAGCAACATCCCCGATGGCAAAAATATCGGTATGGCCTTCGACCTGATTAAATTCGTTTACACGCACACGATTTCCAGCTGCCACCAAGTCCTTGCCATCTAGTCCGTTGATCAAAGCACCCTTTACGCCAGCGGTCCATATTAAGGTCGCCGATTCAAAGATCAAATCTGGAATATTTGTAGTAATTGTTTTGCCATTATAGCCGATTACGCGTGTATTCTTCCAGATTTGCACCCCAAGCTCTTCTAGAAAATCCTCTGCTTTTGCCGAGGCCTGCACGCTCATTTCTTTAAGAATGCGCTCACCTGACTGAATAATATTTATCTGTGCACGGCGGGTATCCAAATCGGGATAGTCCTTGGGAAGAATACCTTTTTTGATTTCAGCCAATGCCCCTGCTAATTCAACGCCTGTCGGGCCGCCACCGACAATCACAAAATTCATCAAGGCGTCGCGTTCATGCATTTCGTCGGTCAATAAAGCCTGTTCAAAATTTTCAAGGATTAAACTGCGCAAGTTCAGCGCTTGCGGTATGCTTTTCATGGCCATACTATTCTGCTCAATCTCTTTATTATCGAAAAAATTGGTTTTCGAACCTGTGGCCAATACCAAATAGTCATACGTCAATTCGCCAATATTGGTTCGAATCACTTTGCCCTTACGATTGACGCTCGATACCTTTGCTAATCTAAAAAAGAAGTTGGGGAAATCCTTGAGCACTTTTCGTATGGGATAGGCTATTGAATCGGGTTCCAAGCCGCCTGTAGATACTTGATATAATAGGGGTTGAAAAGTATGATAATTGTGTTTATCCAATAGTACAACCTGCACTTCCTTCTTACTTAATTGTTTCGCCAGGGATAACCCAGCAAATCCACCTCCAATGATAACAATTCGGGGTAAATTTGATTTTGGGATGTTCATACTGAAATTTTATGGCGCAAAAATAAACAAACCGCACAGACATTCACATAAGAATATTGCCTTCAAGTAGGTATGATTAATTATTATGATAGGTTCGCAGTTTGTACCTTCATCGAACAACACGTCCAATATTCAAATTAATAGCGCATTCCTGGAAGAAATATTTTAAATCGCTTTCGGTTTGCTTATATTTAAAACCTGATTAAAATACACACTAAAATGAAAAAATCGCTACTGTTACTCGCTACTCTTTGTTATGGAATTTTTTCCATAAACGCACAAAAGAAAGTAGAGGATGTCATGAAAAATCTAGATCTCAAAGCCGAATCGTATGGTACCATTGCCCAGAGCATTTGGGATTTGGCCGAAATGGGCTATCAGGAAGAAAAAAGTGCTGCACTTCTACAAAAGACCCTCAAGGATGCGGGGTTTTCAATAAAATTAGGGATAGCCGATATTCCAACGGCGTTTCTTGCGGAATATGGCGCGGGTGCTCCCGTTATAGCGGTCTTAGGCGAATATGATGCCCTGCCTGGGCTTTCCCAACAGGCCGTCCCAGAAAAGAAATCGGCCGGGAAGGCGGCAGGCCATGCCTGTGGCCATCATTTATTCGGGACTGCCTCTATGGCAACAGCGATAGCAGTCAAAGATTGGATGGTCGCCAATAAGATCAAAGGTACCATACGATTTTATGGCACTCCTGCCGAGGAAGGGGGATCCGGAAAGGTCTACATGGTGCGTGCAGGGTTATTCAATGATGTCGATGTGGCACTACATTGGCATCCAGGAGCCGAGAATGCTGCCAGTGCTGGCGCTGCCTTGGCAAATAAATCAGCCAAATTCAGGTTTCACGGAATTTCTGCGCATGCAGCCGCGTCTCCAGAAAAAGGACGTTCTGCCTTGGACGCCGTGGAAGCCATGGACATGATGGTCAACATGATGCGTGAACATATTCCGCAAGAAGCCCGCATACATTATGTTATCACCGACGGTGGGAAAGCGCCGAATGTGGTACCCGATTTTGCCGAAGTGTACTATTATGCGCGTCACAATAGCCGAAAAGTAGTTATCGACATTTTTGATCGAATGGTCAAGGCAGCCGAAGGAGCCGCCCTAGGAACAGGAACCACTATGGACTATGAAATGATCGGCGGTACCCACGAATTGCTGCCCAACCTTACTTTACAGAAAATGATGTACGATAATCTGGTAAAAGTGGGGGGCATTGAATATACACCTGAAGAAAAAGTATTTGCTGATAAGATTGCCGTTACCCTAGGCTACGAAAAAGCCAATTTGGCGATTGCAAAAAATGTGCAACCCTATGAAACCGAGGCCAGGGCCTTTGGGTCTACCGATGTTGGGGATGTTAGCTTTATGGTACCGACCGTCGGGATGGGAGCGGCCACATGGGTGCCCGGAACGCCCGCACATAGTTGGCAGGCAGTTGCCGCAGGAGGCACTTCTATTGGTAAAAAAGGCATGATGGTAGCCGCCAAGACCCTGACACGAACTGCCATTGAACTTTTTGAAAATCCGGCGCTCGTAGCCAAGGCAAAAACCGAATTTTTAGAACGGCGCGGGCCAGACTTTAAATACGTTCCCCTTCTAGGTGATAGGACCCCGGCCTTGGATTACAGGAATTAATAACATGCGCAATCTGTTGCCTATTCGCGGCATACGGGAGCAAAGGCGTCAATCTTTTGAGTACGTATGGGTTGGCTTAATTTCAGTATCAACATGGCAGGGTGCAAATTGCCTACTTGGTTCATAAATTACGTACTCTGACAAACGTCCTATTACGATTTCAACATTTTATGTATCCCTGTCTGTAACAAATTAAAAAAAAGAACTACTAATCAGTATCAACCACTAACTTAAAAGTGCATAAGGAACTGGAGCACAAATTTGTTACAGAGCTTGAGAACAATCAAAATATTGTTCATAAGGTCTGTACGTTGTACACCAATAATCGGGATGCACATAACGATCTTTTTCAAGAAATTACAATCCAACTTTGGAAAGCATATCCGAAGTTTCGTGGGGAGTCAAAATTTAGTACTTGGATGTATCGCGTTGCCTTGAACACGGCCATAACGTTATATCGAAAAAATAAAAGGAGTATCCCCACCCAGGATTATGAATCGGTAATTTTTAAAGTCCAAGCCGATGAATATGATGAGACCGAAGAGCAACAGTTGAGACTTATGTATACCGCGGTCAGACAATTAGGGGACATTGACAAAGCTTTGGTCTTTCTGTATTTGGAAGATAAGGACTACGCCGAAATAGCTGAAACCTTGGGGATTACCGAAGTAAATGCCCGGGTAAAAATGAACCGAATTAAAACGAGATTGAAAACCATATTGAATCCCTAGGTTTATGATAGATGAATTGGAATTGCTGAAAAAGGATTGGCAAAAAAAAGAGAATCGACATCCCAAGTTATCCTATGATGAAATTTATAAGATGCTTTGGAAGAAATCTTCCTCGATCGTAAAATGGATCTTGATCATCAGTATTCTCGAATTTGCACTTCCACATTTATTATACCTTCTACCCTCCGCTAGGAATAGTTTCAAGTTCTATGAACAATTGGGACTTAAAAATTTGGTGATCATCCTAACGATTATTCAATATGCGGTGGTTTTATATTTTATCTTTCAATTCTATAGAAAATTTAGGGAAATTTCCGTTTTAGACAATGCCAAGGAACTCATGTCGAAAATTATTGAGACTCGAAGCACGGTAAAAAATTATATCATCTTCTCACTCTCGATGATATTGCTATTGTTCTTGCTCGTTGTGGTGGGCATCTACTTAAATGATGATATCGGCACCACGTATGCGGCGCTCGTGGAGAAGACCCAAAAAATTTCCCCTGAAAAACTGAAAAAAGTATTGATGTGGTCAATGGCTATTACGGGAATCGTTTTTACCGCATTGTTAGGGGGCATATACTTTCTATTATATGGAAGACTATTAAGAAAGCTTAAAAAAAACTTCGTCGACCTTCAACAATTAGACCTCTAGACCTTCTTGTGGTTTCTAAACCTGCGTTTTTCATTTTCGGCTTCATACGCCAGAAGTTCTTCTTGTGGAATCACTTTCAGGAAAGATGGATGCTGCTCTATGGCATATTCCAACTTTTCGATGATCGACTCGAATGATTCGCTTTCATAATCAATTTCCAAGGGTTCCTTGATAACGATTGACTGCAGGATTCCCTTTTTTTTGACACGGAGTCCCTTTTTATCAAATGAACGCCGAAACCCGTCAATAACGACCGGCACAACAATGGGGCGGTATTTCTTGATGATATGTGCCGTACCCTTGCGCAAGGGTTTCCAAGGAGTGGTGGTACCTTGGGGGAAAGTAATGACCCAACCATCTTTCAAGGCTTTACCAATATTTGAAATATCGCTCATCTTCACCTGTCGATTCACGTCCTGCCCCTCTGCCCGCCACGTGCGCTCAACACTAATCGACCCAGCATAAGCAAAAATCTTGGTCAACAGACTTTTTTTCATCGTTTCGGCAGCGGCCACGTAATACATGTTCAATTTGGGATGCCATAGATAACCGATATTGTTGATATTGTCGTCCCTTCCTTTTAGACTTGCATTGAATACGTGGAACATAGCGACCACATCGGCAAAATAAGTCTGATGATTACTCACGAAAAGCACATTCGTATCGGGTAAGGCCCTGATAATCTCCGAGCCATCAATCTCAAGACTATTAAAACCCTTATAGCGCTGGTGTGTTGCGAGACCCATAACACGGATCAACCATTTTTTAAGAAATAAAATATGGCCGAACGGATTTTCCTTAAATATGCCCATAGGTTGCTAAAATACAAAATGAGTTTAATAAAAGGGGTAAAGTATTGAAATGTTGGTATACAAAGAAAATAGGGACACTGGGTATCTTGCTTCCTATCCTAATTTTCCCGTATCATACAATCTGTTTCATCAGTTCTTTGATCTCGCTCAACATCATTGCCGTAGCACCCCATACGGTATGGCCGTTCAGATGGAAGGCCGGTACCTCAATTTCACGTGCATAAGAGGTGCTCATGCTCTGGACGAATATTTTTGTGTCGTCCATAAAGTCATCGAAAGAAACCTCTACCAATTCGGCCACTTCCGCTTCTTCCAGAACGAACGGTCCTGTACTTTGATAGAGACCAACAAAAGGGTGTACTTCGAAATTGCTAGGAGGAATGTATACTTTGCTGATTGCCCTTAAAATCTCTATTTGATCCTGGGGGACACCGACCTCTTCTTCCGTTTCACGCAAGGCGGTAATCGACAGATCACGGTCTCCTATTTCAAATTTTCCCCCTGGAAAACCTATTTGATTGGAGTGAATGCCCTCATAGGTCTTGCGAAGAATGAGCAACAAATTAGTGTGGTGTTCTAAATTGGGATAAAACAGTGCCAGTACTCCTGCTTGTTTTGCGTTCGTGTGCCTATAACTGGTTTCTTGCATCAATTCAATGCGCTCGGCCGGTGCCATTTTAAAATGGGATGCTTCGCCCGGTAAGGGTAGATCTTTTATTTTTGGTATCAGTTTAGAAAATAAATTAAAATCCATGGGAATCCGAAAATTCATTTTAATCACAATATTACCATTATTTTTTCTATCGTCTTGTGGAGAACAGGCCGATAAAAATAGGCAGATGAAGGCGAACGTTTCAAGCGAACAAATGAAGGAACAAAAAGACACCGTGCAACAAATATCAAAGGTCCCGGATAGAAAAGGGCAGGAAAACTTTGTGCTGACCGAGGAGAATGCCATTGACTTTTTTTTCAAATATCAGAAAGAATTGAAGGACCATATGAAAATAAGGTTCACAACGAGTTTTGGGGATTTCGTCGTAGAACTCTATGACAATGTTCCTTACCATAAAGCCAACTTTATATATTTGACCAGGATGGGATATTTTGATAATACACAATTTCATCGCGTGGTCAAAAATTTTATCATACAGGGCGGCAATTCCGATGACAAGGCCACGGCAGAAAAAAGAAGGGAAATTGGGCGTTACCTGCTTCCACCCGACACCCGCAAAGGGTATCGGCACGATCGCGGCACAGTATCGATGCCCAGTAGTGAAATTAATAATCCACATATGTTGGCATCGCCCTATGAGTTTTTTATCGTAGTTACCAAGCCTGGAGCCTATCACTTGGATGGCGATTATACCCCTTTTGGTAAAGTAATCGAGGGTATGGATGTCGTCGATAAAATAAATGCAGTTCGCGTAGGCAAGGGTGATTGGCCGTTTCAGAATGTGTATATCAAAAAGGCGGAAGTAATTGAATAGGAAACGCTGTCTATTTTATGGTAAGATGTGAACAGGACTTTATACGATATGATCTCCCTTCTAAAAATAGTAAATCACCTTGTATCGATTTTATAAATGTTCGGCAAAGCAATTTTAAAAATTACGGCCACAAGTCTGATTCCAATAACGACTACAATAGCCGCGCTATACGCTATGGTATCGTCAATGGGTAATTCGCGTATCAAAAAATAGCTGATTCCTCCAAGAATACAAGCCGTTGCATAAATTTCCTTTCTAAAGATGATTGGTATTTCATTACATAAAATATCCCGAATAACTCCCCCAAAACTTGCGGTGATGGTGCCTAGGGCAATACACATTACTGGTAAAAGCCCTACCGCCAATCCCTTTTCAATCCCTACCATGGTATAGAGTCCGATGCCAATTGTATCGAATAAAAATAAGGATTTTCGAAAGTGCCTCAATTTATCACGAAAGAATATTGAAAAAATAACGGTACCGAGGATAATACCACTGTAAATTGGATCTAGCATCCATCCTACCGGTGTATTGCCAATTAGCATATCACGCAAGGTACCACCGCCAACCGCCGTTACAAAGGCGATGATAAAAACGCCAAAGAGATCTAATTTTTTCTCCATAGCGACCAAGACACCTGAAATGGCAAATGATATAGTCCCGAGAATATCAATGATACTATAAAACATATGGCAATTTAATCGGAGTTATAACGCACCCTACAATCTACTGATTGCGCAAACAGGCAACCTCTTTATTTTTTAAAGAAGAAATGCAGCCCTAAGTAAACCGTAAAATTCAATAGATCATCATTAAAATAGCTAGGTGACCGAGGTTTTCTTAATACACTTCATGTACGAGTTTTTGAGCGAGTAGGTTTGCCCCGAAATCATGTGAACCATGATCAGCATAACGGATCAAAAAAATATTGTTGGCCGCTGTGAATCCAATGCCTTCCCGCTGGACCACTTCGGCGATTGCTTTTCTACTCCGTTTATTTTTCTTTAATAAAAGTTCTAAGGCCAATCCTGAAACAACGCCACCTAAGGTTGTAAACAAGATGTCATAATTGTCCCAACCGTCATATTCATTTCTGTCGATATTCTCTTTTAAAACCCCTGCAGCCAAGCTGCTGCCCACGGCTCCTGCCCACATCCAATACCGATTGTCATTGAATATTTTATAGGACGAATAGCCACCGACTGCACCGATTGCAAAACCGACACCAAAGTGTTTGAGTTTATCTACGCCGATAGTTGACTGGGCCTGCATTCCCCACAGCGCACAAATATAAAATATACCAAGGAGCCCCGTTTTCATTTCAAGTGTTTTAGCGTTCAAATGTAACTGTTAAGATCCATAATCCGCATTCAGGTATTCACTGCCAATAGGGTTACGGTGCATTCATACAGATTGCAAAGCGATGTTATGACAAAAAAATTATAAAACCTAAATGTCCGAAATAAAGACGTCCTAAGGCAAAATTAAACGATATATGTAAAATGAGGATGCCAGTTGCGTTCCTGTTTTTTGTCTCTCTAATAGTTTAGTAATCTTATAAAATTTGACCTGTTGCCCTTGATCTATCGCTTTACGAAGTAATCTGACCAAAAAGTTACCTCTGAACTGACTGAATTAAAAGTTCGAAATTGTATCTTGGTTCGGTAAATTCAAAAAATGCCCAAGGTTCGACAAAAGCTCGCATGCATCTTATTAGTTGATGATGATGAAGCCACAAACTTTATACATTCAATGATCATTAAAAAAATGGCTTGCACCGAGGAAATAATTACCCGGGAAAATGGCTCACAGGCCTTGGAATATATAAAGAATAGTGGCATAGGCGATTGCCGTAGTCCTGATTTGATCCTTCTTGACATCAATATGCCGCAAATGAACGGATGGGAATTTCTTGACGCCTATAATTCGATAGACGAGCATAAACGGGCCAAAGCAGTTATTGTGATGCTTACCACACCGCTGGGCACCTTTGATTCTGAAATGGCCAAAAAAATTGGGCATATTTCAGGATTTGTGCAAAAACCACTTACCGTTGAATCAATGCAGGACCTACTCAAGAAGTTTTTTTAATAACCAATCAATTTATGTATCACAAATATTCAAGAATACCAACAACTCAAATCGTATTGAATTATGAATTCGTATAAAAAAAATCTCTTAGTTGTTCTGCACTTCATTTTCCTGGTATCGGTTTCGACGATTCAGGCGCAGACCTATGCCAAAAATGGAATAGTGGTCTCCTCAGATCGTACGGCATCCCAATCGGGGGTAGACGTACTGAAAAAAGGAGGTAATGCGGTGGATGCTGCTGTTGCAACCGCTTTTTCCTTGTCGGTTACCCATCCATCGGCAGGCAACATTGGCGGTGGCGGATTTTTGGTATTCATGAATGGTAATGGCGATGTCACTACCATCGATTTTCGGGAAAAAGCGCCATTGGCAGCCACTAATGAAATGTATTTGGACAAGAAAGGCAATCTTGTCGAAGATCTCAATCATATGAGTATAAAAGCAATCGGAGTTCCTGGCACGGTAGCCGGGCTCTTCAAAGCCCATCAGAAATATGGTAAACTGCCCTGGGCGGAAGTGGTGCAACCGGCGATTGATTTGGCTACTAACGGATTTATATTTAATTGGTCGCTCTATAACGATGCCAATGAATTTAAAACGGATACAAGTTCAACTAGGTTCATGCAATCTTATTTTCTGAATGAAAAGGGCGAGATTCCTCAACCAGGAATGATCTGGAGGCAGCCTAAGCTAGCCAAAACCTTGGCATTGATCCGCGATAAAGGGCGTGATGGTTTCTATCAGGGGGAAATCGCTTCGAAAATAGCGGCTTATATGAAAGAAAATGGTGGTATCATCACTACCAAAGACCTTGAAAAATATGAAGCCATCGAACGCATGCCGATAAAAGGTACCTATAAGGGCTATGATATTTATTCGATGCCACCTCCAAGCTCAGGTGGTGTTGCCTTAGTGGAAATGATGAACCTTATGGAACAGGCAGATTTTAAGGAAATCGAATTTAATTCGGCCGACTATGTGCATTTGTTGACCGAGGCCATGCGCAGGGCTTTTGCCGATAGGGCAGAATATTTAGGAGATCCCGATTTTAATATTGAGATGCCTTTAGACCGTCTTACTTCCAAGACATTCGCTCAAAAACGATTTCATGAAATCGACATGACCCGGGCATCGGTAAGTGATTCAACCAAATTCGGACAATTATATGATGGTGAAAGTACCACCCATTTATCGGTCATGGACAAGGAAGGTAATGCCGTTTCGCTTACGTATACCCTTGAATATAGCTACGGTTCGCAATTGGGTTCCTCAGAGCTGGGGTTTATATTCAACAACGAAATGGGAGATTTCAATCCGCAGCCCGGGGTCACCAAGACCGATGGGCAGATTGGCACCGCCCCGAATCTCGTTGCGGCCGAAAAAAGGATGCTCTCAAGTATGACGCCGACCATTGTAGGTAAAAATGGAAAAGCCTTTTTGGTAATCGGAAGTCCTGGCGGCAGGACTATTATCAATACCGTATTCCAAACGGTCTTGAATGTCTTGGAGTTCAATATGCCGATCCATAAGGCAATCGAAGTCCTTAAGATACACCATCAATGGCTACCGGATGTTTTGGTATATGAAAAATATCTACTATCACCCGACACACGAAGGGCACTTGAAAAAAGGGGCCATACCCTCTATGAATATAATAATCTAGGCGCACTTATGGGAATTACCTATGATCCGGAAAAAATGATCCTTACGGGCGCTTCCGATTCCTCACAGCCCGAAAGTGGGGCCATTGGATATTAAATTTAAAGAATGTGCCATTTTATAAATAGCTAAGTGCCCAATGATTACTAATTTTATACTATAAATCCTAAAATTTAGATAGTATGCAGACCATATTAGGAGCAGGGGGTGCCATCGGAGTGGAGCTGGCGAAGGCCCTTCCAAAATATACCAACCATATACGGCTCGTGAGTCGAAATCCCAAAAAAGTAAATCCAACCGATGAATTGTTCCCGGCAGATTTGTCTAAAGCCGAAGATGTCAAAAATGCTATTAGAGGGTCATTGGTGGTGTATGTGACCATAGGTTTTCCTTATAATTTAAAGGTATGGCGGGAGAATTGGCCAACTTTCCTAGAGAACGTTATCGAAGCATGCGCTGCGGAGGGTTGCAAAATGGTCTTCTTCGATAATATCTATATGTACGATAAAAACCATCTCAATGATATGACCGAGGAAACACCCATACTTCCACCAAGTAAAAAAGGACAGGTAAGGGCACAATTGGCAAATATGATAACAGACGCCATCAAAGCCGGGAAAATAAAAGCGCTCATTGCACGTTCCGCCGATTTTTATGGCCCTGGGATAGGCAATACAAGTATGTTGAATGAAACTGCAATTAAAAATCTGGCCAAGGGCAAAAAGGCAACTTGGCTAGGTTCGGCGAACGTCAAACACTCTTTTACCTATACTCCAGACGCCGGCAAGGCGACGGCGATTTTGGGAAATACCGTGGACGCTTTTAACCAAGTTTGGCATTTACCAACAGCAGCAGACCCTTATACCGGGCAAAAATGGATCGAACAAATCGCTATGGCACTCGGCGTAGAAGCAAAATATCAAGTAGTTCCAAAATGGTTAGTACGTTTGATCGGCATCTTCGTACCGATTATGCGCGAAATGCCAGAAATGATGTACCAATATGACCGTGACTATGTATTTAATAGCCAAAAGTTTGAAAAGCGGTTCGATTTTAAACCCACGTCATACGACGAGGGAATCCGAGAGGTAGTGGCGGCAGATTATGGCATAGGTAAAGCATAAATCGACATTTAGACAGTGAAAACACATCAATCACTCACGGATTCCGAATTTGAGGAACAATTTTCAGACGGGAGTCTCGATCCAGTGCTTTTTACCCATGAAGCCCATTTACGGTTGGCGTGGATCCATATTTCAAAATATGGCACCCTACAGGCTCAGGAAACTATTTGTCAGCAGCTCGTTCGGTTCACCGAAAACCTCGGAGCAAGCGAAAAATTTAATAAAACCTTGACCATAGCAGACATTAAAGCCGTTGATCATTTTATGATACGATCCAAAACTGATAGTTTTACGGGATTACTCGAAGAATTTCCCCGTTTGAAGTATCGATTTAAGGAATTGATGCGGGCCCATTACCAAGTCGATATTTTTACTAGCGAAGCAGCCAAAAAAGAATTTTTGGAGCCTGACCTACTACCCTTCTAGCAAAATAAATGAAATGCATGGCTACAGATCATAAAATACCTGCCAACGTCCCGATTTGTAGAACACAACGACTTCATATTGAAAAGGTCAGACCAGAGGATGCAGACTTTATCCGGTATTTAATGAATACCCCAAAATGGCTTTTATATATTGGCGACCGTGGGATAACAACTCAAAAAAAGGCCGTGCAATATATTGAGGGTACAATTAAGGCCAGTTATGATACGCATGGCTACGGCCTATATAAAATAGTCTTGAAAACCAGTGGTGCCCCTATCGGTCTCTGTGGTTTTGTAAGGCGCGCCTCTCTTCCCCACGCCGATCTCGGATTTGCATTGCTTCCCGAATATGAAGGCCAAGGATATGCCATGGAAGCGGCAAAAGCCTGCTTAAAATATGCCAAGGCCCTCTTGAATTTACATCCAATTTTGGCAATTGTTTCCCCTGGAAACCTCCGCTCCCATAAACTACTTGAAAAAATCGGCTTCCGGAAAACTGAAAATATCAAAGCAGACAACCAAGGTGAAAAACTTTTGGTGTTCACGAATTGAATGTGCAAAACTAGAATTCAATTTTATATAAATTACAACTCAAAAATTAGAATTATGAAGCGAAGAAATTTTATAAGTGCGGCATCAATTGGCGCAGGAACGGCTATTTTATCGGGTGTAAATGGTTACGCATCTTCAAAAGTACATAATAGGAAAATAGAATTTGATGGCAATCTAAGCCATATGAATGCCGTGATCGTCCCGATTTCCCTCGATGAAATCAAAGGAAGGATACATAAGGCACAGCAATTAATGCAAGCACAAGAAATCGGCGCCTTGTTGCTGGATGCCGGAACTTCCCTAAAATATTTCACAGGTCTATCCTGGTGGCCAAGCGAAAGGCCCATGGTCGCAGTGATTCCGGCTACTGGTGAAATTAGCTATATCTGCCCGGGCTTTGAAGAGGCCCGACTTCGTGAAATTACGGTAGTAGGTAATAAAATTTATGCTTGGCAGGAAGATGATAGTCCGTATGCCCAAATGGCACTCGCATTAAAGGAGGCAGGCGTCCTTTCAGGCAAAATCGGTATTGAGGAACGGCTAAGGTTCTTTATTTTCAATGGTCTGAAAAAAGAGGCACCGCATTTAGAAATTGTGAGTGGCGACCCTATAACGATCCCATGCAGAATTATTAAATCACCTGCTGAAATCGCGCTTATGCAAGCTGCCAGTGATATTACGCTCAAGGCCATTCAAAGTGGTCTTGATGCGCTTAAGGAAGGGGCCACCCCTTCCGATTTTTCAGAGGCGGTGGCCTTGGCCCATAAGAACCTTGGAGGGCTACATGAATTCGCAATGGCGAATTTTGCAGAGGCTTCGGCTTTCCCACATGGAAGTGTCAAGCCGCAGGTTTTAAAGAAGGGTGATATCGTATTGGTAGATTGTGGTTGTACGATTGAAGGTTATAATTCCGATATCAGTCGAACAATTGTTTTTGGTAGCGAACCCACCTTGCGCCAAAAAGAGATTTGGGATTTGGAAAAAAAGGCCCAGGCAGCCGGCTTTGCCGCCGCACAATTAGGAGCGCCCCTTGAAAACGTCGATGCTGCGGCACGCAAGGTATTGACAGATGCCGGTTTTGGACCCGGGTACAAATTGCCAGGATTACCCCACCGCACGGGCCATGGTATTGGTATGGACGGACATGAATGGGGCAATGCAGTAAAAGGAAATCAACGTCAACTTGAGCCCGGCATGTGTTTTAGCATCGAGCCCAATATTTCAATCGTTGGTGAGTTCGGGGTTCGACTCGAGGATTGTGCCTACATGACCACAGAAGGCCCAGTTTGGTTCTCACAACCGAGCCCGTCAATTGATCGGCCGATCATCTTACCCGTTTAATTTAATCAGGTACTACTATTTATGGCCTATTTAGGCTGTAGGGCGAAATAAAACTAGGAAAATAGGTCAAATAATATCATTTAGTTGAATACGAACTATTAAAAAAATTGGTCGTTGTAAATCAATGCAAGGTGAAAAGTACCTAATGATTGATTTGCACTATGCTGTTCACAACCAAATGGTTTTTGCTATCTTTAAAACATGGCCATTCTAAAAAATCCGATGTATGTCTTAGGAGTATTATGTCTAATGATCATACTAGCTGTTTATGTTGGTAAGACCAAATGGGGACGCCATGTGGGTGCCGCCTTATTGGTGATTCTTTTTACCGCGGTACTGGCCAACTTGAAACTGATTCCATCGGCTTCGAATACGATTTCACTGTATGAAGGCATATTTACCTATGTGGCCCCGATTTCAATTTTTTATCTTTTGCTGGGTGTCAATCTTAAATCGATCAAAAAAGCGGGGGCTCCTATGATAATCCTTTTTTTAATTGGCTCGCTGGCAACTGTTTTGGGTATTCTAATCGCGTGGTATGTGGTGGCCCCACAACACCTGCTTGGAGCAGACGCCAAAATTATTGCAGGAATGCTGACCGGTACTTATACCGGGGGGAGCCTGAATTTTAACGCGGTGGCAATCGAGTATAATATTCAGGAACAAGGCACCTTATATGCCGGTACCATTGCCGTGGATAATGTCGTGACCACCCTATGGATCATTGTTACCTTGACATTCCCTGCATTATTGCGAAAATTTTGGAAAGATAAGCGAATCGAACACCCTGTAGAAGCAGAGGAAACTCCTATAAGTGATCAAATGGATATGAATTCCTTGATGTGGTTAGCCTTCCTAGGCACCTTGGCTTTTTTCATTTCGGAAGCGGTCAAGTCGTTCTTTCCGATGATTCCTTTTATGGTAACGCTTTCGACCATAGGCATCATCATGGCACAAACGCGGTTCGTTGCTAATTTAAATGGGAGCCATACGCTGGGCATGTACCTTGTCTTCTTATTTCTTGCGGTAATCGGCGCGTATTGTGAAATAGAGGCTGTGGTGGCCTTAAAGGAATTGGGAGTCGTCTTATTGCTATTTACCTTATTGGCCGTTTTTCTGCATGGTGTTTTCATAATTATAATCGGAGGCTTGGTATATCGCGATTGGGATATGATATCAATCGCCAGTCAGGCGAATGTAGGGGGTGGCGCCACCGCAATCGTTATGGCGGAATCGTTTAACAGAAAAGAACTGGTCCTCCCCGCCCTCCTGGTGGGAACCTTGGGTAGTGCCTTGGGAACCTATTTGGGTTTTTTGGTAGTAGGTATTTTGTAAAAATCGACACTAAATAAACGCATAATCTTGCGCACTATAGACCAGATAACCTATATTTAACCTTTGCAAACCAAATGAACAACCAACCACTCACCATCACCGCGAGTATTATAGCCAAACCCGAAAAACGGGAATTGGTACGACAATCCCTATTAAATCTTATACCTCCAACTCGTTCTGAAAAAGGCTGTTTAAATTATGACTTGCACCAGGACAATAACAACCCGGATCGATTCTTTTTCTATGAAAATTGGTCGAGCAGGGAACTGTGGCTTGATCATAATGCCAGCGCACATATCGCCGCACATAGAAAAGCTACTGAAGATGCCATTGTTGAAGTGGTAATTCACGAAATGACACACATTTCCTAGTCCGATACGGTCCAGGATTTCACAAAAATCGATATCTTTCAGGAATCCGGAATCAATCGTAAATTTTCTGTAATATTCGCCCTATGAAAATAGCCGCCTTATTTTTTGTTTTGCATTGGCAGGGAGAGGACCAGTTCGAATTTTTTGAAAAGTGAGGGTTTTCAAGTGAGGAAGACTATGGCCTATTTAGGATGAAAGCCCTAGAAAAAGGCAAGAACTTGGTCATTTCAAATGCCCTGAATGCCTTGAATATCACGCACCGATTTTTGCCCAGGGCTTCAACTTTCGCAGTTGCGGAAATTGGGTCTATTAAAAATGTGGATGAACAACGTAGTCACTTCCGAAAACTATCATCATTCATTCGTGCAATGGTAAATTAGACGAATGGATTACAAATGAACGCACTTATAAATTTTAGAACCGATGAAACATAAATTCCCAATTTACATTTGCCTCGTACTGTTTGCTATTGTGAATACCTATTCCCAGAAAAAACCGATAAAATTAGGCGTTGTGGGCCTTGTACATGGCCATGTAGGTTGGATCTTGGAACGAGAAAATAAAGGCGATGTAGCCCTAGTTGGCATCGTGGAACCCGATCGAGATCTGGCACAACGATTATCGGATCAGCACCATTTTCCAATGAGTATTGTGTACAATACCATCGAGGAGATGATTGCAGCGGTACACCCTGATGCGGTTGCAGGATTTAGTAACATTTATGATCATTTATCGATTGTTGAAGCGTGTGCGCCAAAAGGAATTCATGTAATGGTAGAAAAACCACTGGCAGTGAGCTTGGAACATGCCAAAAAGATGGCCGCCTTGGCCAAAAAATATAATATCGTATTACTAACGAATTATGAGACTTCATGGTACCCGACCAATTTAAGGGCTTATGAGCTCTATAAGGAGGGCACTATTGGTGGCCTGCGCAAGGTTATTGTGCGTGATGGCCATAAAGGACCTAAAAAAATCGGAGTGAGCCCTGAATTTTTAAATTTCCTGACCGACCCAAAACTGAACGGAGGCGGGGCCATTATGGACTTCGGTTGTTATGGGGCCAATTTGATGACTTGGTTGCAGGATGGTAAAAGACCTGTGTCGGTTACTGCCGTTACCCAGCAATTACAGGCTGAAAACAACCCTAAAGTAGACGACGATGCGACGATTATTCTTACCTATGACCATGCAATGGCCATTTTGGAACCCTCCTGGAATTGGCCAATTGGAAGAAAAGATATGGAAATTTACGGGGAAACTGGCGTTATTTATGCCGATAACCATCACGACCTAAGGGTTCGTATGTCAGAAGGTTATGACGGCTTTACCGAAGAAAAAGTTACGCTTGGGGAGCGCGATGCCCCTTATGATGATCCCTTTGCCTTGTTCGCGGCCGTTATCAACGGTGAAACCATCTTAGGCCCTTTTGACCCCTACTCCCTTGAAAACAATATGGTGACTATGGAAATTCTGGATGCAGCTGCCCGGAGCGCCAAGACGCAAAAGACAGTGGTCTTAGAATAGACCTGGCATATTAAAGCAATTCGTGGCCATTTTGGTCAAGATGAACTGGCTAGCCTTGCGCCTGATTAAAGCAGCTAGCTCCTCCTCAAATAACAACCAAATGCCAATACCATACCATGAATTATTTTGTACATTATAGCCCACCAAAACCAGCTTCAATGAAAAGATTATTTTTTATCCTACTTCTTGGCATTAGCTGTATTTCATCAGCACAATATACTTCCCTTCAAATTGATTCCCTGGTAAATGATGCACTCGAAAAATTTGAAGTGGCCGGGGCGGCCGTAGCCGTTGTTAAAGATGGAAAAGTCATACATAGTAAGGGCTACGGGGTACAATCGATTGAAACAGGAAAAAAGGTGGATGCCCATACCCAATTCGCCATTGCCAGCAATAGTAAAGCCTTTACCACAGCTGCCTTGGCGCTTTTAGTAGAAGAAGGGAAGTTAAAATGGACAGATCGGGTCATTGACCATATTCCCGAGTTTAAGATGTACAATGCCTATGTAACCGAAAACTTCAATATAGAAGACCTGTTGACCCATCGCAGCGGTCTGGGGCTAGGCATCGGGGACCTAATGATCTTTCCAGACGGATCTGATTTTACGATTGATGACCTTCTTGTTAGCTTTCAGCATTTTAAACCCGTTTCGGCCTTTCGCACAAAATTTGATTATGACAATCTGTTGTATTTGGTGGCTGGGGAATTGATTTCACGTACCAGTGGGATGCCCTGGGAAGAATTTATCCAGACTCGGATATTTAATCCACTAGGCATGGACGAATCCTATCCATCCCTCAATCGAATGACCGATAAAAGCAATTTGGCCTCCCCACATACAACGGCGTATGGTACGATGCAAATGTTGCCCAATTATACCGAGATGATTAATGGTGCGGCCGGTGGTATCTATGCCAATGTCGACGATCTCGCCCAATGGATGTTGCTGCATCTCAACCATGGCTCCTATGGGGAACAATTGAAGGATACGTTGTTTTCGGTAGAAAATCAAAATGAGATGTGGATGATACATACGACCACGAGAACCAATCGAAATCCGCGTTACAATTCGCATTTCTCGGGCTATGGACTCGGTTGGGGTCTGACCGATATCAAAGGCAATATGGAAGTATCGCACACGGGCGGGCTCCCTGGTATGTTGTCACGTACCGTAATGATACCAGACCTTAATTTGGGCATCGTCGTCCTTACAAATACGGAGCCAGGTGGCGCTGGTCTTTTTAGTGGGGTATCACGAACGTTGGTCGATAGTTATTTAGGATTGGATGATTATGGATGGGTAAAACGATATATGGCCTATTTTAAGGAACGCAAAGGAGAGGCCGAAGAAGTAGTGCATAAAGTTTGGGAAACCGTAGCGGCCAATAAAAAAACAAAGATCGACAAGAATACCTACATCGGAACCTATGAGGATATTTGGTTCGGCAAAATCGAAGTATTCGATAAGAACGGAGCCTTATGGATGAAGTGCCAACGTTCTCCAAAGCTCAACGGCCCCATGTCTTTTTACAAAGCCAACACCTTTGTCGTAAAATGGGAATACCAGGACATGAATGCCGATATTTTCGCGATGTTTAACCTAGATGAGAAAGTTCAGGCCATCGGTCTGAAAATGAAGGGCATCTCGCCCGAAATCGATTTTAGCTTCGATTTTCAGGACTTGGATCTTAATCGCTTGGAAAAGAATTAATTCAGCAACACTACACAAATTCCTATCAATGAAAATTAAATGCACCCTGTTGTTTATTGTTTTTACACTTTCGTACGTATCCGGTCAAAGACTAAAAGTAAATGATAACCAACGATATTTGGTGACCGAGCAAGGTCAGCCCTTTTTTTATATGGCCGATACGGCATGGGAATTATTTCATAGATCTGACCGCGCAGAAGCCAAGGAATATCTTAGTAAACGTGCAGAACAAGGTTTTAATGTTATACAGGCGGTTGCATTGGCAGAACTTGACGGTCTGAACACCCCAAATTCGTATGGGGAAACCCCACTTTATAATAACGATCCCGAAACGCCGAATCCCGCGTATTTCGAACATATTGACTATATAATTAAATTGGCCGATAGCCTTGGGCTATACATTGCCCTTTTGCCTACCTGGGGAGATAAGGTTTTTAAGGCACCTTGGGGACAGGGACCCGAAGTGTTTACCCTGAAAAACGCCAAAATTTTTGGCAACTGGATGGGCGCGCATTACAAGGATTATGACAATATCATCTGGATTCTTGGGGGCGACCGTAATCCGAGGGAAGGTACTGATGACGTCGAAATTTGGAACCAAATGGCCGAAGGGATCGCCGAAGGTGCAGGCGGGTACGATCAAACCCTCATGAGCTTTCATCCGCAACCCCATGAAAATGGCGGATCGTCAACTTGGTTTCACAGTCAAAAATGGCTTGATTTTAATATGCACCAAACTGGACACTGCCCCAACCAAGGGACCTACAAACACATTGGGTTTGACTATGCCCTAAATCCAACAAAACCGGTTCTTGATGGGGAACCCTTGTACGAAGACCATCCCAATTGCTTCAATGCCAAGGAGCTAGGATATAGTGTTCCAGAGGACATTCGTCGTATCATGTATTGGAATGTATTTGCCGGCGCTTGCGGCCAGACCTATGGCTGCCATGATGTATGGCAGTTATTTAAAGGAGACGCTCCCGGTGTCAATGGGCCCTTACGACCCTGGCGAGTGGCCTTGGATCTGCCCATGGCGAACCAGGTAAAACATTTGAAAAATCTCATGTTATCCCGGCCTTTTTTGAGCCGTATTCCAGACCAGTCGATGGTATTGGATGAACAGGAGGATACAAACGACTATGTAATTGCAACGCGTGATAGGGATGGTTCGTATGCCATGGTCTACTTTCCCACCGGAAGAAATACCCGCATCGACCTATCAAAAATCAAGGGGAATGAGCTGTCAGCATGGTGGTTTGACCCCAGAACCGGCAATGCGTACGAAGCACCCGATATTAAAAAGTCGAAAAACGGATTGATCCACCCTCCAACTTCAGGAAAAGGCCAAGACTGGGTGTTGGTACTTGATGCCATTAAAAGTAATTATGAAGTCCCTGGAAAGTCTTGATATTTCTAAAAAAAACGATACCTTCAAACCTTAAAATTTATTACAAATGAAATATATAATTACCTCCCTCTTGATAGGCTTGACGTTGAGTACGATTTCGGCACAACAGACCATTACAGGTTTTACACCAGAGAATGAAAAAAAAGAACTGGATTTGGAAAAAGCCTTTGAGGCCAAGCTTACCGCTGCCAATCTAGACCAATGGATGCAGCGACTCGCTGCAGAGCCCCATTGGGTCGGTACTGAATACGGTCAAAAAAATGCCGAATGGATCGAAAAACAGTTCAAATCATGGGGATATGATACCAAAATTGATACGTATTATGTATTATTTCCCTATCCCAAGGTCCGTTTGTTGGAACTTACTGCTCCTACTCCGTATACAGCCAAGCTAACGGCAGTACCTGTCGATGGGGATCCCTTTACCGCCCAAGGAGATGCCTTATTACCCAGCTATAATGCATTCTCGGCCGACGGGGATGTCCAGGCCGAACTGGTTTTCGTGAATTATGGGATTCCAAAGGATTATGAAGAACTTGAAAAACTAGGAATCGATGTAAAGGGAAAAATCGTAATTGCGAAATACCAAGGTTCTTGGCGAGGCATTAAACCCAAGTTGGCCGCCGAGAAAGGTGCCATTGGATGTATAATTTATTCAGACCCAAAAGACGATGGCTATGTTCAAGGTGATGTGTATCCTAAAGGGGCTTTCAAAAACAAGACAGGCGTACAGCGGGGTTCGGTAATGGATATGCCAACCTATCCGGGAGATGTATTGACCCCAGGTTATGGGGCGACCAAAGATGCGAAACGTTTGGATCGAAAGGATGCACCCACCATTACGAAAATTCCAGTTCTTCCCATCTCCTATGAAGATGCCCAACCGTTATTACAAGCCCTGGAAGGTCCGGTAGCCCCTGAATCATGGCGGGGCGGTTTGCCCATAACCTACCATATCGGTCCTGGACCGGCTAAAGTGCATTTAAAACTCGAATTCGATTGGCAATTAAAACCTGCCCATGATGTCATTGCTACCTTAAAAGGCACCGATTTCCCTGATCAGTGGGTAATGCGCGGCAATCACCATGATGCCTGGGTACATGGTGCCAATGATCCTATCAGCGGCTTGGTAGCCCTTTTGGAGGAAGCACGTGCTGTAGGGGAATTGGCCAAAAAAGGTCAAAAGCCGAAACGTACCATTGTCTATTGTGCCTGGGATGCAGAAGAACCCGGTCTCATTGGATCAACCGAATGGGTAGAGGACCATCAAAAAGAATTACAACAGAAGGTAGTTGCCTATATCAATACTGATGGAAATGGCCGCGGATTTCTTGGCGCTGGGGGCTCTCATTCGTTACAGGCAATGGTAGAAGAAGTGGCGGGAACCGTAAAAGACCCACAGCGCGGGGTTTCGGTTAAGGAGCGCAGAAATGCCGTAGATAGGGTCACGGGTGGAAAAGGTGAATTCAGTCTTTACGCATTGGGTTCAGGTTCAGACTACACCCCGTTCATTCAACATGCCGGCATCGCTGCCTTGAATCTCGGATTTGGAGGAGAGGATGACGGTGGAGAGTATCATACGATTTATGATACCTATCCACATTACAAGCGCTTTAAAGACCCTGAGTTTGCTTATGGGGTTGCACTTGCCAATGTGGCGGGACGCATCACGATGCGTTTGGCCAATGCAGATGTTTTACCCTTCGAATTCAAACAATGGCATAGCACGGTTTCCGGTTATTTGGATGAAGTAATGAAAGAGACTGAAAAAATGCGTGACGAGGTTGAAAAACACAACAAAATGGTTGCCGATAATGTTTTCGAATTGGCGGCCGATCCTAAAAAACCTTTTAAGAAGCCTATCAAAAAAGAGGCTATTCCATATTTGGATTTTGCCCCTTTGCAGAATGAAATGGCTACGCTTAAAACAAGCATAGATACGTTCGAAGGGGCCGATGTGTCAAAATTGACACAGGAAAAACGAAACAAGATCAATGAAAAACTGATACATGCCGAACAGACTTTGACTTCAGAAGCAGGGCTTCCTAGGCGTCCTTGGTTTAAACATCAGATCTATGCGCCTGGATTTTATACCGGCTATGGGGTCAAAACACTGCCGGGTGTTCGCGAAGCCATAGAACAAAAAGATTGGACGGAAGCACAGGAACAGATTGGCGTTTTGGCAGGTACACTTAAAAAATTCAATGGATATATTCAAGAACTTAATTCAATGTTATAAGAACTAGCTAGCGACCATGCACTCAAATTATACAAAAATATTCGGAGGCGATTCGCTGGTTGTGCAAAGGCTGGTTGGTCAACTCCATAAAGCCGGCATCGAAGCCGTCGTCAAAGACGAGGCCGAATCAGCGCGATTGACTGGATTCGCCTCTTCCATGCTCGGGGAGGTCGACGTTTATGTGAACAATGACGAGGTCAGCACAGCCTTAAAAATTGTTCAGGAGATCTTGGGAGCCTAACTGAGCAAAAGGTAGCGTAGTTGCTGACCCTAACACAAAACCAATAAAGAAGTCAATTAGACACGATATGTATGTAGGTATAGGTCAACCTAGTTGCACAGGGGAGGCACTTCGCCCAAAAGGGAGTTACACTAATTCCTTAGAGTGTCCAGGAATTACCTCCGTCATAGGGGATGCAGCCCTGGTAGGCACCAGGTATCGGGTCAAATTTCAAAACAGTTTTTCCGATTTCCTCGGAAGTGAAATAACCGACCAACGTAAATTGCTTTACCCTTCGATAAAAGTCGAGCGGTTCTTGTTTTCCCAATGTACTGCCCCAGATGCTCGGATTGAATTTGTTAGCCGAGGTTTCAACTTCTGCTAACACTTTTTCCCTATTATCCTTGGAAAGGCTTAAAAATGAATTTCCATATTTTAGGTTGCAAAGCTTAGTAAATTCATCAAAGCCTTTTCGCACATGTTCTTTATCTTCCGGTGAAAGGGTTTCTTGGAACATCTTGTCCACAAAAATATCTACGTTCAGGTCCTTGGCCCCAGGTGTCTCGGTTTTAGGCAAAATCATCTCAGTAATTTCAGAAATGATCTTAGCCCCTTCTTCATCGAAAAAAACAGGCTTCCAAGACAGTCTATTCTCATTCATACAAGATTGTAGCAAACTTGTCAATGCCGTACTTGATAAGGTCACCCCCATTAAAAGCGCTGTATTTTTTAAGGCTTTTCGTCGATCCATATCCTAAATATTTTGCTTTTTCAGTTCTTCCACGGCATAGTTTGCCGCACGTGCCGTAATTGCCATATACGTCAGGGAGGGATTTACACAAGATGATGAAGCCATACATGCGCCGTCTGTTACAAAGACGTTCTTAACGGCATGAACTTGGTTAAATGCATTCAATACTGAAGTCTTGGGGTCACGTCCCATCCGGGCCGTTCCCATTTCATGGATTCCATGACCAGGCGGACTCTGATTATCAAAAGCTAGAATATTCTTGAATCCGGCTTTTTCAAGCATTTCGACGGCATCCTCCTTTATTTGGCGGTTCATCACCAATTCATTTTCCTTGAACTCACAATCGAATGACTCCGTCGGAAGTCCCCAATCATTCTTTAAATCATGATTCAGGCTTACCTTATTTTCATGATAGGGCAAACATTCGGCAAAACCGGTAATAAAGAAGCCCCAACCCCCAGGTTTAAAAAGTTGGTCCTTGAAATTGGCCCCAAAACCTTCAGAATTGATTCCCGACCCCCAATTTCCACGACCTGCCCCACCTTGAAATCCGAAACCACGAACAAACTTGTCGGTTTTAGTCTGGTCATTTAAATTCATGTATCGGGGAATATAAATTCCGTTCGGCCTTCGGCCCGAATAATACTGATCGTCAAAACCTTCAATAGAACCCATAGCACCGACCTTATAGGTATGGTCCATTAAATTATGACCTAATTCGCCACTGTCGTTTCCAAAGCCGTTTGGAAACCGATCAGAGGTTGAATTCAACAAAATATTCGTAGTACTAACGGTTGAGGCGTTGCAGAAAATTATTTTCGCAAAAAACTCGAATTCCTCCTTGGTTTCCGCATCTACGACCCTAACTCCCGTGGCTTTTCCTTTTTTGTCATCATAGATCAAGGAACTAACAATCGAAAAAGGTCGAATCGTAAGATTTCCGGTCTTCTCTGCTGCAGGAAGGGTGACCGCATTACTGCTGAAATAAGCTCCATAGGGACATCCCCTTGAACATCTATTTCGATATTGACATTTCCCGCGGCCATTCAAGGGCTCGGTCAAATGGGCTACCCGACCAATGATCAAGTGCCGGCCGTCGAAATTTTCCTCGATTTTTTTCTTGGCATGTTGCTCCACACAATTCAGCTCCATGGGCGGTAGAAAATGACTATCCGGTAAATGAGGCAGTCCTAAGGCCTCCCCACTAATACCCGCGAATTTTTCTACATAGGTATACCAAGGTTCGATATCCTTATAGCGTATCGGCCAATCGACCCCGTGGCCATCCTTGGCATTGGCCTCGAAATCAAGGTCGCTCCAGCGATAGGTCTGCTTGCCCCAAAGTAGTGAACGCCCCCCTACTTGATGGCCACGCATCCAAATAAAAGGCTTTACCTCGGTATAGGGATTCGCTTGATCATCGGCGTAAAAATTTTCGGTATCCTTATGGGCCCAGCCCACTTCAGAACCTACCCGATGCTTTTGTTGTTCCTCGTATGTCAACGCACCACGCAGTTCGTAATCCCAACTTTCATCATTCGCAGTCGTATAATCCTGCACATGCTTCACCATTCTACCGCGCTCCAATACCAGGGTTTTTAGTCCTTTTTCACAAAGTTCCTTGGCGGCCCAGCCCCCACTGATCCCAGATCCGATTACGATGGCATCATAGGTGTTGGCCTCTTTCGCTGTGATGTTTAGATATACCATACTCCTCGTCATATATAAGCCTTCAAGATAAAAATAATTTTTAGGATATCGCGATAAAAAAACTATTTGAAGTTCCGCCTTGTCATAGGGGATTCTTCACTTTATTCATTGTTCATCTGTTCGTATTGAAGCCATCCACTCTCTTGTTTACTGATGAAAGAAGACAAAACCGCATGCTATGGCAAGTATTGGGTAGGATTAAAATATTGAATAATACCGGTTGAATTTCAATGAACTAAAATAAATAGTTTGATACTATTTTGTATTTTTAGAATTGGAAAGTGATTTAAAATTATTTTCCGCCACTTCCTCCCTGCATTTCTTATAATTCAATTTAATTCAGAAACCATGAAAACAAAGGTAATATTGGGCACTATTGCGTTAGGCCTTTTGGTAATTACTGAAATTTTTATTGTCAGAATTCCAGGACCAACATCGAACCAGTTTGAAAGGGCCGGATACAATTTCATTCCTTGTACAGCGACCAATTTTTTGCTGAATAATGTAGACACCACCCGGCAAATTGCCCCTTTATTTGAGAATCTCGGAACGCTGGAATTTAAGATAAGTACTGAGAATGCCGAGGCCCAGACCTATTTTAACCAAGGCCTAAGGCTTGCATATGCCTTTAACCATGCAGAGGCCCATCGCTCGTTTATGGAAGCTTCCAGATTAGATCCCAATTCAGCGATGACCTATTGGGGCCAGGCATACGCATTGGGACCAAACATAAATGACCCTTTACCTGACGATAATCGCAAGATCAATGCGTTTGAAGCTTTGGCAAAGGCAAAAAAATTAGCATCCAAGGCGACCCCCAAAGAACAGGCCTTAATTGCAGCTTTGACTGCGAGATATAGCGATGATCTTACGAAGGATATCATCGAATTGAATATTGCCTACATGGACGCCATGGCCAATGTGGTTAAAAAATATCCAAACGATGCAGACGTACAAGTCTTTTATGCGGAATCGGTTATGAATACGGTACCATGGAACTATTGGGACGCCCAAGGCAAGCCTTCCCCAAATATAGCAGAAGCCAAAATTGCCCTTGAAAAAGCCATGAAAATCAATCCGGATCACCCAGGGGCCCACCATTATTACATTCATATGGTAGAACTTCCCTATCCGGATCTGGCCATAATAAGTGCCGATAAATTAGGAAAGCTAATGCCAGGAGCGGGTCACATCGTACATATGCCATCTCATATTTATATTCGAGTCGGTCGCTATAAGGATGCCGTGGAAGTTAACCAAAAAGCAATTCTTGCCGATGAGGATTACATTTCCCAATGCTACTCCCAAGGTTTGTATCCTTTGTCTTATTATCCACACAACATTCATTTTCTATGGTCAGCGGCCAGTTTGCTGGGCGATAGCAAGGTTGCAATCGATGCCGCTAGGAAAACAGCCGAAAAAGTCCCTATAGGCGAATTGATCAATCTCCCATTTCTTCAAGATTTCGCTTCAACCCCACTTCTGGCCTATACCCGATTTGGAAAATGGAACGAAATTTTGACGATACCGGCACCAAGTTCAGACATTAAACATTTAAGTCTCATGAGGCACTATGCAAGAGGTATGGCCTTTACTAGAAAAGGGAATGCCAAGGAGGCCAAGGAGGAACTTGATGCCATTGAAGTGCTTCAAAAAGACAGTACACTTGCAAATTTGGTAGCCACTGCCAACAACAATTCGGCATCCATCGCAAATATTGCCTTTGAGGTACTGGCCGGCGAATTGGCATCCTTGAATGGAAATCTTACAAATGCCACTGAACATCTTAAAAAGGCGGTGGCCCTTGAGGATGGTCTTGTATATACCGAGCCTGCTGCCTGGCATATTCCGACAAGACAGAATTTGGGAGCCATACTTCTAAAAGCTGCGAACTATACGGAAGCAGAAAAAATCTATAAGCAAGATTTATCGAATCTCCGTCAAAATGGATGGTCTTTGATGGGATTATATCAGAGCCTTAAGGGTCAAGGTAAAATCGACGAAGCCAATCGCATCAAACAAGAATTTGATCGTGCCTGGCAATATGCCGATGTTGAAATAAATACTTCAGTTTTGTAAAATCATCCTTCTTAATGGAATTCGCTTTTATGGGTTCGTTTTCTGAATCTATTCAAAAAACCAATTCTTAAGGTTATTGATGAAATACCAATCGTAAAATCGCTCCAATTAACTGGTATGAATATATATAATTGGAAATTGCAAATAAAAGGGGGGGGGGTGATATAGTGCATAACATAGCCTTAAAAATTAGTAATACATCTACGGCCCATACACCTTAAGTTGCTAGAGTGAACGAATAACCTCCACAGGTTAAAATAAAATAGTGATAAGTTGCCTAAATTTAGCTGGGCAATATAAAATCCTAAAACGAATCGTCTTGAAGGGCCAGTTTTGAGAGCATATATTCTTGAATGATTTCAGAAACTATATCGGCCGCCGGTTTTATTTCATGGATCAGGGCAGCTACCTGTCCGATTTCAAGTTCGCCTTCGACCATATCGCCTTCGAACATGCCGTGTTTGGCGCGGGCTCTTCCTAATAGTTCCTTTAATTGCACTGGGGTCGCACAAGCGGCATAGGCCTTTTGAACATCGTCGTAAAATTTATTTTTGATCAGACGCACAGGCGCCAATTCCTTTAAGGTCAATTGGGTCTCCCCTTCGCCCACTTCCACTACTTTTTGCTTGAACAAGATATGGGATGAAGCTTCATGGGTCGCCACGAATCGACTGCCTACTTGTACGGCATCCGCTCCTAAAACCATCATGGCCAACATGGCCTTCCCGGTGGCTATTCCTCCGGCGGCGATCAAGGGTATGGAAATCCTCTCTTTAACCGCTGGGACCAACACCAGTGTTGTGGTTTCATCCCTACCATTGTGCCCCCCTGCCTCAAATCCTTCGGCTACTACGGCATCGACCCCAGCAGCTTGGGCTTTTAAGGCAAATCTGACACTACTCACTACATGTACCACAGTAATCCCTTTTTCCTTTAAAATAGACGTATACGTATTTGGATTTCCGGCAGAGGTAAAGACGACTTTCACCCCGGAATCGATAATGATATCGATTATTTTGTCAACTTCTGGATACATTAAGGGCACATTGACCCCAAACGGATTTTTCGTTGCCAATTGACATTTTTCAATATGTTCCCTCAAGATATCCGGGTACATACTTCCTGCTCCAATAAGGCCCAGTCCGCCGGCATTCGAGACTGTGGAAGCCAATCGCCAACCACTTGCCCACACCATCCCCGCTTGAATCAAGGGGTATTGAATTCCAAAAAGTCGTGTTATTCTATTTTGCTTGGCCATTTCATCGTGGATCAAATGGAAAGATATCGCATTCGGCTTAAACTTAAAAATAACTTTTCGTGCTTTTCCCGTCACCAAAGGCAATTCGTTTGCCAAAGAAGTATGACGTTAACTTGAACACAGGCAGTTAGGAAATGACGCCTGACCCGATTAATTCATCGTCAAGGTACCACGCCACAAATTGTCCTTCGGTGATAGCCGATTGTTTCTCCTCAAAATCGACGTACAGCCCGTTGTCTATTTTATATAATCTGGCTTTCTGAAGGGGCTGCCTATAGCGAATTCGGGCCATTACTTCGAGGATGCCATCGGTTTTAAGTGCCAAATCCGGGCGTATCCAATGCAGTTCATCATTGCAAACAAACAGCGTCCTTCGGTACAATCCAGGGTGGGATTTCCCTTGTCCTGTATAAATGATATTTTCTTGAACATCGGTTTCAATAACAAAAAGTGGTTCTTTGGTACCGCCCACATCAAGCCCTTTACGCTGACCTTTCGTAAAATAATGAGCCCCTTGATGCTCCCCGACCACTTTACCGTCCTGAATACTATATACAGGCTTTGTAGCCTCATAAGCCAACTCGGCGGCCTTTGAAGCAAAAGACGGCCTTGAACGCCGGAACTGAGGAACATCGGACGGCACTTCGACGATGACACCCTTTTTGGGTTTTAACTTTTGTTGCAAAAAATCAGGCAGTCTAACCTTCCCGATAAAGCAAAGCCCTTGTGAATCTTTTTTATCGGCGGTTATCAAATGATTATCGGCGGCGATGCTTCGAACCTCAGGTTTCGTCAATTCGCCAATCGGAAATAAGGTTTTAGACAATTGATCCTGGGATAACTGGCATAGGAAGTACGATTGGTCTTTATTGCCGTCGACCCCGGCCAACAAACGGTAGGTTTTGGAACCCGTGTCATTGGGGATTACTTCCTTTCGACAGTAGTGCCCCGTAGCCACAAAGTCAGCGCCCAATTGCAGCGCGATTTTTAAAAAAACATCGAACTTTATTTCACGATTGCATAGAATATCGGGATTGGGTGTTCTGCCCAACTCGTATTCACGAAACATATAATCAACGATGCGCTCCTTGTATACTGCACTCAAGTCGACAGTTTGAAAAGGAATTCCCAACTTTTCGGCTACTATTAGGGCGTCATTACTGTCCTCTAACCAAGGACATTCCTCGGAAATGGTAACTGAATCGTCGTGCCAGTTTTTCATAAAAAGACCGATTACCTCATACCCTTGTTCCTTTAGAAGAAATGCGGCAACACTTGAATCTACTCCCCCGGAAAGTCCGACAACTACTTTTTTCATCGTTAAAATCAAAATGCAAAAATACAAAATTGCAATTTGAATGGTGCTGGTTATTAAAGGCTGATTTTTAATACCGTACCATTCATGGATTACTTTACTACTTCTCACTAGCAACAAATGGGTTTTCCTTGGCTGTTATTGGTATTGCTTTTATTTTGTTTAACTATTAATCTTAAAACATAAACATAAGTTAAATAATTTTGAAATTAGAAGTGTATGTTTATTTTTGTTTAATCTTTTTAATTTTTTGATAAACAAAACTAATTTTCTAAAACCCTTACTATGAAAAAATTACGAAATTTTCAGGGTATAGTTTTTATGGCCTTGTCGGCGCTCTTTGTCCTTTCCTGTGACAACAACAACGACAACCCAATGCCTATGCCCCAACAAGTGAACATTGTTCAAACGGCTCAGAACGCTGAATCGTTAAGCTCTTTAGTAGCTGCCTTATCAAAGGCAGATGAGAGTCCGAACAACGATTTGATCACCGCCCTCAGCGATGAGAATGGTTCTTTTACCGTATTGGCGCCCTCCAATGAAGCCTTTACCGATTTGTTAAGCCGATTGGATGGCTTTAACTCTTTGGACGATTTCAATACCCCCGAACTACAAGATCTTTTGGCCACTATCCTGAAGTATCATGTAATTGCCGGTGCAGCTGTAGCTTCAGGAGATCTTACCCAAGGGCAGGAAATAACCACCCTTGGAGGAGAAAAAATCACCGTATCATTAGAGAATGGAGTGTCTTTTGAAGATGCGGCCGGCGAATTCGCGAACGTTACTTCGGCGAACATTGCAACTTCCAACGGTATCGTTCATATCATCGATAAGGTGCTCTTACCTCAGGAAGCTATTGACGCATTGAACGGCACATTGCTTTTCTCGATTACCGACTTAGCGATTTCCAATCCTAATTTAAGCAGTTTGGTGGCCGCGCTCTTAGCTGCGGATGGAGATTTACCTACCGTGCTCCAAGGCCCTGGCCCATTTACCGTATTAGCCCCTACCAAT
Source organism: Flavobacteriales bacterium (assembly GCA_038316335.1). GTDB lineage: Bacteria > Bacteroidota > Bacteroidia > Flavobacteriales > Flavobacteriaceae > JALHST01. The sequence goes on from JBBQAM010000009.1 coordinate 32,624, forward strand.
GAGGCCTTTGATGCCTTTCTGAATGGAGCGTCATTGAGCGATATACCGAAAGAGGTACTTACCCAAGTATTATTAAACCATGTAATTTCAGGTAGTATTGCTTCAGAAACCTTGATTGCCGCCGGTTCAGGATATACCTCAACATTGGCAGATGGTCCTATTGCCGATAGCAAATTGAGTATCTATTACAACACCGAAGATGGAGTAGAATTCAATGGTGTCTCTAAAGTCATCACTCCAGATGTTAAAGCGCTCAATGGTATCGTTCATGTAGTCGATGCCGTAATCGGTCTTCCAAATATTGTCGATCATGCCTTGGCCAATGGGCAATTATCCGAGCTTGTTGGTGCATTGACAGCGAATGGGAATACCACATTTACTGATTTATTATCGTCAACCGATACCAATTTTACCGTCTTTGCGCCGATTAATTCAGCCTTTACGGCTTTTACCAATCCAGATGGCAATGAACTCAATACCATTTTAGCGAATCACGTTATTGCAGGAAGCGCTGCCCTCTCAGGTGGTTTAATGAATATGTATGTGAACAGCGCGGCGACCAATGCTGATGGTGACGCACTGAGCTTATATATAAATACCGATGATGGTGTGACCTTGAATGGAACCAGCCATGTTGTAATCGCAGATATTGTTGCGACAAATGGCATTATCCATGCCGTAGACGCGGTTATCGACTTGCCGAAGGTTACTACTTTTGCCACGGCCGATCCAACATTTGCAACCTTGGTAGCGGCCCTGACCGCGTATCCTTCCTTTACATATGTCAATGCATTACAAACTCCGAATGGTAGTTCGCCGGCTCCCTTTACCGTTTTTGCTCCGACCAATGAGGCTTTCACCACCTTATTAACCGATCTAGGGCTAACCGGACTTTCTGAAATTCCAGAAGGTACCTTGGCTTCCGTACTGGAGCTACATGTGATTGCCGGCGCCAATGTGAGAGCTGAGGATTTAGAAGGTCTTGATGGTGCGAATGTCACCACTTTGGGCGGACAGGATATCGTCATAGATGCCGGCACACCTGCAGTAATTGGCCCGGATGCAGTTTCGAATCCGATTGTGGCCACCAATGTACAGGCGATGAATGGCGTAATCCACGCCATAAGTCGTGTCATACGATAATGCCAAAATCATTAAGATTCAGAAGGAGCCGCAAATTGTGGCTCCTTTTTTTATGAGCATTTAAAGTGTGTATTCGGCCATTTTAAGATGGCGATAAAATACAAACAACAACCATCGGCCTGTTAGCATACAAAAATTGCCGCTTGACAACTATTAATTTTTTTTAGTGACTATTAAGGGCATCTTTGACATCCCAAATCTTACCAAACTTAACCTACTTATTGCTAAAAACCCCGATCCAATGGTCGGGGTTTTTTAGTACTATCAACTTTTTTAGATCATTACTATTCTGAATCATCCAGAACCTCGATTACTTCATATCCTCCGTCGATTAATTTGTACACCGCTTCATTAAGCTCATAAGCCGAAACCCCATCAAAATCAATTTCCTCAGCATCCGCGGGAAGCTCCTTTACTACTGCGCTTTCAGGCGGTCTCACAATTTGGAACTCTTCCCCGATGGGTTGATAGAATACCCCGTCGGCATAATGATAAACAGCTCCACGTACCATAAGCCTAACAGCGGTCCTCGGTAGTATACGTACTCTAAACCCCCTTGGCGGGAAGGTCCTTATGTAAGCACCTTTTTTTGCAATGAAGAACATACCAGCGACAGGATAATAGGCAACGCTTCTGTGCATTACTGCCACAGTCCCGTTGGGGAGTCGCCTTAGAGTTCTTCGTACGACCCTTCGTTTATGCCTTCTTATTTTTCTTTTCGCAGTTCTTACTTTTACCACCTTCTCCCTTCTAGGTCGCACCGTTTGTGCTTCTGAATTCTGGCACGGAAAAAGGAAGACAATCAAAAGCAGACCTAAAACGTATTTCAAATTTTTCATACCTTTTAATTTTTATGGTTATTCCACACTAGGACGATACTTTGTGGAAAAAGTTTAATCATTTGTATTTTATCGATACTAGATGGACTTTCATGGAACCCTAAGCCGATGTGCTAAGCCTTGAAAAAACTCAAGTTAAGGCCCAAAAAAAGTGCTTGATCATAGATCAAGCACTTTTTCTTGTTTGTTCTGTTATCAACGACTATCGCTTCCCGATTTTTTTCTGCTCTTCAGCTTGTTCCATCATTTCACGCATTTTACGTTGGAATTTGTTTTCCGATTTCGGTTTTAATTTATTTTCCTGAATTTGGGCATGAATCTTGGCATCGTCCAAAATAAAATTCTTGATGACGAGCATAATTCCGATAGTTATGAGGTTTGAAACGAAATAATAAAGACTCAAACCACTGGCATAATTGTTAAAGAAGAAGAGCATCATAAAAGGCATCAGGTACATAATGAACTTCATGTTGGGCATACCTGGTTGTTGCGGCATATTCTGACCTGTGGTCATCATCATATAAAAGAAAATTGCTATCGATGCCAAAATGGGAAAAAGGCTTACATGATCTCCATAAAACGGGATATTAAATGGCAAATGTGCGATGGCGTCATAGGACGAAAGGTCATCGGCCCACAGGAACGATTTTTGTCGCAACGTGAACGAGGTCGGGAAGAACATGAAAAGCGCATAAAAAATAGGCATTTGCAATAAGGCCGGTACACATCCACTCATCGGACTTACCCCAGCCTTGCCATACAATTTCATGGTTTCCTGTTGCTTTTTCATGGCATTGTCCTTGTATTTTTCATTTAGTTCGGCCAATTCAGGTTTCAAAACTTTCATCTTGGCTTGTGACAGATATGATTTGTAGGTCACTGGAGACATAGCAATTCGCACTAGGACCGTCATGATAATTATTGCAATTCCCGCAGGAAGAAAAGAGCTCAAAAATGAATAAAACGGGGTAAAGACATAGCGGTTGATCCATCCAAAAATTCCCCAGCCAAAAGAAATGGAATCATCAAGTGCCAAATCCCCATATTTTTCCAATACTTTGGCATCGGTCGGACCATAATACCAATACATGTTCTGTGACAGTTCGCCTCCATCGACCTTTAGTGGTATTGAAGCGGCAAATTCCTTCGTAAAACCTTGTGTATGACTTTCTTCCTTCACCAAGTTTTTGGAAGTCATTTCAGCACTTTCAAAACTACCCTTGGCAGCCAAGATCGAACTAAAGAAGTGCTGTCTGTAGGACAACCATTTTAAATCGGTCCCAGTTTTATCATCATCCCTGCCTAGGGATAAATAGCTGATTTTACCATCTTCATGGTTATAGGTAAGTTCGGTATACCGATTTTCATACTGTATGCTCTTACTATGTCGGATACCATTCAAATGCCAATCCATTTTAATGGGCTGACCCGCATTGAATACACCATTCAAACCTTGAGAGCGAATGCTAAAATCGACCAGATAATCAGCTGGTTTCATTTCATAGCGATACTCAAGGAACTGGGTGGGCGAGGTCTTGGCCTTCATAGACAAGACTTGGTTGTTACCGCTTTTTGTCAGTGTCGGCTCAAAGAAAAGATCTTTTGTATTTAAAATCCGATTGTCAGAAGTTGCAAACTGTAGATTAAAGGAAGCATTGCCATCCTTGATCAGATAAACCGGTATCGAATCAAAGGTTTTATATTTTTTCATGCGGGCCTCAATGATCTGGCCCCCTTCATTACTTATTTCTAGATACAGCAAATCGTTTTCCAATTTGGTGGTCCCGGCAGAAGGCGCCATGTATCCAAAAGCACCAATCTTAGTTTTATAGGCTGCTACGGCCGTCGAGTCCTGAATATCTATTTTTATGGGTTCCGGAACGGACATTTCCTCCTCCTTGGTCGATGTAGACGCTGCCTCGACCTGTTCCTGTTTCGCCTTTTGTGCTTCCAATTCTTCAGGGGTGGGCCTGTTCTGATAGAACATAAAAATTAGAATTCCAAAAATAAGTACAAAGCCGATGATCGAATTTATATCGATTTTCTTTTCTTCCATTTAAAACAATTTTACGTTGCTGCCGCAGCGGTGTGATCCTTTGAAGGATTTGGATTAGTATTATGTGGGGCTAATTCAAATGAAATTAGCATCTTGGCTAGCGTATTATGGTTTTGCCGAGCAAATATATGGCCATTTATGTAGTTTATGCCAAACTGGCATTGGTTTGTTTTTTTTTGTGCTTTAAGGCGGCCTTCACAAAACCTACAAAAAGGGGATGTGGGTTGGCCACGGTACTTTTATACTCCGGATGGTATTGAACCCCTATAAACCAAGGGTGACTGGGAAGTTCTACGATTTCGACCAAACCCGTTTTTGTGTTTATCCCCGAGGCCAAAAGTCCGGCCTTCCCTAATTGGTCTTTATAGGCATTGTTCAACTCGTACCTATGGCGATGCCGCTCGGAAATATCGCTTACATCACCATACATTTTTTTTGTCAAACTCCCTTCGGTTAGATGACAATCCCACGCTCCTAGTCGCATGGTTCCACCCTTATTCTTGACGGTTTTTTGTTCTTCCATTAAACTGATCACAGGATCTGGGGTATGCGCATTCATCTCGGTAGAATTGGCATCGGTCAAACCGAGGACATTTCTGGCATATTCGATTACTGCCATTTGCATCCCCAAACAAATTCCAAAAAACGGAATCTTATTTTCCCTGGCGTATTGTACCGCCTTGATTTTGCCTTCAATACCCCGTTCACCAAATCCAGGCGCCACTAAGATACCGTCCAATCCTAATAATTTTTTCTCAAGGTTCTTGGCAGATAGGTGTTCGGAATGAATGGAGCGCACATTTACACGTACCTCATTGGCTGCTCCCGCATGGATAAAAGATTCTAATATTGATTTGTAGGAATCCTGAAGCTCGACATATTTACCGATCAGGCCAACATTCACTTCGTTTTTAGGGTTTTTATGACGTTTAAGAAACTCGTTCCATTGTCCAAGATCAGGTGCCTTATCATCGGGAAGTTTTAATTTATTGAGCACGACCGTATCAAGCCCTTCTTCCTGCATCATAATCGGAACATCATAAATGGTCGATGCATCGATCGATTGAATAACCGCCTCGCGACGGACGTTGCAGAAAAGCGCCAGTTTGTCCTTAATTTCATCAGAAAGCTCATGCTCTGTCCTACATACAAGGATATCGGCTTTAATCCCGCTTTCCATTAGTGTCTTCACAGAGTGTTGCGTAGGTTTTGTCTTGAGTTCACCCGCCGCAGAAAGATAGGGTACTAAGGTTAAATGGATAACTATACCATTGTTATCGCCCAATTCCCAAAGTAATTGCCGTACCGCCTCAATATAGGGTAGCGACTCGATATCGCCCACTGTTCCCCCGATTTCAGTAATGACAATATCATATTCCCCACTATTTCCCAATAATTGTACGCGTTCCTTGATCTCATTGGTAATATGGGGCACTACCTGCACCGTTTTTCCCAAGAACTCACCTCTACGTTCTTTTTCAATTACACTTTGATAAATCCTCCCGGTCGTAACATTGTTGGCCTGTGAGGTACGAACATTCAAAAAACGCTCATAATGGCCTAAGTCCAAATCGGTCTCGGCCCCATCATCGGTAACATAGCATTCGCCATGTTCATAAGGATTCAGCGTACCGGGGTCTACGTTAATATAGGGATCTAATTTCTGAATGGTCGTCTTGTACCCTCGGGCCTGTAAAAGTTTGGCCAGTGAGGCGGCAATAATGCCTTTTCCTAAGGAAGAAGTAACCCCGCCAGTTACAAATATATATTTGGTTTGAGACATGAAGCGTTCGATTGAATTCGTAACGCAGGCAAAAATACGAATTGCGGCAAGAAATCACAGGGATTCTTTGGGAAATTCTCTTTCGATTTTACGAATGAGCGGCTCCAGCCCATTTAACTTGATTTCGTGCATGGCCTGTAATAAATTCCCGAGCTTTCCCTTAGGGAAACCTTTTAACTTGAACCATACCAGATAGGCTTCCGGCAGGTCTACCAACAATCGGCCTTTATATTTTCCAAATGGCATTCTGAAATGCGCCAATTCAATCAGATCACGTTTATTTGGGGATATTTCCATTTTTAAGTCTAAAAAATTTATCTTTAGGAAGATTTAATGTAGCTATTTTTCCACTAGGAGCCATGATGTAACTTTTTAATTTAAAAAATTTAGGGAAGCGTGAATTTTTGGCAATCCAAATTGGCACATTGATCAACAACCAAAATCGAAACAAATTAATTGCATCTCATGAAACGAAGAACTTTTATAGGCACCTCAGCGGCCGCCACCGTAGGTATGATGACCGCATCGACCAAAGCCATGGCCGCCAAAGGCAAAAGCGGTAGTTCACTCAAAAACAACATCAATCACAGTGCTTGCTATTGGTGTTATGGCGCTATCCCTTTAGATGAATTTCTACAAAACCTAAATGACCTCGGTGTAAAGGCCATCGACTTGGTCGGACCTGAAGATTTTCCACTATTAAAAAAGCATGGAATTCATGCTTCAATGTGCTGGGGCGCCGGTCTGGGTATTACCGAAGGTTGGAACGATCCACAATATCATGAGGAATTGATCAAAAGTTATACAGAAGTCATTCCTCAGGTGGCCGAGGCCGGGTTTACGAACTTGATCTGCTTTAGTGGAAATCGCAGGGGCATCAATGATCTAGTGGGACTCCAAAATTGTGTTGAGGGGTTACAAAAAATCCTCCCCATAGCTGAAAAGCATGGAGTGGTTATTCAGATGGAACTTTTAAATTCAAAGGTGAACCACAAAGATTATATGTGCGACCATGTTCAGTGGGGCGTCGAACTATACAGAAGACTGGCTTCGGATAACTTCAAACTTTTATACGACATTTATCACATGCAGATAATGGAAGGGGACATCATTCGCAATATCCAGGACTATCATCAATATTTCGGCCATTATCACACGGGTGGAAATCCAGGCCGGCATGAAATCAATGATACTCAGGAATTATTCTATCCCGCCATTATGAAAGCCATTTTAGAAACCGGCTTTACAGGCCATGTAGCACAGGAATTTGTCCCGACATGGGACGATAAGATCGCCGCTCTTAAGGAAGGAATTACCATATGCGATGTTTAGGCCTTCGCAATCATTGAAAGTTTAGATTGGGAATTTACATTTAAAGCCGAGGGAACGAAAAACAGGATTCTTAGCATCGCCTTTATTTTCGGCGGCATCCCTTCTTTGCTACAAATCAAGGGTTGATCTGCCATCTTCAGTGAATGCTTATGAATTCATTTTATTGATTTTCCAGGGCCTCCTTGATTTCTTGGTTCCATTGAAGCTGCTTTTGGGTATTCCGGGAGAAATTAGTCTCAAAATCGTACTTTTTCTGATACGTGCCAAGTTCCCTTAGAATTTGCTTATAAATCTCCTTGACTTCAGCTTTTACATCTTTGGTAAACGTAGTTTCGGCCACCCGCTTGCGCATACTTCGGGCAAAGAGTTCGGCAATGTCAAAATGCAACTGTTCATGGCTTAAAATCAAGGAATCACAAAGCTTCGGCTGGTACCAGGATTCCTCGGGATAGAAATAGGAATTGATGGTAATATCCAATGTCAATCGGCCATCCTCTTGCACCGATGAAAAAGAGTATGAAATGCCGCTTGCTGTTATGGCCGCGGCCCACGCCGTTTTGAAAGGCCTTCCCTTAAAGTCGTCCCACGTTAATTTTCGCTCCAGATTCCATAGAATGGCGTCTGGTTCCTGGGCACCAACTGGGCCCATATTTAAAAAAAGAATCAGCAGGGTTATGTATTTTAAAGTACCCAATTATACGTAATTACCCGTTCTATGTCTGGATGCAAACTATATTGAACCGGGCACGTATCGGCAATACGAACCAATATCTTTCGATTTTTTTCCGATATACCACTGGGCAAGTTAAGGTTCACTTCGATTTTTGAGATCCTACGGGGATCCGAAGTCATGTGCTTTGTAACTTCAGCCGTAGCACCTGTCAATTCGACCTCGAGATTCCCAGCTTTAATGCCCATGGTGGTCAACATGCAACTTGCTAATCCGGTAGCGACCGTATCAGTCGGGGAAAAGGCCTGGCCAAGCCCGTTATTATCAATTGGCGCATCGGTAATGAAGGTGTCCCCGGATCTAAGATGTTCGCAAGTGGTTCTTAAACCCCCGGTATAGGTCACTTTTGATGTCATAATTACTCTTTTACTTGGGTTATTCGCATGTTATCATAGGAGATGATATACGCAGCTTGATTATAATAGCCCGAGGCGAAATCTTTCTCATACGAAAATTTATTACCTGTGTATTCGGTCTCCCCGATCAATTTAGAGACCTCCATTAAATCTTTACGATAGGCCAACTTTAACAGCACATCATAAGTGATGTCAAAACCACGAACCGCGTATTTGTCGGGAGATTCCCCAAACCGCCTTTCATACTCCCGCGTAAAACTATCATTCTCTACCTCGCGGTAGGCCGAAGGATAGGTGAAATTGAGATTCGATAAATGGGAATTGGAAACCACATCACTATCGAAAGCCTTATTTTTATTGGTCGTAAACATGCGTACTTTGATCTTGTTCTTATCTAGCGGATCGAGCAAGGTATTCTGAAAGGAATTCAAAATTGAACTGATACTCGAAACCAGCTTGAAATCGTCGGTTTCAACGAACACCCAATTATCATGATCCTTTGATAGCAAGGTCTTTAGCTTATCAATATTGACCCCAATATTTTTTTCCTCTTCAATGACCGTAGCAATCTTCGCATTCGGGAATTTCGATAGTAAGGTATCCTTGACCACCGTATTTTTTTTATCCGCAATGATGATGATGTTCTGATCGGTCACCTGCCCTTCGATAAACTTCAACATTTTATTGCGCAAAATGATATCGGTAGGATAGGTAAAAAAGACATTCCTAAGACTGACATTCGTTGTCGCAGGAATCGGGGCTATTACAGGCACCTGATAATTTGCGGCCCTTGCGGCCACTTCTGTCAAGGAACCGACGTCTAAGGGCCCTATAATGGCATTATAATCGGATAGGATCTCGCTAGAAAGTATTTCTTTGGTCTTGTTCAGGTCTAACTGATTGTCAAAAGTTGTCACGTCTACCGATATTCCTAATTTGGCAATAGAATCCAAAGCAACCAAAGCACCCGTGTAAAGCCCCAAACTTATTTTGATATCATTTCTGCCTTCGATTCCCTTTGCCACGTCTTCCGCATTTCTAAAATTCAACCGATCCAAACGAAATGGTAGCAAAAACATAATTTTAGGCTCATTGGCAGGATTGATACTGTCAATTAAACTTATCTTATCTAGGACCAAGGCATTCCTAACCTCAAAATTCCCTGTTTGATCTTTGGGCAATTTAAGAACCATGCCGGCCTTTAAACCTTCTTTCAAATCGGGATTTAATTCCAATAGGTCTTTGTATGATATACCAAGTTTACGGGTCAGGGAAAATTCGGTCTGCTTGGGTTTAACCTCATAAAAAATAAAATTCTCGGTATTTATTTCCCCGGGGAGCGATTTTTTTTGAGGCATACGAATTACCATCCCTTCCTTCAAGCCACCTCTCTGGGCGATTTCCGGGTTCAGTCGAACAATTTCATCCGATTTTACGCCAAATTCCTGCTCTAACCTGTAAAAGTTCATTTTTGGAGGTACGGTATACGACATGAATAGTTGTGTCTCCTGATCTGGAATTGTACTTCCCAGCGGTTTTGGCATTTTCAATTCCTGACCCTCCCTCAGATAATCACTTGATTTTGAAAGCTCTGGATTTAGGGATATCAGACTATCGATCGTGATCCCGAATTTATTCGCGATGCTCCATCGGGTTTCTTTGGGTGCAACGACATACTTTTCGAAATCATCCTCGTTAATTATTGTTTCACCGGGTTTTAGTCTTCGATACTTTGGAATTCGAAGGACCATTTTCTTTTTAAGTTGAACCGAGTACAAATTGCGGTTATACTTTTTTATATCGTCTTCGGTAATATGATAGCGCTGGGCTATGCCATACAAAGTTTCCTTTCTCTTAACCTTATGTGAAGTAAAGCCTGTTGGTTCTTCTTGTGTGGCCAAATTTATTTCATTGGGATCAACCACCATATTAGATTTGGCGGGAGTGACCGAAGTACCGTTTGCCTCTTGCGCAGGGATAACCAAGATGGTGTTGATCTTTAATTCGGCACCATCCTTTACTTCCTTGTTGTATTTTAGGATCTCGGCAGGTGCGACTTGGTAGTCCCGCGCAATACTATACAATGTCTCACCTTGTTTAACGTAATGCGTTTTGAATTTTTGGGCCGTGGCCACAAGGCTCAAAAGAACGCAAACAAAAAATGTTATTGTATTTTTCCGTAATCGGTTCATAGTTATTCCCATTCTATAGTTGCCGGGGGTTTGGAACTGATGTCATACACCACCCTATTGACCCCTGGCACTTTATTAATAATATCGTTCGAGGTTTTCTGTAAAAATTCATACGGTAAATTTACCCAATCGGCAGTCATTCCATCGGTACTTTCGACAGCCCGCAATGCCACACATTTTTCATAGGTACGTTCATCGCCCATAACCCCTACACTATGTACGGGTAAAAGTATGGCTCCGGCCTGCCATACCGAGTCATAAAGACCCCAATCCCGTAATCCATTGATAAAAATAGCGTCCACTTCCTGTAAAATAGCCACCTTTTCACGGGTGATGTCTCCTAAGATGCGTATGGCCAAACCGGGTCCGGGAAACGGATGCCTTCCCAAACGATCTGGTTCGATGCCCATACTCGCCCCTACGCGCCGAACCTCGTCCTTAAAGAGCATTTTTAATGGTTCGACTACCTTTAATTTCATGAAATCGGGAAGACCGCCAACATTATGATGGCTTTTGATGGTTTCCGAGGGTCCGCCGGTCGCCGATACCGATTCAATTACATCAGGATAAATAGTTCCTTGCGCCAACCATTTGGCATCTTCTACCTTATGCGCTTCATCGTCAAAAACCTCTATGAAAACCCGCCCGATTATCTTCCGTTTTTTTTCGGGATCGCTTTCCCCTGCCAGAGCATCCAAAAAGCGTGCCGAAGCATCAACTCCCTTCACATTCAGCCCCATATGTTCATATTGATCGAGCACCTCTTGAAATTCATTCTTGCGCAATAGTCCATTATTAACGAAAATACAATGCAAATGTTTTCCGATTGACTTATGCAATAAAACAGCGGCTACTGTTGAATCCACACCTCCTGATAGGCCTAATATCACTTTATCGTTCCCAATAGTCTGCTTCAGGCTTGCCACCGTAGTTTCAACGAAGGCATTTGGCGTCCAGGTTTGGGCAACACCGGCAATTCGTACCAAAAAATTTTCTAATAAAAGTTTGCCATCGGTCGTATGGTATACTTCCGGATGAAATTGAATCGCGTAGGTATCTTCCCCCTCGAATTTAAAGGCAGCTTGTTCTACATCGGAGGTACTCGCAAGATGCACCGCATTTATTGGTAGTTCCTTGATCGTATCGGCATGGCTCATCCACACTTGACTCCCCTTTGAAATTCCCTTAAAAAAAGGCTCATCGGGTTTGATATACGATAGATTGGCCCTTCCATATTCCCGGGTATTGGAGGCCGCTACTTGACCACCATTAAAATGAGACAGATACTGTGCTCCATAACAGACCCCTAACAAAGGTATTTTCCCCTTGATCTTCGAAAGATCAGGATGGGGTGCATCGGTAGCACGAACCGAAAACGGGGAGCCTGATAGTATCACCGCCTTATAACTCGATACGTCGACAGGCAATTTGTTATAGGGAATTATCTCACAGTAAATATTCAGTTCCCGCACCCGTCTAGCGATGAGCTGTGTGTATTGGGAACCAAAGTCTAGGATTAGAACGTTGTTTTGCATGGGCAAAAATAGTAAATTGAAATTTTTGGGAGCAGTTCTTTTGACATATTTATGACGTACCTTTCAAAAGAGCCCGAATGGGCCTTGGAACAAGCAAATTTAAGAATATGCAACGTTCGAAGGGGCTCATACCGCTACAGTATAGTAATTACCGACAGACACGAAATGGGCCCATAAATTACCCAATTCAATTTGCCGGGTGATTCGTTGGACGAATCACTATGAATTATTAATCTTTAATAAACAAAAAATACCTACATGAAAAAATCAATTTTCCTTTTGTTATTATTTGGATGGGGCGTATTGAGAGGCCAAGAAAATAATTGGGTCATCTCCTCCGGAAAGGTAGATCAATACACGGGAATCGTCACGGCAAATGGTAGGATAGGAATTCTCCCCGAAGACAAACCATTTAAAACAAAATCAATTATTTTAAATAATGTGTACGACAAGGAATCGCCTTTGGGAGTCAGTAAAATTCTATTAGGGATGAACTTTGCAAATATGGACTTGACCGTGGATGGGGAATTGGTCACCGAAAGCAATATCACTGATTTCAAGCAGGAACTTGACATGAAAACGGCGGCTTTTACTACCTCTTTTAAGTTTAAGGACAAGGCACAGATCAGCTATACCATTTATGCACTTAGAAATATACAATACACTGGTTATGTAGACGTTAAAGTCATTCCTACAAATTCGATTTCGCTACAAGTAACTGGTAAGATAACCACCCCCGAAGAATACCAAGAACCTATCAGTACGTTTCGAATCTTGAAAGATCTAGAGACCACAATGCCGATACTTCAAACGGTCGCCAAAAGCCGATTAGGGCAACACCTAGTAGCCACTTCTGCCACTTTTATTTGGCACGGCATCAATTCGACCCGCGAAGATCAGCGCCCTGAATTGACACACGAAAAATTATCAGAATACGACAATCGACTGTCATTTGAAAAGCTGCTCAAGAAAGGGGAGGTTTATGAATTTGCATGGACCGGGGCGGAATGCACTACCCAGGATTTTAAGGATCCCCAAACCGAGTCTGAACGTTTCGTCATTTTTAATTTATTGACACCTCGAAAAGATCTATTAGATCAACACAAAAAACTTTGGGCCGATTTATGGCAAGGCGATATCGTAATAGACGGCAATCCTCAAGACCAATTGGATGTGCGCCTGGCACTCTATCACCTATATGCCTTCTCAAGGGGTGATTCCGATTTGAGCATTGCCCCCATGGGCTTGTCCTCTCAAAATTATAATGGCCATATTTTTTGGGATACTGAACTTTGGATGTTCCCACCCTTATTATTATTAAATCAGGATATTGCGAGATCTTTGATGAATTATCGTTCAGACCGATTAAACAAGGCGCGGCAAAAGGCCATCAACTTTGGGTATAAGGGCGCCATGTTTCCTTGGGAGAGTGATGACACTGGAGAGGAAGCGACTCCTGCATGGGCCTTGACAGGGACTTTTGAACACCACATTACTGCTGATGTGGCCATCGCCTTTTGGAACTATTATCGCGTAACCCAAAACAAATTTTGGTTGCAAGAACGCGGCTATCCATTAATGAAGGAAGTAGCCGATTATTGGGTAAGCCGAACGACCCGAAACGAGGATGGAAGTTTTAGTATAAAAAATGTGGTAGGTGCCAATGAATTTGCGCCGAATGTAGATGATAATGCCTTTACCAATGGTTCTGCGATAACGGCCATTGAATATGCCAGGGCCGCGGCAACGGAAATTGGGGAAACCCCAAATCCCCAATGGGAGCTGGTCGCCTCGAAAATCAGGATCTTAAAATTCGATGATGGTGTTACCAAAGAGCACACAAGGTATGCCGGGGACCGCATCAAGCAGGCTGATGTGAATCTTTTGTCCTACCCACTCCATATCATCACAGATGCCGCCACCATCAAAAAAGACCTTACCTATTACGAACCTAAGTTGGCCGAAGAAGGCCCGGCCATGGGGCAATCGGTCTTTGCTGTTCTCTATGCCCGCATGGGCGACGCACAAGAGGCTTACCGTTTGTATAAGCGTAGTTACGAGCCGAACAAACGTCCACCTTTTGGAGCCTTGGCAGAATCGGCAACGAGCAACAACCCATACTTTGCGACAGGTGCTGGGGGCATGCTACAGGTCGTACTTTTTGGTTTTGGGGGATTGGATATTACCGATGATGGCATCACGCAGAAAAACCCCATTCTTCCTAAACAGTGGAAGTCTTTGACCCTCAAAGGGGTCGGACCCGAAAGGAAAACCTATACGATCAAGTGAGTAATTCTTGAGCTAGGTACCTTACTATAATTGCAAGAACCTATATGGCAAAGTACCAAAAAGGCAGCACGAAATTCTAAATTGCGCTAATTAAGGATGTCATCAGAAGGTATTGCCCATACAATAGTATCCCTAATTCAAGGGAAAGTTATATCATTGAAACGCTTAGTAAAATTTAATGAACATACTGATTAAGCGTCTTAGGCAAAGGTCTTTTTTGGTAATTTTGAGCGTATATTATCAAAAAGAATACTATGAAACATTTGACTGCGGTAATTTTCGGATTGGCTATCGTCATTGCAGCCCTTTTTCTTGGCAATGCCTACGTAAAAAGGGCCCAACCCCCCCATATAATTTCGGTGACCGGTTTGGGGAATGAGGACTTCACTTCCGACCTTATCGTTTGGGAAGGTAGTTTTTCGGCCAATAATTATGAAATGAAACTGGCATATGAAGAATTGAACCGGGAAAAGGAACTAGTAAAGGACTATTTGGTCGCTAAAGGCATCAAAGCCAATGATATAATTTTCAATTCGGTGCAGACCATGGAGAAGGTCGACAACAAATATGATAACGGCAACTTTGTTGGCACTATTTTTAAAGGGTACCAACTAACTCAATCCTTCCAAATCGAAGCTACCGACGTCCCCATGATCGAACAAATTTCCCGAGAAATTACAGAACTCTTGAATAACGGGGTACAATTAAATTCAGCGCCTCCACGCTATTATTACACAAAGTTGGCCGATCTGAAGATCAAGATGATCTCGAAAGCAACCGAAGATGCACGTATACGCGCCGAGAACATTGCCAAAAACGCTGGCGGTACGCTTGGCGACCTAATTTCGGCCCAGATGGGGGTCTTTCAGATAACAGGACAAAATTCAGGGGAGGATTACAGTTGGGGCGGTGCGTATAATACGGCATCAAAGAAAAAGACCGCCTCGATTACCATGCGTCTCGAATACAATGTGCGATAAGACGTTCATCTTTTAAAAGTTTCATTGTTAGAAAATTGGGCATTAAAAAAGCCTCGACCCTACATCGAGGCTTTTTAATCAAAATCAAAAAACCAACCTAAACACATGAATTTATTTTCACTTCCCGAATGGTATCGGAAACAGTTCGTTTTGTCTTAAAACTTCACCCTTTTGATTTGGGGTTACAAAAGGATGAAGTTATTTAAATCATAGCAATTTGTATATAGAACAATCAGGATGTAGAATACCCTACCCAAAAAGTATATTTATTTTCAAAATTTTTAATTTTTATACGTAAAATATTTATTGTCAATGTTTTATAATATTTATAGTCCCTTGTATTTTAGTGACCCAACCAAAAATAATCAGAGCCGAAAGGATGTTTACTCATAAGTTTTGATTAATTTTAATAAGCATAAAGAGGGGATCCATGACCACTAAAATTCTTAAGGAAGTAAAGGCGGAATTGCATAAAGGGGTTACTGAAAAAGGTCATCCGTTTCGATATTGCATCTTGGCGACTGTAGGGCTTGAAAATATACCTCGTCAGCGTACGGTTGTATTACGGGAACTTGGCGACGACCTACATTTGAATTTTTATACCGACCTGCGTTCGAAAAAAATAATTCACATTCATGAGAATAAAAAAGTAAGCTTGATGTTCCTGCATCCCGAAAAGCTACTTCAAATTCGGGTAGAGGGTCTGGCCAAAATACATCGAGACCATGCCACCCTTGATAAGCATCGGAAAAACCTGCTTGCCATAAATAAAAAAAATTTCACCACTGCGGCAGCACCCGGAACCACAATAGCGAATCCGAACGCAGTAGACTATTTGAAAGATGCCGATTATTTTTGTGTGGTCGAAGTGAATCCCTTTAAGATCGAATACCTTAAACTTGAACACCCCAATCACATACGGGTACGTTTTGCCCGGGAAGGTGCTGATTGGGATGGTGAATACCTAGTGCCTTAATACCCTCCTTACCACGAACCCAAGCGGCGTTTACAATTGTATGATCAGGAATTTTAAATGTAGGGGATCTAAGGCGTCGAATAGCATGGGGACCAATTCTTCGCCCCATTCAAGGTAGATTTCCGAGAAATTGACGCTGCGTTCCTGCAACGATCGACCCGGAAAAAGTGTGTTTTGCAGTTCGGTCATTCTGACAATCTGATCTTCGAGTTTTCGCTTTTGTGCTTTTAGAAGGCGTTTCTCAAGATGGTCCAAGCCTTTTTTCTGTTTTACTTCCTGTGCCTTAACAGCTCCTAAAAACGACCTATCGGTTTGTTGGGCTATCTCGTAAAGTGCCTTGAATTGTTCTTCCAAATGCTTTTTTTGAGGACCAAAATCAATGTCGATATTCGATATTTCCCGTATCTTTTTATTGATCAAGTTACTCTGTCCCAGAAAAATATCGGGAAGCGAAAGTTTGAGTTTTTTAAGTTTGTCACTTTGTTTTTTAGTCATGACCAAAACTGAATTTCTGAGCAACAGCATCGGAAAAGTGATCTTCATCTCCTCAAAATATGCTTTCAGCTCGAGCCAGTAGGCGAGTTCTCCCCCACCACCAATATAACAAAGATTGGGTAAGACCACTTCCTGGTATAAAGGCCGTGAGATTACATTGGGTGAAAAGCGTTCCGGAAAGGCATGCAATTCTTTTTGAAGTTGTTCCTTGGTCCAGGAAATCGATGTTTGGAGTACCGAATAGCGACCGTCAAACTCAACGATGCGTTCGCGCAGCCCGTCTTGCAAGTAAAAATAATTGATTTCCCTAGGATTTACTTGAACATCATATTTTTCGGGCAGATCTTGCAGCTTTTCAATTGTTTGGCCTACTTTTTTAAAACCTACTTGTTCAAAAAGATCCCGCTCAATATACGGTACCATTAGGCGTTTCAGGTCATGATCGTCCCCATCTAATATGACGAGTC
The DNA here is from genome assembly GCA_038316335.1 of Flavobacteriales bacterium. GTDB lineage: Bacteria > Bacteroidota > Bacteroidia > Flavobacteriales > Flavobacteriaceae > JALHST01. The sequence goes on from JBBQAM010000009.1 coordinate 49,797, forward strand.
CGTACTCCCCGAACAAAGTATTGACCAAAAATCGTGTGGCATCCGTCAAGGTATCATGTTCCAGATAGGCCTTTTTGAATAGTTCCTTTAAGGCTTCCGCATTCTTACTTTGGCCAATGGCATTCGAAAATGCCGTGTAGACTTCTTCAAGGCCATTGGTCGAAAGTTTCCCAACAGCTCCTATCGAGGAATCAGATACTCCGTTCCATTGTAATTTTCTTCCGCCAAAATTAAAATAATTGATTTCCTCAAAATCATGATCTTCAGTAGCCATCCAATAGACTGGCACAAAATTGTATTTTGGATATTTTGCCTTAAGCTTTGCCGTCAAATTAATGGTTGAAATAATTTTATACAAAAAATATACGGGACCCGTAAAAAGGTTCAATTGATGGCCTGTGACGACCGTAAAAGTCATAGGCTCCTTTAACATAATCAGATTCGTTCGGGTCTTCTTTAATACTTCAAAACCCTTGTATTGCTTGGTAAGGGAAGTATATAAAATCTCGCGGTGTTCACTGGGAAAATTGTTTGCCTTCTCCTGAATCTGTTCCTCAAAATTTTCGATTTCGGGATATCTGCCAAAAAAGGGCTTCAAGCTTTTATGGTCATCGAGATAATCACAGATCAAAGATGAAAAATACCCGGTTTGGTCAAATGGAAGACTATCACTGTGCATAGGCGTACTGAAAATCGTGGTAAAGATAAAATTCTAGCTTTTCCGAATTCCTAAAAATACGTTAATTACAGTAACCATTAAACCTAGAAACCTAAACGATGGTAGAATAATGAAATATTTTGTCGCCGAGAATCCTTAGATTTGAGTTTTTCGAAATCAATTGAACGCTATGCGGTTATCCTTACTTGCTATTATTTTGCTTTGTACCAAGATTGGTACTTCACAGGATCTTCAATCACCTTCCGAATTTCTAGGCTATGAGCTCGGGACCCAGTTCACAAGACATAGTCAGGTAGTCGACTATTATGAATATCTTTCGAAAGTGGCCCCAGAACGTGTCGTGCTTCAAGAATATGGGATGACGAACGAACGAAGGCCCTTGCTTTTGGCGTATGTCTCATCAGCCGAAAATATCAGAAACCTCGAAAGTATACGCCTTGAACATCTTAAAAGTACCACGGGTGAAAGCAACGCATCGAAGGCCATTGTTTGGCTGAGTTACAATGTACATGGCAATGAAAGTGTCAGTACCGAAGCCTCCATGCAGACTATTTATGAGTTACTGACCCATAAAAGTGGGTACCTTGAAAATACAGTGGTACTTATCGACCCTTGTATTAACCCCGACGGTCGCGATCGGTACGTAAATTGGTACAATCAATTCAAAAATACACCGAACAATGTTGACCCGAACAACAAGGAGCACCACGAAGGATGGCTAAGTGGCCGTTCTAATCATTACATGTTCGACCTGAACCGGGACTGGGCCTGGCTGACACAGGTCGAAAGCCAGCAACGCATCAAGATATTCAACAAGTGGTTGCCTTTGGTCCATGTCGATTTTCATGAGCAAGGTGTGAACAATCCATATTATTTTGCCCCCGCAGCAGAACCCTTTCACGAGGTCATTACCCCTTTTCAGCGTGAATTTCAGATTACCATCGGAAAAAACCACGCCAAATATTTTGATGCCAACGGCTGGTTTTATTTTACGAAGGAAGTCTTTGATCTTTTTTATCCAAGTTATGGGGATACCTTCCCAACTTACAATGGCGGTATCGGGATGACTTATGAACAAGGCGGAAGCGGCCAAGCCGGACTTGGTATTATCACCAATGTCGGGGATACACTTACCTTGAAGGACCGGTTGGCCCATCATCTAGTAACCGGCTTGTCTACCATTGAAATTGCGGCTAAAAACGCCTTAAAACTGAACGAGGAGTTCGAAAAATTCTATAAAAACAGGAATTTTAAGTTCAAAAGTTATGTACTGAGTGGCGACACTGACAAAATTAGCGCCTTGACCAAGTTATTAGACCAACATCAAATCGTCTATGGTACGGCCACTGGTGCCATCGTGAAAGGCTATGTGTATGATAGCGGCAAGAATGGGAGCCAACGCCCCGCCAATAACAGTCTGGTAGTTTCAACCGATCAAGTGAAGGGTACCTTGGTAAAAGTTCTTTTTGAACCCAATGCCAAATTGAGCGATTCGCTTACCTATGATATCACCGCCTGGTCGCTACCATATGCCTATGGCCTGAATACCATTGCCTCGGAAAATCTGGTCGAAACCACAAGTCAGAAGTGGAAGAACGATGTCGACATGGCAAACATAGATGGAAGTGCCTATGCCTATATCACTGATTGGAATAGTATGGAAGATGCTCGTTTCTTGGCGGATCTGCTGAAGGGAAATGTGCGGGTACGCTTTGCCCAAAAACCATTTAAGACCGCAGAAGGGACTTTTAATCGCGGGAGCCTGATCATTACTAAATCGGACAATAAAAATAATAAGGAATACTCCACAATCTTGAGGGATGCCGCCCAGAAACATCAAAAAAAATTGATTGCGACGACTACCGGTTTTGTTGAAAATGGCAAAGACTTTGGTTCGGGCTATGTAGATATGGTCAAAGACGTAAAGATAGCCGTACTTTCTGGCCCTCCGACTTCATCTTTGCAGTTCGGTGAAATATGGAACTTTTTTGAACAACAATTACACTATCCCGTGACCATACTTGATTCTGAATATTGGGATGAAGTCGACCTTGGCGAATATGATGTCCTCGTGTTGCCCGGGGGATATGGGTACCAAGGATTTTTAAAGGAGAATCAATTGAATTCCCTAAAGGATTGGGTGCGTAATGGTGGAAAGTTGATTGCGATGGGCGGCGCTATCAAAGGAATTGACGGCGAAAAGGGTTTTGGCATCAAGGAACGGAAACAGGAGAAGGATACGACAGGTATTCAAAAAGTTCAGAACTATGAGATATCACAACGGGAAGAAATAAAGGACGAAATTACCGGTGCGATCTTCAAAGTGGCAGTTGATCCTACCCACCCTCTTGCTTATGGCTATGATAGCACGTATTACACCCTTAAATTGGGGGATGATGCCTATGAATATTTAGACGAAGGCACGGTCGTCTTCCTTGAAAGTGATACCAAGCCTGTCGCCGGTTTCGCTGGCAGTGAAGCCCAAAAGAAAATCGGCAATACCTTGATATTCGGAGTTGAACGCTTTGGAGACGGCCAAGTAATCTATATGGTCGATAATCCTTTGTTCAGGGGTTTTTGGGAAAATGGCAAGTTATTTTTTGCGAATGCCTTATTTATGGTCGATTAGTATAGGTCTAGATACGCTTAATAGAGCATTAGGGAAACCAGGACAATGACCACTAAGGCAGTGGGTACGATCAACATCAAATAGAGAAACGAGATGAAATTGGCCTTTAAAAAGGCGCCGAACCAAGAACTCCGGTAAAAGTTTCTCAAAGCGATCATAAGATAAATCAGAAACGAAAGCGAAATAAGAACTTCCACCGAGTTGGGGATCGTAATGATCAAATTCAGTAGAATCAAGATACAAAAGGCCGTAAACATAAACGTGAAAAAATAAAACGTGAAGACCAGATGATGGGCAAAGGTGCCCCGTCGCCAATAAAAAATTTTTAAAAAGACCGCAAAAAGAGGCAAGAGCAGGAACATGGCAATCGGAATCGTATCATAAAATGCCTTTAGAATGCCTCCACCTCGATTCTGATAAAACTTGAGCATCTGGGTATAGAATCTGCGTATAAAGGCATTCGCATCCTCCTTCATACCCATGCCCTTTAGGATTTCTTTCTGTGAGGCACCTGATGCAATCAGTGAATCGATTTCTTTTTTACTTTGTCCTAGCAAAGATATCCCGTTTGATTTTGGGGCTAAAACAATTGCCGAATCCAACTGCGATAATTCCTTATCGGTCATACCAATGTACTTTTGGTTATCCTTTAAGGCCTTTTTTGCCACGGCAAGCCCTAAAGAATCTTTGTCTACCGGAATGGAATCGAGGTCTATCTTTTGCTCAAACCCTTTTTTGATGGCCTGAGACATCTCATTATCGGCTTTGCGCACCGTAAAAGAGAAAATAAAGAAAAAGATAACCGAAATAAACAGATAAAATTGAGCAGGATGCAGATAGGTGTTCCTCTTGCCATCTACAAAGCGCCGGGCAAGAACGCCCGGTTTTAACATCAACGGAACAAAACTCCTGAAAAAACGCGCATCAATTGAAAAATAGTTACTGATCGTATTACTGAACAATACCCCAAATGTCAGATTATCAACAGTCTCTTGACCGCAATATGGGCAATAGTCAAAAGAAGCATCAAACGATTTTTCGCAATTTTTGCATTCAGTGGTCGGCATATACAAAGCTTTGTTAAAAATACAAAAAGCTCCGCAATAAAAAAGCGTCTGGTAAACTCGCAGTAGATGCTGTCATGTACTTATTTTTGACGAAGTAAAGTGACTAAATGTTTACAAATTTTCCTAGCATAGGTTAGCCATCATTGGGGTCTCCTATTTCGATGAAATTGTCTATTTTTAACTACCCCATTTTGGGTTCGAAATGTTACATGAGGTTCCTGCATAGTAGTTATGGGCACTGGGACAACATACGATAGAACGTGTTCAAATAGATTATTATGAAAAGGAACGATTTTATAAAAAAAACCACCTTGGTAATAACTGGAGGTATTTTAACCTCTTATACGTCGTGTATTGATAGTAAGAAAGGTGATTCTGTCGCAGAACCATCAGGAAGAAAAAACTGGGCGGGCAATTATAGCTATCAGGCAGAAAATCTGTATGAACCTGGTTCTTTGGATGAAGTACGACAATTGGTCAATAAATTAGACAAACAAAAGGCATTGGGTTCAACGCATTGTTTTAATGATATCGCCGATAGCCCGAAAGACCAGATATCAACCAAAAAATTGAACAAGGTCGTTGATTTAAATACTCAAAATAAAACCTTCACAATTGAGGCAGGAGCCCGATATGGAGACTTTGCCACTTCCTTGCACGAACAGGGTTTCGCCTTGCACAATCTGGCCTCCTTGCCCCATATTTCGGTGGCCGGGGCTTGTGCAACGGCCACCCATGGTTCAGGGGTCAATAATGGCAATTTGGCAACCCAAGTACTTTCAGTGGAGCTGGTAACCCCTGATGGAAATGTGGTAAACCTAGACCGATCCCACCGCGATTTTCCTGCCGTCGTCGTTGGGTTAGGAGCCTTTGGTATCATAACAAAAGTTACCTTGGCAGTTCAGGATACCTTTGATGTCAGACAGGATGTGTTTCTTGACCTACCCTTGGAATCTGTAGTGTCGCATTTCGATGCCATTATGTCAAGCGGTTATAGTGTGAGTTTGTTTACCGACTGGATGAATAAGAAGGTAAGTGAAGTATGGATTAAAAGAAGAACGGATGCCGAAATAACCGATTTGGGCATTGATTTTTATGGTGCGAAGGCCGCCACGCAAAATATTCATCCCATTGCCGAGCTATCGGCTGAAAACTGTACCGAACAAATGGGGGTACCAGGCCCATGGTATAATCGTTTGCCCCACTTTAAAATGGGATTTACCCCAAGTGCCGGCAAAGAATTACAATCCGAATATTTTATCCCGCGCGAACATGCAGTTGAGGCCCTTCTTGCGATAGAAAAAATGAGGGATGAAATATACCCGCATATAATGATTTCTGAAATCAGATCGATCGCGGCCGATAACTTTTGGATGAGTCCGTGCTATCGCCAAGATTGTATCACTCTTCACACTACTTGGAAACAAAAACCCAAGGAGGTGCTTGCTTTGTTGCCTAAAATTGAAGCCAAACTTGCGCCTTTTAATGTCAAACCTCATTGGGGTAAACTGTTTACGATCGATCCTAAAATATTGCAAGGTCGCTATGAAAAACACGCAGACTTTTTGGCATTGGCCAAAGCCTATGACCCTAACGGCAAGTTTAGGAATGGCTACCTGAATAGAAATATCTATTAGATTTTGTTTGACCCATAAGACCATCGGGAAGAATAAACTCGCACTTTTATTTGGCAAATACGAATGACTGCAATAGTTACTGGTTTTGACTATGATAATTTACAAACCACGCTTATGAAGAACTCATGCCCGGCTGGTGACTATCACGATGAATGCCCCAGGAACTTGAACATGGCTTATCGGTCGCTGAAGCGACCGAATTTTTGGCTCATATCACTTAGGATATTTCTATATTAAACAAGGCCGTCCCGTTATGCCGAAGGTATGCTGCCGATTATTTCTAAATTTACAAATGATCAGAACCTATCTTTAAATAAAAATCCAATCACTAAATTCATGAACAAGCACCCAATTTTAAATCTTTTCGCCGGATTATTATTATTAGGGTGTGGCAATTCAAGATTTATACAACAACCGCACATACAGCATGTAGCTGGTAAAAACCTATCGGAAGTCGATCAAGTATGGTTGTCACACGAACATGTTTTGGTAGATTTTATTGGGGCCGATAGCATACGGCCCGCCGATTGGAACCACGATGCGATTCTTAATGTCGTATTACCATATTTCGAGGTACTCAAGGATTTTAAGGTAGCTTATTTTGTGGATGCCACGCCGAATTACCTAGGAAGGGATCCCATATTACTTGAAAAAATTGCTGCACGTACCGGTATCAGGATTATCACCAATACGGGGCTTTATGGGGCGCGGCATAATAAATTTCTACCGGATTATGTACGGGATATAACAGAAGAAGAGCTTGCGGAAATGTGGATTGAGGAATATCGCGAAGGAATAAATGGCACTTCCGTTAGACCCGGCTTTATAAAGATCGGTATTGATTCCTCTGATCCTTTGGATACCCTACAACAAAAGTTGGTCAAAGCGGCAGCCCTTACCCACTTGAAAACAGGATTAACGATAGCATCCCATACGGGAGAAGCCAGAGGCCTTTGGCCACAATTACAAATCCTCAGGGAAATGGGCGTTTCTCCGGAAGCCTTTATTTGGGTACATGCCCAATCAGAACCTGACCCTGATAATTATCACAAGGCGGCCGAGAAAGGTTGCTGGATAAGTCTTGATGGTTTGGGATGGGAACTGGAAAACCATATTGAAAAACTGAAGTTTGCAAAAAAGAACGGCATTTTGGATCATATTCTAATTTCCCATGATGCCGGATGGTACGATCCGCAACAAATAAATCAATCGATTACACCCTACACGGCTATTTTCAAGAAACTATTACCAACGCTACAATCGGAGGGATTCACAGATGAAGAAATTAAGGGATTAATATCCGTCAATCCTTCAAAGGCTTTCTCGATTGCAGTCAGGACCCCACCTGCGGACAAGTAAGACAAAAGTGCAAAGGTGGCTTACCTAGAAAATTATAAGTACCAATAGGACATCATTTTATTAATCCCCGAGCATTCGGCAGTCAATGTAATGAATGGTATTTAATAGGCATGTTCCAGCAGTCGTCTGCTGGATTTCATCAAATTATACATTTTCAGGGACCACGAATCCGTTACGATAATTGCGAGTTAGCATCGTATCTGCTTCCGGGTCGTTCACAAAAGTCTCCGCATGGGGGTTGAATGTCAAGACGCGGTCTAATCGGTAGGCGATGTTGCCAAGATGGGCCAATCCGGAGGCAAGGTGGGCTGTTTCGACAGGGCCATTAAGCAGCGTTTTATCATGTTTGCGAACCGCCTCTATAAAATTGGCGAAATGTGCATCGGTGCCGCCATCGCCCCGATCCATTCCAGTTCCCGATTTTCCGCCATCATCGCCCGACTTACCTGGTTCCCTGTTTTCCCCTAAATAGGTTTTATATTTATCATAGCCATCTACTACCAAGATGCCCTTATCCCCGTAGAAAATATTACCGACGGTAGCTCCTTCCTCGGTATTTGTACACCAAGGGCGTACTTCAAATTGTATGATTTTGCGTTCCTCCGGATAATGATACACGGAGGTAAGGACTTCGGGGACTTCTTTGCAATCGTCCCAAAGAAACTTCCCACCCATTGAGGTTATTTTTGTGGGAAGGCCCACATCCAATCCCCACATGCACAAATCGGTTTCATGAATGCCCTGGTTTCCTACGTCGCCATTGCCATAATCCCAATGCCAGTGCCAATTGTAATGTACCAGATTTCTTGTAAATGGCCTCTTAGGGGCTGGTCCTGTCCACAAGTCATAATCGATACCGGCAGGAACTGGTGAGAAACCCTGATCCCCGATATCGCCCCTCCATCGAAATACAAGCCCTCTCGCCATATAGACGCGACCTATATAGCCATCACGTAGTAATTCGATGGCCTCGTTGATCGCCGGTGAACTTCTAAGTTGCACCCCATGCTGTACAATGCGGTCATATTTTTGGGCAGCTTCGACCATTTTGCGCCCTTCCCATATATTGTGCGAACCCGGCTTTTCAACATAAACATCCTTACCTGCCTGGCAGGCCCAAATAGCAGAAAGCGCATGCCAGTGATTGGGGGTTGCTATTGATACCACATCGATATCCTTGTTATCCATTACCCGCCTTAGATCTTGCTCGAGCCCAACTTCTTGGTTGTACGTTTCCTTGAACGATTTCTGACGCTCTTTTAACAGATTCATATCAGGATCACATAAGGTCATAATACGCACATTATCCTGGGCCATGAAACTTTTGATATGACTCTTGCCACGACCGTTCACTCCTAAAATCGCCGCATTGATGCGGTCATTGGCGCCAAATACACTTGATGAAATTATGGTAGGTGCCGCAATTACCGCGGTTCCCGCTGCAGCCGTTTTCTTAATAAAAGATCTTCTTGTTGATTTCATTTGCTCATTTATTTGGTTATTCTAATTTTTCATGGGTACTATCAAGACAATTGCTTCAATTTTCTACTCTAAGGTTTTTTCCAAGCATGACATACACCAACTAATATGGAGGAAAAGTCCCTAATATCAGTAAATCAAGGAACACAACTTTATTAGGGTGAACTATTTTCTTTAGGAGATACTAAAATAGCTGTGTGCCGTTTTACTAAGGAAAGTTAAACTTTTTATTTGTACGTTAACGTTAACGAATCCGATTTTTATCATTTTTATAGGCTTATAACCAGGTACAAAAAGTTCATTTGTAGGGCGGAACAGATAGCCTAGCGATTTACTCACTTACCTTGTCACCTATTATAGGTACTAAAGCACCAATATTCAGAACAATATTCAAAAGAGGCGATAGTCTCTTTTGGGGAATTTCATATCTTTAGTTGGCTCCCTCCATATAAGAGCATTCGAGACCAACAAAATTCAAGGCGGGGAAAGTCTTCCATGGTAGCTTTTCTTGAAACTTAATCAGAAAAATCCTTAAGAAGATGGCAATAGCAGCTCGATTATTATGGTTCGTCCTTTTTTTTAGTGGTGGGTTTCGACACCTGGTCGGCCGCGCCCATAACAGTTTATGAAAATAAAATACATGTTAACTTAAAGATACCAAAAATAGGAATATTATGAAATTAGGAGCTTTTTCAATAAGTCTAAGTGTCAAGGACATTCGGGCCTCAAAAGAATTTTATGAGCACCTCGGATTTTCAATATTAGCAGGGGATTTGGAAAAAAATTACCTTATCATGAAAAATGAAAATGCGCTTATCGGATTGTTTCAAGGGATGTTTGTAGGCAACATCCTGACATTTAATCCGGGTTGGGACGAAAATGGGAAGAACATCGCCGATTTTGAGGATATTCGAAAAATACAGCAACGCTTAAAAAGCAGCGGAATAAAAATTGACAATGAAGTTGATGAAAATACCAATGGCCCGGCAAGTCTTATGATTCCTGATCCTGACGGAAATATGATTCTGCTCGATCAGCATCGCTAGGTAAAGTAGGCTTTCTCGATGTATTCCGAGAAAGATCACGCCTTAGTCTATAATTAAATGGAATTTTCCTTTCTATAAATGAAATTACGTTTTATCCTATTGTCATGTAGCTCCGAGTTTGAGAGCACTAGCGACCAACCAAATTAGAACCTATGATCAACCTTTTTAGTAAGATTCGACAACGATTACGTACCAATAACAATCCTATACACCCTACTCCCGGCACAGGAAGGCTTAACAAGTTTGGAAAATACATACTCTATGCCCTGGGAGAGATCCTACTTGTGGTCATTGGAATTTTAATAGCCTTGGAGATCAACACTTCACACCAAAACCAAATCGATAAAAAGACCGAAATTTACTATCTAAATCAAATGCGGAATGACTTGGTGGCGGATAGTCTTATCCTGTATCATAAAAAAATTGAATTTGAAAGCAATCTTCCCATTATCGAAAATTTTCTTGCCGAACTGCATAAGAACAACAACAAAGAAAGTTTTAATAAAGCGATTTTAAGTTATATCAACAATGTATACAAGCCTATATCTTTTGTAAGTAATAATGCGACGTATAATGAAATGAAGTCAAGTGCCAAGTTGGGCATTATTCATAATAATGAACTAAGAAATAGCATCGTAAATCTTTACAACCATTTGGAGGAATTAAAAAACCTGTATTCAACTCAGTATGATTTTATCAGCTCAATCGATGTAAAGTTGATATCAGAAAAAGGTTTGGCCAAATATCACAAAGTTCAAAGTTCCCTATTTTCCCAATACCATTCCGAGGATGAATTATATCATTTAAAAAATTTCACAGCCGAATTTGAAAGCAATTTGGCAAATTGGCATTGGACTACCTTGGAAGTTCTTCCCGTTATAGCCACTCAAATACAGGAACTGCACGGAGTAATCTACGAGATAAATACATACCTTAAAAATGCCAAATAAAGCCGCAATTAAACTTCATGCATCGGTAAAGCCATCAAAACAAAAAAACATTGTCAGTCCCGAATCGAAATTGAGTAAAGGAACATCGCAATTAATTTCGAATATCTTACAAAAACATGTTTAAGTTATAACGAAATTCATATGAGAGCCTTACTTTTTGAATCCTTCCAAGGACCCCTATTTGTTGAGCATGTTCAAGATCCCGTTCCAAAAGACCATGGGGTCGTCGTTAAAGTAAACGCCACCGGTCTGTGCCGTAGTGACTGGCATGGTTGGATGGGGCACGACCCGGATATCGTTTTACCCCATGTACCTGGTCATGAATTGGCAGGAACCATTGTCTCACTTGGCAAAAAAGTGCAAAATTTTAAGGTCGGAGACCGGATTACCGTACCTTTTGTCTGTGCATGTGGCCGTTGTAGCCAATGCCATTCCGGGAATCATCAGGTGTGTGACAATCAATCACAACCTGGTTTTACCCATTGGGGTTCGTTCGCCGAATATGTTGCCTTGGACTATGCAGACACCAATCTTTTGCACATCCCCGAAGAAATTGACGATATTACCGCAGCAACCTTGGGATGCCGATTTATCACCGCATTTAGGGCAATCGTCGAACAAGGAAAAGTAACCGGTGGCCACTATGTCGCCATACATGGATGTGGTGGAGTAGGTTTGTCTGCGGTTATGATCGCGAATGCCCTGGGCGCCCAGGTAATCGCCATTGATATCAATGAAGAGGCCTTGGTTTTGGCCAAGGAATTGGGAGCCTTCGCGACCATCAATGCCGCGCAAACCACGAATGTCGTCGATCTTGTGAAAAGCATGACCCACGGTGGCGCCCATGTGTCTTTGGATGCATTGGGAAGCGCCGGTACTTGCTTTAATTCGGTTGCCAATCTTAGAAAACGGGGCAAACACATTCAAGTGGGATTAATGACCGGAGATCACCGACATCCTAAAGTCCCTATGGATCTGGTTTTGGCCAGCGAACTCGAAATTATTGGCAGTCATGGGATGCAGGCACATAAATATCCGGAAATGATGGCCATGATAAAAAACGGAAAACTCCATCCAGAAAAACTCATTGAAAAGACCATTTCGCTCGAAGACGCTATCATAGCCCTGCCAAACATGGATAAATTTGATCATAAAGGCGTTCTGGTAATCAATTCGTTTTAACCAGATTTGAAAAATAGGAGCTACCTTGATCGGTGTCAACAATGCATTGCACGATGATTTTTAAAGGCTATATTATGGCTTATCCCTTTATTTTGTAACTTTCTTCTTAAAATATTTGGGCCCTATTCAGTGACCCAAAGGAAGATTATCCCCTCGGTGATACTCCTTGGTGCAACCTGATGATCGAAAATCGATATATAAAATAAAATGATGGAAATGTTAAACAATCATATAAAAACTGTCAGAGTTGCGGCATTTCGTTGAAGAAGGATGAGAAAGGCGGAGGCACCAATAAAGATGCTGGCAAGAGTGCCCTATATTGCTCTAATTGTTATGAGAACGGGCAATTCACCGCTCCCAGTATGACCGTAGATGAGATACAGTTGTTGGTAAAAGGTAAATTAAAGGATTTCGGATTTCCAGGTTTCATTTCCGGTTTATTCACAAAAAGAATCCCAAAATTAGAACGTTGGAAAAATTAAAATCTAAAACTAAAATGCTATGGCGACTAAAATGCAGCTTATTCATCCTGCAGGCAAAAAAGCGGTGCGTATGGAGGATATTAAATACGACATCCTCAAGAAATACCTTTTACAATGCTTGCAGTCTCATGGCGAGGCCACGCACAATGAACTGCAAAATTATGTACAAGGTGCTTTCGTCAAGGACCAAATTGTTTTCGAAGGTGCAATCGGGTGGCATGCCGAATGGGTCAAACTTGACTTAGAGTCACGGGGGATTATAAAACGAAATACCAATAAAAACCCGGTAACCTATTCCATTGTATGAAGGTTTCCCACCCAAAGACGTTCAATATAATGGCCGTAGTCCTAATAACGGGTGCCCTAACCTATCTTTATTATGTGCACGAATCCTTTCCGAAACCGTTGCGGGCAATCACGGCCATATTAGCAACACCAACGGTCATTGCTTCAGGTATTTCACATTATTTACATCTAGGCATACCGGTGTATGAAACGCCATGGGCTATTTTTATTTCCAACCTAACCGCCGCTCTGGTAATCGTATATCTCGTTACTAGAATTTCTAAAATAAAGAAACGCTATCCTACCTAAAATATATGCCCAATTTCTTTGTACATGGACCATCTCAAAAAAATTAGTATCGCTTTCGAACTTCATTCGGTTGAAGGCTTGGTAACCTGTTTCGAAAATGGGGCGGACCCAAATGCTTTGGTTCATGAAAAACCGCTCATTTATGAACTTATCAATATGTATACCCGGGGGCCAAGATTCAAAAGATGCATTCAGGCATTTGTTGATTATGGCCTCGTCTTTGACGACGAAGTTTTACTTGCCGTATTATTAGATGATGCAGCTTTGCTTAATGAGCTACTAGTGCAGAATACGAGTGCCCTTGCCAAAAAATATACGTTTCAATGTGCTTTTACACCACTGCAAGAGGTCTCGCTTTTGCACATCTGCGCCGAATACAATCATGTTTCCTGCGCAAAAATCCTTGTTAAACACGGTGCAGATCCCAACATAAAAGCCGGATTTGACGCAAATGGTTTTGGCGGGCATACGCCAATCTTTCACACCGTAAACCAAGATGCCAACAAGAGTATCGATATGCTGAACTATTTAGTTTCATTAGCAGTCGATTTGTCGAGCACGGTAATCGGCCTTGTTTGGGGAAAGGGCTATGACTGGGAAACCTTTATTCCAGCAGTTAATCCTATCAGCTATGCCATGATGGGCCTTCTTAGGCAATTTCAGAGAACCGAGGCGCAGATTTATGAAGTAATCAACATACTTATGCAGGCCCGATATCAAATTGAATACACCCCAAAAAACATTCCTAATAGGTATTTAAATAGCTGATCTATAATATTAGCGTGGTTAAACACTAGATCATGAAAATAAAAACAAGGACGATCATGGCGAAGTGCCAACCGTATGCTACTCACTTAAAATATTAAAAAAATGAACATAACCGATACGATCGGATTTATCGGGGTAGCCCTGCTCCTGATCGCCTTTTTCCTAAATCTAAATGGAATCTTCGAAAAGGACCATATACTTTACATTTTGCTCAACATCGCTGGGGCCTTATTGGCCTGTTTGGCTTCCGTACTTTTAGCTTATTTGCCCTTCATCATCCTTGAGGGGTGTTGGGTGCTGGTTTCATTGTATGCACTTACAAGATATCTTACAGGCAGATGTTACCCTATGAAATAGGTATTTCTATATTTCTATGCCATGTGTAGCCTACCAAACATACATTTCCAATTTACTTGTAAGTCGATTCACTTATATTAGCACTTTAAATTTTGGAGGTTTTTAGTTGAAATATAAATTATCTTAGGACACCTCAATGAAGAAGGAACAACCCATATTTTGATTTAATTCTTAAAAAGATTCGCGTGCATTAGCACATTTAAGGCACAGATTCAAATTACAAAAGAAGCCATGGCCGTTTTTAGGAAGCAAAAATTCAATGACCTCGGACTCGACACCAAAACACCGGCAGGTGGGTATCGCACCTTGAATAAGGACGGTTCCTTTAATGTCAAGAAAATCAATGTCCCCTTTTTTGAGCGTGTCAATTTTTTTCATTCTTTGGTTTCCATGTCATGGTGGCGCTTTTTTGGAATTATCGCCATTTGTTACATCCTTGTCAATTTATTATTCGCAACCCTTTATATAACCATCGGGGTCGAACATCTTACGGGCATAGAGGGCACTACCGACTTAGATAAATTTTTGGAGGCGTTTTTCTTCAGTGCCCAGACCATCACTACACTGGGCTATGGACGCGTAGCCCCCATAGGTACCCCCGACAATATTGTTGCTGCGATTGAATCGATGCTCGGGTTGCTTTCCTTTGCCCTTGCAACTGGACTCATGTATGGTAGATTTTCTAGGCCTTCCGCAAGAGTTCTTTACAGTAAACAGGCCGTTATTGCACCCTATCAGGAAATAAACGGCTTTATGTTCCGTATGGTAAACCCACAAAATATTCAACTCTTGGAGGTTGAAATCAATGTAACGCTTTCGATGAAAAGGGAAAATTCTGAATCACGGAATTTTCATCAGTTAGAACTTGAGCGGTCAAAGGTTGTATTTTTTCCATCTACTTGGACGGTTGTACATCCCATCACAGATGCGAGTCCGCTCTATCGATTGACTTCGGAAGAGGTACTTGAAAAAGATGCTGAATTTATTATCATGTTGCGCGCATTTGATGAATCTTTTTCTCAAACGGTGTATTCACGTTCTTCCTACAAGGCACATGAACTTAAGTGGGGAGAAAAATTCGTATACCTTATTCAACACGAAAAAGACATAAATACGGTTGATGTAGGTCGCATCGATGAGACTGTAAAAGCCCCTTTAAACCCATGAATAAAAAAACACTACTATTATTAGCATTTATTGTGCTGAAGTTGGTACTTCAATACGTACTGATCAGTCCGGTATATGAGTTACACCGTGATGAATTTCTATATCTCGATCAAGGAAAACACCTTGCGTGGGGCTATGCCTCGGTACCCCCTTTTATGTCCTGGATATCGGTAATCGTCCACGGCTTGGGCAATGGGGTGTTTTGGGTCAAATTCTTTCCGGCCCTTTTTGGAGCGCTGACCCTACTGGTAGTCTGGAAGACCATCGAAGCCCTTAAAGGCGATCTATTCGCCCTGATCTTAGGGGCCGTTTGTATTGTATTTTCTTCGCTCCTGAGAATGAACATGCTATATCAACCCAATTCTTTTGACATTCTTTGTTGGACTACCCTATACTTCTTTCTTATCAAATACTTTCAAGACGAAAATTCAAAATGGCTGTTATGGGCCGCTGGTGTATTTGCCTTAGGATTTTTGAACAAATACAACATTGGTTTCGCCATCATGGGACTTTTGCCCGCCTTGTTGTTAACCAAACAACGCGCGCTCTTTGCCGATAAAAAGTTGTACGGGGCCATGATCTTGGCCTTAATATTGATTTCACCCAATCTTATTTGGCAATACCAAGAGAATTTTCCGGTAATCCGGCATCTCAAAGAATTGGCCGATACGCAATTGGTGAATGTTGATCGGTGGGGCTTTCTCACTGATCAACTCCTATTCTTTATCGGCGCCCTTTTAATTCTCTTATTAGGATGGGCGGCGCTCTGGTTTTACCCTCCTTTTAGAAAATATCGGTTCCTGTTTTGGGCGTTACCACTGACCTTGGCAGTGTTTATCTACCTGCGGGCCAAGAGTTATTATGCTGTAGGCCTCTATCCTATTTATATCGCTTTCGGATCAGTGTACCTGGGCACGTTGTTAACGACCGGAAAGAAGAAATATGTGCGGCCCTTCATCATCGCCCTGCCACTCCTACTGTTTATACCTATCTCGAAAATCGCCTTTCCCAATAAGGATCCCAAGGATATTGTTGCCCATCCAGATTTGTATCAAAAATACGGGCTATTACGTTGGGAAGATGGTAAGGACCATCCATTGCCACAAGACTTTGCCGACATGCAAGGCTGGCGTGAATTGGCAGAAAAAGTCGACTCGGCATTCGATGGGCTTGGGGAACCCAAGCAGACATTGGTGCTCTGTGACAATTACGGGCAGGCGGGCGCCATCAACTATTATAGCAAAAAGGGTATTCGTGCCGTCTCATTTAATGCAGACTATAATAAATGGTTTGATCTGAGACCTACGTATGTGAACCTTATTCGAGTCAAAGAAAAGGAGGCTAGGCATACTGAATTTGCTGAGACGAGTCCGTATTTTCAAGTCTCGACCATTGCCGACTCTATTACAAACCCCTATGCGCGCGAAAAAGGAACTACTATTTTTGTTTTTAAAGGCGCCAAAGTCGATGTGAATATGCGCATAAGACAAGAAATCGAGGAATCGAAATAATACTTATTTTAGGTTTACTACAAAATGGGCAATCCCTGATTTAAAATATGGTGCTTTGCGTGTTTTAATCCGAACAGAAAACGTTCCGATGCTTAGCGGCATTTTAGCAATGATTAGGCGAACCATAATGAAACAACATGGGCTTATCGATTAGGTCTAAAAAATTCATATTGGCTTCCCATTAAGCCCCATCAGCTCCTATTAAAAATATAAAATGGCCATACAATCGATTTTAAAACCTATAAATTGTGCCTAATCGATTTCATCCTAACGCGCTTTTTATGTATCTTCAGATTGAAAAATAAACATCGAGCATATCTGCTATATTTATTGACATCTTGATTCTAAATTAACTTTATGAGTACTAAGGATACCACCCGATTGGATAGCATCTTAGAATACATCCATCGGCCTACTATCAATTGGCAACAGCTGCTTTCTGAAATTATTGCTCGCTTTGATTGTACCACAGGCACTTTACATTTCCTGGACGGCGAAACAAAGCTCCTTAAACTAAAGGTCTACCAAGGTATTCCTGATTTTTTACTTCCAAAATTGTCGGAGATTCCTATAGGTAAAGGGATGGCCGGAATTGCTGCAGAACGGCGCGAACCTGTAGAAATGTGCAACTTACAAACCGACGAATCGGGTGTAGCCCGCCCTGCGGCCAAAGAGACGAAGGTTGAAGGATCGATTGTGGTTCCGATGCTACTTAATGATCAGCTCTTCGGGACTTTGGGCATCGCCAAACCGGTACCCTATGATTTTACAAAAACCGAAATAAATGAACTTTCAAAAATCGCTTCGGAAATGTGTAAGGCCCTAACTACCAATAATTAACCTTTATAATTGCATTCAAAGAAATAATATGGAGCCGCTTCTAACAGTTGGTTGTCGTACGGCATTTTCGGAATTAAGCTCGATGCCCATCTCACAATGCCTTAATCTCCTTGATTTATACATCAATTTTTTTTTAGCCTAGTTAGTGACAAACATCCTTTTCAACATGCATGAAACCATTAAAAAATTTAAGTTTAGGAAACCAGGGGTAGTTTTGTATGCACCTGTAGCGATTGAGAAAGCATTTATAACGGAAGGTTTTGAAACCCGCCTTGCTAACAATGCAAAAAGCGCCAACACCGTAGTTTTTTTAGCCGATAGTAAAACCTTTATCGACTTTCTTAAAAATAAAATACAAAAAATCGAACCAGACAGTGTTTTATGGTTCGCGTATCCTAAAGGCACTTCCAAGATCAAAACGGATATCAATAGAGACGTCCTTCGGGTTACTGGTGAATCGTTCGGAATTACTACAGTAGCGGCCATTTCAATTGATGCTACCTGGAGTGGCCTGCGATTTAGGCCAATTGAAAAAGTGGGGACTTAAATAGGCAAAAAACCGAATTTCAGATTTAACAATTATTAAATCACATAAAGTAACCATAATGGGGTCAGATTGAATGGGAATTTCATAATTGAATCCTGACGGTCCAATATTTCAAACCGATTAAAACGGCATTTGAAATCCCTTTTAAGGAAATTTGCCAATCAAAGTATTAAATTCGAGGATTGGGCCTATTTGCCCTAATGATATTGCACATTGAAAACCAGCCTATTTTTTATGTATACGACGTCACATAGATTAAAGCGTTATTTCTATCCTACTTGCATTTTATTCAGATGCCTCTTTTATTCAATCGTTCTCTTAACCAATTTATTTTACACAAATGCCCTACTAGGGCAAAAAGTGGTGACCAGCAACACTATTGAAATACGGGAGGTAATGATTCCGATGCCCGATGGAACACAATTGGCAGCCGACCTTTATGTACCTCTTTTTGTCAATGGAGATGGCCGCTACCCCATACTTTTGGAATATTTACCCTATCGAAAGGATGAGGGGCGTGGAAATCGATTTTCCTTATTTTCCTATTTCGTAAACAACGGCTATATCGTTGCTAGGGTAGATATACGAGGTACAGGGCAAAGCGAGGGCCGGCTGGTAGATGGGGAGTATTCCGAACAGGAACAACGCGATGGAGAACAGGTAATCGATTGGTTATCAAAACAGGGATTTTCAACAGGAAAAGTGGGCATGTTCGGTATCTCCTGGGGAGGCTTTAACGCCTTGCACTTGGCAATGCGGCGACCACCAGCATTAAAGACCATTATTTCATTGATGTCGACTGACGATATTTATCAGGATGATGTACATTTTATCGATGGTATGATGCATGTTGATGCCTACGAAATCGGCCAGGATCTAGCCAATGCGTTGCCAGGGGCTCCCAATTTTAACATTGATGAAGACTATTTCAAAAATCGCTTCGATACCAAACCTTGGTTGTTGAAGTATAAACGACAACAAACCGATGGCCCTTTTTGGAACAGGGCTTCCTTGAACGAGGATTATTCCCGAATCGATATCCCAGCCTTTATCATAGGGGGATGGTATGATGGTTATCGCGATTTTATTCCGCGCATGTTGCAAAATGCCGATGTGCCTGTAAAAGCCATTTTAGGTCCATGGAACCATACTTGGCCAAATTGGGCAAGTCCCGAGCCGGCCATCGAATGGCGTGATACGGCCGTACGCTGGCTTGATTATTGGCTAAAGGATTTAAAAACAGGGATAATGGAAGAACCACAGTTCTTTTATTATCAAAGGGGTTGGCATGGCCCAGGAACTGATCTAGATACAATTCCCGGCTCCTGGCGAGAGGCCGAAGGTTGGCCCCAAACACAAGATACTTTGCTCCATTTACAGGCCGATCACCATTTGGGTACGAAGCAAGGCCCATTTCAGCACTCCCTTGAATATAAACCGACTACGGGCATTGAGGCCAGTGGTTCGGTCATGTGGTGGGGCGACTGGGCTCCGGATCAAAAAGCCGCCGATAAAAACAGCCTATTATATGATTCGGAACTGATTGAAAAGGATATTGAAATTATAGGGTTTCCCGAAGTTACCTTACAGACTTCCGCGAATGCCCAAGCTGCCAATTGGCTGGTGCGCTTATCCGATATAGCCCCCGATGGGAGCATTACCCAGATTACAGGAGCTGGTTTTAACGCGAACCATTACAAGAGCGCTGAAGATCCTGTTCCCTTGGCAATTGACAGCTTATATACCTTGCACATTCAAATGCACGTCACCTCATGGACCTTTCACAAAGGGCATAAAATCAGATTGGCCATAAACAATTCACAATGGCCTATGATCTGGCCATCGCCTTTTCCGATGACCACAACGATCCATGCCACTCATTTGGCAAGTTCTTCCCTGCGTTTGCCGTTAGGGCCAAAAGATTCATCCCCTATGCGCAAACCATTTCCCAAACCCGCGGTAGACCCTATATTACCCGGTTACCGCTCCTTAGCTGCCGATACCTTGTCGGGATTTGCGGAAGTCAATGGGGTGCAGCATGATGAATCGACACAAACGACCACCGTAGTCGCCGCCAATTCTGGAAGTGACCAATATCCATGGGGCATTGAGAGCTATACCGAAAAAATTACCCATATACTCTGTGACACCCTACCTTCGAAGGCCGAAGTCGAAAGTACCTATACCACTACGGTTGAACTAAAAGACCACATTTTAAAATGGACCGGTGAACTCCAATTTACAAGTGATCAAGAAAATTATTTTTAT
The DNA here is from genome assembly GCA_038316335.1 of Flavobacteriales bacterium. GTDB lineage: Bacteria > Bacteroidota > Bacteroidia > Flavobacteriales > Flavobacteriaceae > JALHST01. Next base: position 70,359 of record JBBQAM010000009.1, read on the forward strand.
AAATATTCCCGCATTCTGGAAAAAGATGGGCAGCTAGTCCGGAAAAAAACCTGGGATGAAAAAATTCCTAGGATCTGAATTGATCCAAAGTCAATTTTACGACCAGCGAGGAATTACGACCTTGCATTAATCGCCTTTTATGACCAGTAATTTCAAAATTACTATCTTTCGATACCTGATACAACCCTAAAATGAACCTTCGACCAATATTCTACGGAAAATTACTCCTCCCCTTTTTACTCCTATTCCTGATCTTTGAAGACTGCAGAAAAAATGACGATACACTCACCAAAATCACGATCAAGGGTCTCAACGAATCGGTAGAAGTGATTCGAGACCAAGCAGGAATTAATCATATTTATGCCAAAAACCAGCATGATCTATTTTTCGCCCAAGGATACAGTGCGGCCAAGGACCGCCTTTTTCAATTTGAGATCTGGCGTAGGCAAGCGACAGGAACCGTCGCCGAAATTCTTGGTGAACGCGAATTGAAGCGTGACATTGGCACACGCCTATTTAAGTTTAGAGGTGATATGGATACCGAGATGCGACATTATCATCCCGATGGTATAGAAATTCTAACAGCCTATACCGATGGTGTCAATGCGTATATTGAAGAGGTATTGCAACATCCTGATCAGCTTCCAATAACTTTTAAGGCCCTGGATATTTTACCACAAAAATGGACCCCGGAGGTAATCATCTCAAGACATCAGGGGCTTTTGGGAAACATTACCGAGGAACTTGATATCGGTCGCTCCGTAGCAAAAATGGGGTCGAAAAAAGTGAAGGAATATCTGTGGTTTCATCCAAAAGATCCGAAAATTGATCTGGATCCTGCCATAAATGGTGACTTATTATCAATGGATATCCTTGAATTATACAACGCCTACCGGAGTCCGTTAGAATTTAAATCAGAGGATGTAGTGGCTGCATATCGCAGCGAAAAATCGGTCATAGGGTCACTCGACAAAGCTTCTCCTAACTACAGTCCGGACAAGGACAAAAAATATTTGGGCAGCAATAATTGGGTAACGGCACCAAGCCTATCAAAAAACGGCCACACCTATTTGGCGAACGACCCACATCGGCGCTTAGCAATACCTTCCTTGCGATATTGGGTACATTTATCGGCCCCTGGATGGAATGTCATCGGTGGTGGGGAACCCGAAATACCGGGTGTATCGATCGGGCATAATGAATATGGTGCCTGGGGACTTACAGTCTTTGAAACCGATGGGGAAGATTTGTATGTATACGATATTAACCCGAAGGATCCCCATCAGTACAAATACAAGAATGAATGGGTTACTATGAAAAAAATCCAGGAAACCCTAAAGGTAAAAAATGGTCGGGACCGGAAAATAGACCTGTTCTATACGGTCCATGGCCCGGTGACCCTGATCGATTCGGCAAACCATAAGGCCTACGCCGTTCGATGTGCATGGCTAGAACCAGGTGGCGCTCCATATCTCGCTTCTTTGCGTATGGACCAAGCCAAAAATTGGAATGAATTTCGAGAGGCCTGTAACTTTAGCAATATTCCGGGCGAAAATATGATCTGGGGCGATACTGAAGGCAATATTGGTTGGCAAGCAGTTGGTATTGCACCGATTCGACGTAATTTTAGTGGTTTGGTACCCGTACCCGGAGATGGCCGTTTTGAATGGGAGGGCTATCTGCCGATTATCGATAAGCCACATACCCTAAATCCCAAAAACAATTTTATTGCTACTGCAAATCAAAATGTTACCCCCGATAATTATACCCATTGGGATGCAGTCGGGTATTTATGGGCCGATCCCTATCGTGGCAAGCGGATCAATGAAGTCTTGAGTTCGAGCGAGAAGTTGTCCTTAGCGGATATGAAAAAATTACAGACCGACTATTTCTCCTTACCTGCCAAGACACTTGTGCCCTTTCTGAAAAATGTGAGCTATACGGATACCTTGGTCGAAAAGGCAAAAAATAAATTATTGTCCTGGGACTTACGATTGGATAAATATTCTGAAGCAGCCGGGATTTATGTTGCCTGGGAGCAAGAATTACCTCTTAAATTGCTGACCTATTTCCCAGATCCGGGAGCGGAAGATCTTATTGAGAACCTTCAAATGGCGCGCCTCCTTGAATGGATACAGGATCCCACGAGCAGATATGGAAAGAATGCCGAAAAGAAAAGAGATGAATATCTTCGCGAAACGTTTGCTACGGCAATACAGAAACTTGCGAACAAATTTGGGAATGACATAAAATCCTGGAAATATGGCCAAGCCAACTATAAACATGTTCAAATTGAGCATCCTTTAGGAGTGGCGGTCAATGAAGATTTGCGGCAAAGGCTCAACACCGATCTGAAGCCACGCGGCGGAAATCAGCATACACCAAATTCAACTGGGAGTTCCAACGGTCAATTATATGGGGCTACTTTTCGGATAATCGTAGACGTCAACGATTGGGATCGTACGGTTGGGGCCAATCCTCCAGGTCAATCTGGCGATCCCGATAGTCGATTTTATAAGAATCTCTATGACCCATGGGCCGAAGACACCTATTTCCCGGTCTACTTCACGAAATCAAAAATTGATTCCCTAAAGTACGGGCGAATTCGGCTCATGCCTGAATGATCATGTCATTCGAATACGGAATACCGCTATTTTAGGGAAAGCTTAAGAACATAGTCATCAGCGGTCAGAAATAGGGTCTTTTCATCGGGCGTAAAGGCACAGTTCGACGTTTTTTCCCCAGTATGGATTCTTGCGATTGGTTTTCCATTATGGTTGAATATCCATAACCCTCCCGGCCCTGTAGCGAACAGATAGCCCGCGCTGTGCATTTTCATTCCGTCTGGCAATCCTTGTTCCCCTTCTTTCCCTACCAATGCAGTGGCATTATAGAAAATCTTTTTATTCGTAATTTTTTCCTCCGACATGACATCATATTCATACCAAACGGCATGCTGCGGATTGGATACTGCAATGTAGAGTTTCGAATAATCGGGAGAAAAAGCAATCCCATTGGGTCGTGATAATTTATCCAACAAAACGAGTTCCCCAGATGGTTTCAGGCAATAAACACCTTGAAAATCCAACTCCTTCTGCGGGTCATCCATATTCAAAGGAAGCCCATAGGGCGGGTCTGTAAAATAAAGATTGCCCTTATCATCATAGGTACCGTCATTTGGGCTGTTTAGACGTTTACCTTGGTAATGATCTACCAATACTTCGTACTCCGGTTTCGGATTATCGAGCGTACTTTTCATCATAGCGATCCTTCGCTCCCCATGTTGCATTAGAATCAATTTCCCTTGCGGACTCAATAACAATCCATTAGACCCTGGTTCTTCCCCTTTAAAATCCTTGCCCATAAAACCGGAAGGATACAAATATTCAGTGATTTCCCCCTCACTACTTAACTTGAATACCTTGTTATTGGGTATATCCGAAAACAAAAGAAATTTTCCGTCTTCTATCCATAACGGACCTTCGGCCCAAGTAAATTGACTTCCAACAACTTCAATTTCTGTGTTTTCATCTAAGAAGCGGTGGGCTTCGTTGTCAAGAATTTCGATGGAAAAAGTGGGTGTACCCTGGCCCAATGTCATGAACTGTACATGTACCAAAAACAAAAAAAGAATAAGCTTTCCCATATTATTTGAAATTTACGATTATCCTATGCGCCGATGAACACGTGGTTTTCCTATTCATTTATTTATTAGGCATCATGCAGTTTCCAATTCCTTTAAAATAAGGTCGTCTTCTAAGCGGTCTTTTGATTTCTTCAAAAATTCTTAGCCTGCATGGAGTCGCTTGATAAATTGTTTCGCCAAATCCTCAATTTCCTTCATATCAGCTTCCGTACTGGCAGAAGATTTTACCAAGGAACTACCAATGCCCATCCCATCGATACCCGCATTGACCCATTCAGAAAGCGTATCAAGGTCAATACCGCCTACTGCAAAGAATTTTACGTTTTTAAAAGGCCCTCTTAATGCATTTAAATACGACGTCCCAAACTGACCTGCTGGGAATAATTTGATGATATCGGCTCCATAGGCCAAGGCATCACTAATTTCAGTAGGAGTCAAAGCACCCATTAGTATCGGAATATTGGCTTGCAACGCTATATCTACTATTTCCTTATTCGTATTCGGAGTTACTAAAAACTGTGCCCCGGAGACAATCGCATGTTCGGCAAGCTGAATATTCGTTACGGTTCCAGCTCCAATTAAGATCTGTGGATATCGCAATCGGGCATTTTTGATCTCGGTTCTAAAACCAGGGGTATTGGTGGTAATTTCCAATACTTTGATTCCTCCGGAAACTAAACTATCAAGAACTTGTGGCACGCACACCTGTTGGTTCAAACGAACGACGGCAACCAATTTCTCGGTTATCAGGATATCGATTATTTCTTCCTTGGCGTTCATCGTATGACATGGCCAGAGGTATTTCCTTCGGCTATAGAATTTATTTCTTCTTCGGTACTTGTATGGATATCACCCACAATCGTATGTTTTAGGGCGAAAGCCGCTGCTGCAAAATTAATGGCGTTTTGATCCTTCCAACCTTTGCCCATAGCATGAAGAATTGCGGCTGCAAAGGCATCTCCCGTGCCAAAACGATCCGTGATTGCCACCTCATACGTCGGCGAAAAAACGGCAGTATCGGTAGTAAGAAAGGCGCCGGAAACATGGTTCGATGATGCCGAATGATGATCTCGGACCGTAAAGGCGACTTTGTCAAGACCGAAATCCTTTTTTACGCGTTCAAGGGCATTTAAGGTCTTATCTAAGACTGTAGTACCACTGAATTCCATGTCATAGACATCTTTCAGGACACCAATATTTCCAAAAACCAAATCGGTATGTTCTAAAATGCTATCGAAAATGGCGCGCGCCCTTGTTGTATCGTTCCAAAGACTTCTTCTGAAATTAAGGTCAAAACTAACCGCCACCCCAAGTTGACGGGCGGTTTTAACTGCTGTAATGGTTTCCAGGGCACATTGTTTGGAAAGTGCCGGCGTAATTCCCGACACATGAAACCATTTTTGATCTTTTAATAAGGCCATCCAATCAAACTCACCGGGACCAATTTCGGAAATAGCCGAACCGGCCCTGTCATAAATTACTCGTGAAGGACGGATAGAGGATCCCAATTCTATAAAATAGGTACCCAACCTAGATCCCTCTTTGAGTACGTAGTGCGTGTCAACTTTAAATTGATTTAGGGATTGCAACGCTGCCTCCCCGAGCGGGTTAGATGGCACTTTACTTATAAAGCGCACCTTGTTTCCCAAACATGCCAATGAAGTTGCCACATTTGATTCAGAGCCTGCATAGCCTGCCGAAAAAAGATGTGAATTTTGAATCCGATCCGAATTGCCAGCGGGCACTAAACGGAGCATAATCTCACCAAAACCGGAAAAACCCATAGTGTCCTGATTTGTTTGAGCCCATCATGTTCTATAGGCTTCCTTCACCTCTAAAGTAAGGAATAAATTTTAGCTAGCGGAATTTACCTGAGGATACCCCTACGATTCGAAAAGAAGTTTTTTGTAGGTATTTAGTTTCCCGAGTGAAATCAACAATACGATCTATCTAGGCGAACCTCCCGCTGATTTAAAAATGCTGGGGCGAGTTATACTGGAATCCCATAGAGGTCAAAATCGGCTGCATCCTGAATTTTAATTTCTACGAATTCACCTTGTTTCAGATAGTACTTAGCAGCATCGATATGCACCTCATTATCCACATCAGGGGAGTCGAATTCAGTTCTTCCGATAAAATAGTCGCCTTCTTTGCGATCGATGATACAGCGAAACGTTTTTCCAATTTTTTCCTGATTCAGTTCCCAGGAAATTTGGGATTGCAATTCCATGATCTCATTGGCACGTTCTTGTTTTACCAACTCAGGAACATCGTCCTCCAAGGAATATGCATGCGTATTTTCCTCATGGCTATAGGTGAAGCAACCCAAGCGTTCGAAGCGCATTTCTTCGACCCATTTTTTGAGCTTTATGAAATCTTCCTCGGTTTCCCCAGGGTAGCCCACGATCAATGTAGTACGTATGGCCATTGTAGGAACCGTAGCCCTGAATTCTTTCAATAATTGCGTGGTCTTGGCCTGGGTGGTCCCGCGTCGCATACTTTTAAGTACTGAATCTGATATATGTTGTAACGGGATATCCAAATAATCACAGATTTTAGGTTCTTGCCGCATTACTGTGAGTACCTCCATGGGAAATCCCGTTGGAAAGGCATAGTGCAGGCGTATCCATTCAATCCCGTCAATCTTGACCAAGGCCTGTAGTAGTTCGGCCAGATTCCTTTTTTTATAAAGATCTAACCCATAATAGGTGAGGTCTTGGGCGATCAAAATAAGTTCTTTCACGCCTTTGGCGGCCAACTTTTGTGATTCAATGACCAGTTCTTCGATTGGTTTGCTTCGATGTTTTCCACGCATTATCGGAATGGCACAAAAGGAACAGGGGCGGTCACAGCCTTCGGCAATTTTTAGATAGGCATAATTTTTTGGGGTGGTGGTCAAACGCTCTCCGATCAGTTCATGCTTATAGTCTGCTCCTAGGGCTTTCAAAAGATTCGGAAGGTCGCTCGTTCCGAAATAGGCGTCAACATTGGGAATTTCTTTTTGTAGATCAGGCTTATAACGTTCACTAAGGCAACCGGTTACATACACTTTATCAACCACGCCTGCTTCCTTTTGGCGAACGTACTCCAATATTGTATTGATACTCTCTTCCTTGGCATTGGCGATAAAACCGCAGGTATTTATAACAACCACATTGCCATCCTCCTCATGTACCACCTCTTTTTGGCTGGCACGTAATTGTCCCATGAGTACTTCGGAATCGTACACATTCTTTGAACAACCCAAAGTGACCACATTGATCCTATTTTTTTTAAGCGATTTTGTCCGCATAGTACTGAAAATGGCTGCAAAAATACGATTTGGACCGCTATAAACGTTCTTAAACAACAGTTTTCTTGAAAACACGTTAAACCTTTGCAACCCATTCGCATCAATTAAATTAAATTTCCGATTCATGAAGCCCCATATCACCTTATACTTAGCGGCCTGCCTTTTCGTAATTGTTAGCTGCTCAAAAGACAACGCAGGAGATCCATCCCCAAATCCAAGTCCGGAAGCATTGTATTTCCCTCCTCTGAATTCGACAACATGGGAAACCGTTTCGATTGAAGAATTGGGATGGAACGCAGCGGCCGAACAACCACTTTATACGTTCCTTGAAACAGGTAAAACCGATGCCTTCTTGGTCCTTAAGAACGGTCGTATCGTCTTGGAGAAATATTTCGGCAATTTTGACGCCACCAAGAATCATTCCTGGAATTCGGCTGCAAAAACGTTGACATCATTCACAGCGGGTATCGCCCAACAAGAAGGGCTTTTGTCTATTGACAAACCTTCTTCCGATTATATGGGCGCTGGTTGGTCGTCGCTTACTACTGAACAAGAACAGCAAATCACAGTAAGGCATCACCTAACTATGACCACAGGGCTCGATTATACGGTAGCCGATAATTTTTGTACCGATACCGAATGCCTCCTTTTTAAAAACGAACCAGGTACCTACTGGTATTATCACAATGCGGCGTATACCCTTTTAGACAACATTATTACTGGGGCGGTGGGTCAGGATTTCACTACATATTTTAATGCGAAGGTACGTGACAAGATCGGGATGCAGGGATCTTGGATCAAGACCGGGTATCTAAATCTTTATTTTAGTACGGCGCGTAGTATGGCACGGTTTGGACTTTTAAACTTAAATCGTGGTACTTGGGATACGACCCACATACTGGAAGACCAAACTTTTTTTACCGAAGCCACGAACACATCACAGGATCTTAATAAATCGTATGGTTATCTGTATTGGCTTAACGGAAAAAGCAGTTATAAAATTCCGGGCTCAGAGGAACTTTTTCAAGGAAAGTTGATTCCCAATGCCCCAGATGATCTATATGCCGGCCTTGGGGCCTTTGATCAAAAACTGTACGTTGTTCCCAGCCAAGGCTTGGTAATTGTACGCTTAGGTGATTCTGCAGATGCAGATGAACTGGGGCCGACCACGTTTGACAATGATTTGTGGGAAAAACTGAATGCGCTGATCAATTAATGGTACCCCGATGGTAATTTCCGGCTTTTCGTTGCGACTTCAAAAGCCCGCCCCAATGCCAAGAGTTCAGGTTCATGGAATTGTTTGGCGATAAACGTAATACCAATAGGCTCACCGTTGGTTTTATATCCCATAGGAACGGTCAGTGCCGGATATTTCGCGACCGCCGCGTAACCTGCATGATAGTTATTGATCGAAAGTATGGCATCTAGGTTAAATTTATCAAGGGCCGTATCAAAAAACCGCCGTCCATTCTTTTCCAAGGTATTCTTTATAGTATCAAGATGGGCGGCCGAAGTAGTATCGGCCAAAATACCTTCGAAAAGAGCCTGCCCGTAAGGTATCCGCACCACTGAATCGGCCCTATTAAAAGTGACGGCATCGGCTATCGACCTTATTTTTGCCGCTTCCCTGTTTTTCACATTGGCAGTTAAATAGGCAGGAAGGTCATTGCGCATATCGATATTTAGGATACTTAGAAAGCCCTCCATGGTTACCTCTGGAGGATCAAATTCGACGACTATGGCGCCTAGACTTTTTAATTTGTCGATGGTATTCTTGTAGATGGTATCACCTGCAATCAGATAACGCATGGCCCCCAGACGTTTGCCTTTCAAACTAGGTTCCTCCGATAGGAGCTCGAGATACGTTGCTTTCCCTGCAACTGAAGCAGGGTCGTCTTCATCTTCCCCGATCATGGCGGAAAGTACGATGGCGTTGTCACGGACGTTCTTCGTTATAGGACCCGGGGTATCCAACGTACTTGATATGGGTACAATTCCTGTCCTGCTTAAAAGGCCGATCGTTGGTTTCAGACCTACGACCGAATTTTGACTGCTCGGGGAAAGAATGGAGCCTGACGTTTCAGTGCCTATAGCGGCTACGGCATAGTTGGCTGCCACCGAGGTCGCGCTTCCAGAACTCGAGCCACCGGTCTCAAAAATTTTTCGTCCGTACGGATTTAAGGTCTGTCCCCCCACGGCACTATACCCAACAGGGCACCCATCGCATAAGAAATAGGCCCATTCACTCAGGTTTACCTTCCCCAAAATAAGGGCGCCATTTTCCTTTAATTTTCTAACAATGAACGCATCGTCGACACGATTATTTTTAAGCGCGATCGAACCGGCGGTAGTAGGCATCCCTTCAGTATCGATGTTGTCTTTCAACAAAATGGGCATGCCATAAATCGGATGGTTTTTTTGGGCACCTTCTGAATTCATGTGTTCATCTAAAGCGCGTGCTTCCGTGACAACGTTTTCGTTGAAGGCAATCACTGTATTCAGTGTCGTACCATTTGGTAGTTCATAGTTGTAAATACGATATAAGTAGAACAAGACCAACTTTTCGTACGTGAGTGCTCCTTCGGAAATATGTGATTGTATGGTTGGGATATCCTGTTCTAAAATCATCGGTTTCAAGGTCTCGTATTCTGCCTCGCCCATTTTCAAAACGGCATCGTACAAGGGTCTGAATACTTCGTTTTTATCCAACACCTTCGACTGGATCATTTTAAACCGCATGCGTGGGATCTTGTGATCGGCATTATCGGCCACCTCAGCTGAGTCATTATAAGGTTCCCATAAAACAACTTGAGAGGTTGTAGGTGGTTTTTCTTTGCAACCGCAAAGCGATCCGACCATCAGGAGGAGGCTAATTATTTTCTTTAACATGAACTAGCTAAAAAAGGAATCAACGAATTCGTACTTATTAAATACCTGTAAATCTTCGAGGCCTTCCCCAACCCCAATATACTTTACCGGAATCTGAAATTGATCGGAAATCCCGATGACGACCCCACCTTTGGCTGTACCATCGAGTTTTGTAACGGCCAAAGAGGTAACCTCGGTCGCCTTCGTGAATTGCTTGGCCTGTTCAAAGGCGTTTTGACCGGTAGAACCATCCAATACCAATAAAACCTCATGGGGAGCTTCGGCTACGACTTTGTCCATTACGCGTTTTACCTTGGTAAGTTCATTCATCAAATTGACCTTGTTGTGTAAACGGCCGGCAGTATCTATTATGACGACATCAGCTTCCTGTGTAATGGCCGAGCTCAGCGTATCGAAGGCGACCGAAGCCGGGTCACTGCCCATTTGTTGTTTGATAATCGGCACGTCGACACGATCGGCCCATACCTGCAACTGATCGATGGCCGCCGCGCGAAATGTATCGGCTGCTCCCAAGACTACTTTTAATCCCTGCTTCTTAAAATGGTAGGCCAATTTTCCGATGGTAGTTGTTTTTCCGACACCATTCACACCGACTACCATGATTACGAAGGGTTTTTTACCCTTTGGAATGGTAAAATCGGCTGTTTCACTTGTATTGGTCTCCGACAACAACGCTGCGATTTCCTCCCGCAGAATGCCATTCAATTCTTCTGTACCCATATATTTATCCTTGGCAACTCTGGCTTCTATGCGTCGAATGATTTTTAAGGTTGTATCGACCCCGACATCCGACGACACCAAGACTTCTTCGAGGTTGTCCAAGACATCATCATCGACCTTCGATTTGCCGGCAACGGCCTTACTGAGTTTATTAAAGAACGTGGTCTTGGTCTTTTCAAGACCCTTGTCTAAAGATTCCTTTTTATTTGATGAAAAAATATTCTTGAAGAGGCTCATGTTCTAATTCATTCTTTGTTCAAAGATAGGAAATGAGTCATAAAACAGCATCTAGAATCGCTTAGCGAATTATAGTTTGCGAAATAAGGTAGGCAATAGTGATAAATTTCAAACACATATAAAAGAAAAGGCCCCATCTAGATGGGGCCTTTGTAATCTTAAAGGATAATTTCCTTATTTTTTAGCAATCCAATCATTCACCAATTCTGGTGGCATTACAGATTCTACAAATATGTACGCCCCCGTTTTTGGAGATTTTACCATCTTAATGGCCTTTGTCAATCTTTTTGAACTGGTCTGTAGACTTGCTACCGTTTTCTTTGCCATGGTCCTATATAGTATTAGAAGTTTTCACAAGTGTGAAATTCCTTCAATTATTTAATTTCTTTATGAACGGTCATCCTTTTGAGAATAGGATTGAATTTCTTAATTTCCATCCTCTCAGGGGTATTTTTTTTGTTCTTGGTAGTAATGTATCTGGAAGTACCTGGTTGCCCAGATTCCTTATGCTCGGTACATTCCAATATAACCTGAATCCTATTACCTTTCTTTGCCATTGTTATCTAAAATTTACAAAATTACTTTGTAAGTAATCCTTGCGCCTTCGCTTCTTTTAAAACTACGGATATGCCTTTTTTGTTGATCGATTTCAATGCCTTGGCAGAAACCTTTAAGGTTACCCAACGATCTTCCTCAGGAATATAAAAACGTTTTTTGGAAAGATTTACATTAAATCTTCTTCGTGTCTTATTGATCGAAAACGATACATTGTTTCCGAACATCGAACTCTTTCCAGTAATTTGACAAACTTTTGACATCGTGCTGAGTTTTTCGTATAAACAGGGTGCAAATTTATATCATTTTTACGGGACGGGCAACATTCTTATCTAGAATTTTAAAATTTCTTTCTGTAGCATTTCAAGGGCCTTGTTGACGGACTTTTCTACAATGCGTTCGCGATGGTTTCCCATATTGAATTTTTGTACATATACATCATTTGGTGTGGCTATAGCGATATACACAGTACCGATATCCGCATCTGAATCTCCCTTGGTTGGGCCGGCATTTCCAGTGGTTGCCACGGAAAAATCGGTATTCAACAACTTTTTTACATTTTGGGCCATCAGGTAAGCAACCTCGGCACTTACGACCGAATGGCGCTCAATGATTTCCTTAGGGATCTGGAGCACTTCAACTTTGGTCTCCGTGGCATAACTCACGATACCACCTTTAAAGTAGTTCGATGCCCCTGGAATAGATGTAAGTTCTTGGGCGATTTTGCCTCCGGTACAACTCTCGGCAGTAGCCAAGGTCATCTTTTTTTCGATAAATAGCTTGCCAACTGTTTCCTCTAAATTCTCGTTGTCCTCGATTCCAAATAAAATATCGGTAATCAAGGGATATAATTTTTGAGAGACCTCGTCCATCGCCTTTTCAAGCACAATTTTATCAGGGCCTTTGGCAGTCAAGCGCAACCGCACTTTACCCAAATTGGGCAGGTAGGCCAATTTGATAAAAGGCGGTAAATTATCTTCCCATTGCTCTATTCGATTGGCAATCGCACTCTCGCCCATACCATAGGTTACCAAGGTTTTGTGAATAATATGTGGGCGGTCAAACCGAGCGGCGATTTTTGGCAGGACCATGGTGGTCATCAAACTCTTCATTTCGAAAGGGACACCGGGAAGCGATACAAAGACCGTCCCGTCCTCCTCGAACCACATACCTGGGGCCGTGCCGTACGCATTATGCAACACGGTGGCTTTTGAAGGTACTTGCGCTTGTTTGCGATTGATATCGGAAATAGGAGCCGTTGTAATAAATTTTTTGAATAACACCTCAATGTGGCGAAGTACTTCGTCTTGTTCCACCAGAGTATCCTTGAAAAACTCGCAAAATGCGTGTTTGGTGATATCGTCTTTTGTTGGGCCCAAACCACCGGTTACGATCACTACCGAACTTCGAGCTTTCGCTTCCTGAAGGGCCGACAAAATATGCGACATATCATCTTGAATGGAAGTAATCTGATAAACCGAAACCCCTATTTTATTCAGTTCTTTGGCAATAAAGGCCGAATTGGTGTCAACAATTTGTCCTATAAGAATCTCATCGCCTATGGTGATGATCTCTGCGAACATTAGAGGTGGAAATCTTTTTTTAATTCTGAAACTACCTGATTGATATCTTTTTTAAGAATCGGGAAGACCTTTTCTATTTGGGCCATATTGGCTGCATTTTTGCCCAAAGTCTCAATTTCCAAGGCAGCGGCACGCGTTTGTTCCATCCCCAATAAATCTACATTGGGTTTAATTTTATGCGCCAATTGATACACTTTTTCATAGTCACTATGTGCCAAGGCACTCTCTAAGGCCTGCAAGTCATGAGGCACTTCCTCTAAAAAGACCGAAATTACAGAATTGACGAAATCCTCATCCCCATCTGCCATTTCATTGATTTTATCAAGATTGTATATCATTATTTTACTTTTACAGAGAAGAGTTCATGCCCTTCCAATATGCCCGAAAGATAGTCATTTGTCATTATTCTTCCAACACCCGCAGGGGTACCAGTAAAAATAATATCACCCTTTTTCAACATAAAAAATCGGGAAACATAGGCAATAAGGTCGTCGAACGCCCATAGCATATGGCTGGTATTGCCATTCTGCACTATTTGGCCATTCTTTAGCAACCTAAAATTCAAATTGTTCAAATCAGAGAAATCGGTCTTTGGGAGCCAGCTACCAATTACGGCAGCACCATCAAAACCTTTCGCTTTCTCCCAAGGGAGGCCCTTTTCTTTGAGTTGGGACTGTAGGTCCCGCGCTGTAAAATCAATACCCAAGCCTATTTCATCATAATAGGTAGCGGCAAATTTTGGATCAATATGTTTACCGACCTTTTTTATTTTTATCAGTACTTCGACCTCATAATGAACATCCTGTGTGAAATCGGGGATAAAGAAATCCTGATCCCTCGGAAGAATCGCCGAGTCAGGTTTTATAAATATCACTGGGTCTAATGGCCGTTCATTGCCGAGTTCTTTAATATGATCGACATAGTTTCGACCAATGCAGATGAGCTTCATGAATTTAGGTTATCTGGATTAATGGTTTAAGGTGCTTAGGGATGCAAAATAGGGATTATTACCGGTTGTTCATAGCTTAAATTGCCCCTACCCTGCTTGTATAACAGGTCGAAGCGGCTATGTATGCCACTTTTTTGGGTACTATTTGAAAGTTTTCAACCCAGCTTATTGTTCAATCTACTTAATTTTATCTGGGTAAGTACTTTTTTGGTATATAACGGAAAGTCAGCATTGAGGATCCATCCAAAATAACCTGGTTCATTATCAAGCACTTCATTGACCCTTTTACCTTTGTGCTTGCCGAATGAAAATATTTCCACCCCCTCCTCATCAAAGCCAATGAAACCGGCAAAATCCGCAAATTGTCTGTGGGTAGAGAATTCCGCTAGTTTTTTAATGTTATTCTCAAGTTCGGGATACCGATCCAACTGGGAAAGGAGCACTTCATAAGTTGCTAGCGTGTCGGCCTTTGCACTATGCGCATCACTAAGCTCTTTGTCACAGTAAAACTTATATGCGGCTTCCAACGTACGCTTTTCCATTTTATGAAAAATGGTCTGAACATCGACCGAAACCATATGTTTCATATCGAAATCGATATCGGCGCGTAGCATTTCTTCAGCTAGTAAGGGAATGTCGAAGCGATCTGAATTAAATCCGCCAAGATCACTATCCTTTATCATTTTGTAAATTTCCTGGGCCAGCTTCTTAAAGGTGGGTTCATTGGCCACTTTTTCGTTCGAAATCCCATGAATTGCGGTGGTTTCAGCAGGAATTTCCATTTCAGGATTTACCAACCACGTCTTACTTTCCCTATTCCCATTAGGGTAGATCTTTAAAATGGAGATTTCAACGATTCGATCAAGGGCAACATTGATGCCGGTGGTCTCTAAATCAAAAAAACAAATGGGGCGTGTAAGCTTTAAATCCATACGGCATGCTACTTTTTACAAAGATAAACCTTCAAAAAGTAAAGCGAAATGTTTGACGGCTAAATTTCAAATCATTGCCAATTCCCGAAAATTCAGCCTTGCATTGATGCCGGTTATCCCGCCTTTTTGAATTTTCGGGGCATGGGTCGATAGGCATAATAATGAAGTACCTCTTCCAAGGCCAATTGTAAGGCCTTATTGATCGGAACAATGTTATTGCCTAATCTAAAATCTATGTGGGACAACTTCTGGTAGTAGTTCGAAAAAATAGGTATCGAAAGGCCATTATTGATGGCCAGCGCAGTCAGTTCATAATTATCTCGTTGATTTTCCTTAATGATTTTGCAGGTCGCCAATCGTAAAAGTCCCAGTTTGTCCCGCCCGGCCGCAAACCCAAAGAGGCGACAGATAAGCCCGCGATAGGCATATTGGCTGCAACTTCCCTTGGCAGAATCAATCAATGACAAAGGGCTATATAAATGGCAGATTGAAGTAGGATGTTTTTTGATTTCATCTAAGACTTGCAGGGCCATACCCTCTAAAAAAATATGGTAGGCCCAAGGCAAAAATTCAAGGGGCGAGGCTTCCACTTCCGGATTGGTACAACACTTTCCGCACCCAGCGACACAATGTAATTTTGTATGGGATTGGAACTTTGCTATCTCCTTTTCCAATTGGCCATATAGCAATTCCACAGATCGCACCCTCCGCTGTATCGACATGAATTTTCTTGTAAAGGTACGCTTGAAATGAATGCGACAATTTTTTGTGAAAGACTTATTTTTCGGGATTGAAAAAAAATTGGGATTCGATAAATTGGAATACATAGGTACGCTTGATTTTCACCTTCGTCGATTCCGAGACCAAATCTTGAAGCAATAGGAACACCGCTGAACTTTCATTGAGTTTTTAGAAGGGCCAATGATCAAATGGGGCATCTTTCTACCACGCTATCGATGCCCTTTCGCATCGGAAACCCATTTCCGAAAATCAATTTGTAACAATTGAACTATTAATGGCGCGGTAAAAACCGGTTCAAAACAATGGAAACCAAAGAATCGGTTTTATTTTAGGAACCTATGGGCCAAGTGGGAATCTTAAATCATCAACCGTAGCAGTTTTAGGAAAGCGTTGATCCCTTAGATTTCCCGATTCACGTCCCAAGCTTCCAAATAATCGGCTACGGCCTTTGCGAACATACTGCCCAAAGCACCGTTGACCACCCGGTGGTCATAACTATGGGACAAATACATTTTACTTCGAATACCGATAAAATCGCCTTCGGGTGTCTCGATTACGGCGGGCACTTTGCGAATGGCCCCTAATGCGAGGATACCGACCTGTGGTTGGTTTATTATCGGCGTTCCAAAAACACTTCCAAAAGTTCCAACATTGGTGACCGTATAGGTACCTTCTTGAATTTCGTCTGGTTTTAATTGATTGGTGCGGGCCCTCTCGGCTAAATCATTTACTACTTGCGCCATACCGACCAAATTCAATCGGTCTGCATTTTTAATCACCGGAACTATTAAATTCCCGTCGGGCAATGCCGCGGCCATACCAATATTGATATTCTTTTTCTTAACGATCCTATCGCCCGATAATGAAATGTTCATCATGGGATATGTTTTTAATGCTTTGGCAACGGCTTCCATAAAAATGGGCGTGAAGGTCAATTTCCCGCCTTCCCTTTTTTCGAAGGAGACTTTCATCTTATTCCGCCAATTCACAATATTGGTAACATCGACTTCTATAAAACTTTGAACATGCGCAGAGGTCGAAACACTTTCAACCATATGCTTGGCAATCATTTTGCCCATTCGGCTCAATTCTACGACCTCATCAGTACCCCCAGAGGCATTGGCTGCCATTGTCGGACCCTCACTCTTGGGGGTGTCGGCGCTCTTTTCTATGGTAGCGACCTTTTCCTGGGCTGTGGGTTCGGCTTGGCGATCTTCTGCCAATTTTCTGTCTTCAAGGTATTGCAGGATATCATTCTTACTTACCCGACCTTCCTTGCCACTTCCTACAATGGTATCTAGTTCTGCGATCGTGATACCTTCCGCTTTGGCAATGTTTCTAACCAACGGTGAATAAAAACGATCCGAAGCACTAAAATCCTGTATGGTATTGGTTTCTGAAGCTTCCTTTACGGCGGGCATGCTTGCCTCAGGTGTGGGGGTCTGATCTTTTACTACTTCCTGGTCGGTGCCATTTTCCTGGGTTTTATCAGTTGGCGATGCCACTACTCCATTTAATTCAATAATGGCAACGGTCTGCCCTACCTTAATAATATCATCTACATTGAAAAGTTTTTCGACCAAGGTCCCTTCTACTTCGCTTGGTACCTCTGAATCAACCTTATCGGTGGCAATTTCAAAAACAGCCTCATCCATTTCAACGACATCGCCAACCTCCTTCAACCAGGAGGTCAAGGTAGCCTCTGCTACGCTCTCCCCCATTCTCGGCAATTTTAATTCAAATTTTGACATATGCTTATTTTATAGGACGTTTGGGGTGATTTTTTGCAAAAATACTAAAAAAGCCTCCCCTCGAATAAACGTATTGCAAGATTAATTCAATTTTAAAGAGCCTTCGAAAGGAATTCGGTTCAAAATACTTCTCCCCAAGGTTACCTCATCGGCAAACTCCAACTCATCACCTACGGCAATTCCTCTGGCAATTGTAGAAGTTTTGATGTCTAACCCGTGTAATTGTTTATAGATATAGAAATTGGTCGTGTCACCTTCCATGGTAGAACTCAATGCAAAAATAAGTTCCTTTATGACGCCTTCCCGTGCCTTGTTTACCAAGGAAGTAATGGTTAGGTTATGAGGGCCCACCCCTTCGATCGGCGATATTTTTCCGCCGAGCACATGATACAGTCCCCTATATTGCCCCGTGTTCTCAATAGCCATAACGTCTCTAATGTCTTCAACGACACAAACCAAAGCTTTGTCCCTTTTCATACTTGCACAGATTTCGCACAATTCGACATCGGAAATATTATGACAATTCGAGCAAAACTTGACCGAGCTGCGTAGATTTTCCAAAGCATGCGTCAACCGGGCGGATCGGTCCTTGGGCTGCTTCAATAAATGCAGTACCAGCCGCAAAGCGGTACGTTTGCCGATTCCCGGTAGTTGCGACATCTCGTATACCGCATTTTCCAATAGTTTTGAAGAAAAATCCATGGTTCTGGTTTACCAGACAAAATTACATACTATTTTTACTTTTTGTACTTTACCTGAAAATTATTTGCATGACGCCGACCAACATCCTTCTGCTCATAGGTGGCTATTTTTTGTTGCTTATGCTTATTTCGTATTTCACGGGCAAAAACGATTCGAACGAGGATTTTTTCAAGGCCGGGAAACATTCCCCATGGTTCGTAGTAGCCTTTGGGATGGTAGGGGCGTCCTTATCAGGGGTTACGTTCATTTCGGTGCCTGGCTGGGTGGCCGATTCGCAGTTCAGTTATATGCAGGTGGTTTTCGGTTATTTTTTAGGGTATCTCATTACCGCATTTGTGTTACTACCCATTTATTACAAACAAAATGTCACTTCCATCTACCAATATCTCGATGAGCGTTTTGGCCTTATCAGTTATAAGGTAGGGGCGGTTTCATTTTTTGTGTCCAGGGTACTGGGGGCTTCATTTCGTTTGTTTCTAGTAGCTATTGTCTTGCAGCAGTTTGTGTTTGATGCGTGGAATGTTCCTTTTGAGGCAACAGTTACCTTATCGATTTTACTTATTTGGATCTATACTTTTAAGGGTGGAATAAAAACGATCGTTTGGACCGATACGCTGCAGACCTTATTCATGCTATTGGCTGTTGGACTATCCATACATTTCATTTTGGCGAAAATGGATTGGACTTTTGGCCAATTCTTGACATCGAACGAATTTAAGGAATACAACAAAACATTCTTTACCGAAGATTTTTTCGCCAAAAACAGTTTTATCAAATCGTTTTTAGGGGGCATGTTCATTACCATTTGTATGACGGGCCTCGATCAAGATATGATGCAAAAGAACCTGACCTGCCGATCTTTAAGGGATGCTCAAAAGAACATGGTCAGTTTTAGTATTGTCTTGGTTGCGGTAACTTTTGTATTTATGCTTTTAGGCGCCCTGTTATTTATCTATGCCGACCAGCATCAGATTGCATTGCCTATGATGGACGGCAAAGCAAAATCAGATCTATTATTTCCCGAAATAGCCCTGAATACTGGCTTAGGGCCCGTTGTGGCCATTACCTTTATCCTCGGCTTGATAGCTGCGGCCTATAGCAGTGCCGATAGTGCCTTGACTTCGTTGACGACCTCTTTTTGTGTTGACTTTTTGGGAATTGAAAAACAACCCGAGTCCCGTCAAAAAAGAATACGGAAAACCACCCATGTGGGCATGAGTATCTTGTTGATCCTGGTTGTCATATCATTCAAACATATTCTTGATACCAATGTAATTGATGGACTATTGCAGGTAGCATCTTATACCTATGGACCCTTATTAGGCCTTTTTGCCTTCGGCATTTTTACAAAATATCAGGTGTTTGATCGGTATGTATGGATAGTGGCCCTCACTTCGGTACTGATCATCGTCGGTTTAGCCCACATACCTTCAGACAAATTAGGCGGTTATGTATTCGGCTATGAACTATTGCCAATAAACGGTGCCCTTACTTTTTTCGGATTGTGGTCAATCAGAAAAAAATAAGTTTTGGTCACAAGCCACACTGTGGTCGAAGCGCAATCTGATTTTACAACTGGGAAAGAACCCATAGATTTACCTTATAAGCGCAATGAAATTTCAAGATCGGTCCCTAATACTGGCCTAAGGATAATAATACCAATGTGCATGCCACTTCGATTTCGATAGCACTTGCCGATAAAAGTGCATAAAATTCGGGATTCTCGGTACCTGGGTTGAAGATTACCCGTTTTGGCCCTAGCTTTATGATAGCATCGTAGTAAGCCCGCTGCTTAGTGGGGTTTAAATACAGCGTCACAGTGTGGATATTCTTAAATTCGGCGAAATCAGACTTAATTGACACTCCGTGAACCGCACCTGATCTTATACCAAAGGCCTCGGTGGGAATATTATTTGAGACCAAGCGGTGTATTGCCAAGGAACTGTATCTTCCTAAATTGGTAGAAGCTCCAATAACCAAGGTTTTTTTCATATGTTAAAGTTATGTGAGTTCATGTAACTTTCCTTAAAGATACGCGTCTATTTAATACTTGAATTCCTGGTATATTAAAATCTACATCGTTGATAGTGCTATATGTTTATAGTTAATGGTTAGTGTTTAATATGGCCTATCAGCGAAAAGAACCCCGACAGCAATGTCGGGGTTTTATTTTTTATATCAATTTTAGTCTTCCGATATCAATAATACCTACCAAAATCTGCATTTGGCAATAGCTGTTGGAATGTAGCGCTCCTAATTTTCAGAAGTGTTAAAATATGTTAAATAGCACACCCCGAAGTAACATCTTCCGTCAAATATCGTCCAGTAGGTAACATCAATCAATCAAAAAACGAACTTCACATGAAAAAAGTATTTTTACTTTTTGCACTGTTTTGCTATGGTGCAATAACAGCAAACTATTCCCCAGACCCAACAGATCTTAAAGATGGCAGTATTTCCGGAAAGGTAGTTGACAAGAACTTACAACAACCTGTCTCGTATGCCGCTATTGTAATTAAGTCAGAAAATGGGTCAGAAACCGTAACGGGTGGAATTACCCATGAAGACGGTTCTTTTGAAATCACAAAACTCCCTGAAGGAAATTTATCACTTGAAGTGCAGTTCATAGGTTACAAAACCTATTATCAAAAAATAATTATATCAAAGGAAAACAAAAAGCTAGACCTTGGCGTAATTATCCTTGAGGAAGAGGCACAACAGCTCGCAGGTGTCGAAGTGGTCGGGGAACGCACAACCATTGAACAAAAAATCGATAGAAAGGTTATCAATGTAGGTAAGGATTTGACAACGGC
>JBBQAM010000005.1:0-116363 GCA_038316335.1 Flavobacteriales bacterium
GCGCATAACTTGTGCGCCATCATAATTATCATCATTTCATGCTCACAAAAGTTTTTGGAAGTGCGGTTTTTGGCGTTGAGGCAACGACGATTACCGTAGAGGTCAATGTTGACATTGGCGTAGGCTACCATCTTGTTGGCCTGCCTGATAATGCCATAAAAGAGAGCAATTACCGCATTGCCGCGGCCCTTCTAAACAATGGGTATCGGATTCCCGGAAAGAAGATTACGTTAAATCTTGCCCCGGCCGATTTGCGGAAAGAAGGTTCGGCCTATGACCTAACCTTGGCCTTGGGTATTTTGGCAGCTTCTGGACAAATTCGAGCCGAGCATATCGAAAAGTATATCATTATGGGGGAGCTTTCACTTGATGGCAGCCTTCAGCCAATCAACGGTGCGCTTCCCATTGCCATAAAGGCCCATGAAGAAGGATTCCTGGGATTTTTACTTCCAAAAGAAAATGCCAAAGAGGCGGCCATTGTTGAAGGGCTCGAAGTATATGGGATTGAAAATATTTCGGAAGTGATTGATTTCTTTGAAAAAGGAACCCCGTTAATTCGTACTGAAGTCGATATCCAAGCGGAATTCCAAAAAAATTTGGAGTACCCCGAATTCGATTTTTCCGATGTAAAGGGGCAGGAAAGTATAAAGCGTTGTATGGAAATCGCGGCGTCTGGCGGGCATAATATTATTTTGATCGGCCCGCCAGGTGCCGGGAAAACGATGTTGGCGAAACGGCTGCCTTCCATTTTACCACCGATGACACTGCAAGAAGCCTTAGAAACCACCAAGATACATAGTGTGGTCGGAAAAATAAAAAATATGGGACTGATGTGCCAACGCCCTTTTCGGAGTCCGCATCACACGATTAGTGATGTCGCCCTTGTCGGTGGCGGTTCCTATCCGCAACCTGGGGAAATATCGCTTTCCCATAATGGCGTCTTATTTTTAGATGAACTGCCCGAATTCAAGCGGGGCGTGCTCGAGGTATTGCGGCAACCCTTGGAAGACCGGGAGGTGACCATTTCCAGGGCGCGGTTTTCAGTGACCTATCCCAGCAGTTTTATGTTAGTGGCCAGTATGAACCCGAGTCCCGGGGGGTATTTCAACGACCCGGATGCGCCGGTGACCTCCTCCCCAATGGAGATGCAGCGGTATCTGGGAAAAATCTCAGGTCCCTTGCTCGACCGTATCGACATCCATATCGAGGTTACGCCGGTGCCTTTCGATAAATTGTCGGAAGACCGCAAGGGCGAACCGAGTATCGAAATAAGGAAACGGGTGACCGCCGCACGAAAAATCCAATCGCTTCGCTTTGAAAAATTCGATACCGTGCATTATAATGCCCAGATGAACACCAAACAGATCCGCTTGTTCTGCAAGCTCGATGAAGCATCCAAGTCTCTATTAAAAAATGCCATGCAACGGCTCAACTTATCCGCTCGGGCCTATGACCGGATTTTAAAAGTGGCGCGTACCATTGCCGATCTGGAAAATGTGGAAGACCTACGTGGCCATCACATCGGGGAAGCCATCCAATACAGGAGCTTGGATCGGGAGGGGTGGTTGGGGTAGGGGAAGTACGAAATACGAAGTTGGAAGTACGAAGTGAGGACTATTAGTCGGTGTAATCTTGCAATGGTGTACTAACAATACTATGGAGAACCTTAAAACAAGGACAAAAAGATTTGCTATTGACTGCTGGAAATTTTGCAAAGAAATCCCTAAATCAAGGGAGTTTGATGCATGGGCAAGACAACTAATACGATGCTCCAGTTCAGTTGGTGCTAATTATAGAGCGGCATTGCGGGCGAAATCGACAGCAGATTTTATCAACAAGCTTAAAATTGTTGAAGAAGAAGCTGATGAATCTATTTACTGGTTACAACTTTTCCAAGAAGTCCTGGACCCTGGTCAAAAAGAAATTCAAATTTTGATTAAAGAAGCAAATGAACTTCTGGCAATCTTGGTGGCATCGATTAAAACAGCAAGAAAAAATAGAAACAGGCTTTAATAAATACGAGGTACGAAATACAAAGTACGAAATGAGAAATACGAACTTCTAACTTCTAACTTCTAACTTCGTCCTTCAAACTTCGTATTTCGTACCTCCTACCTCGAACGTTATATTTCAGACTTTGAAGGACATGTTTCTGAAAAATAAATTACTGGCACGAGCGAGGACGCTCGCGCCATCGGGGGGTTGATCATGGTCTGTTTTCCAATTCCCTGTTTAAAATGTCTAGGATTTCGACGATCCGTTTGCGTAAGATCATGCACTGCGTTGTAGCAAATCTATTCGTAGTATAGCATCTTTCGAGATGGTCCTCAAAATCGGGCTGATCCAGGAGGCCGTTGAAATCTTCGGGATGTTTGGTTTTTCCGATATTCCCAATATCATTCAAGGCCATGGATTGGTCCTCTTCTATCAAATACCTGCCCAGGACATTGGAGGAAGTTGCCCTACTTCTTACGGTCCTTAATTGATAATATCGTATCAAATAGGGGACATAGGCCAAATTTCTATAGTCTTTCCAAGAAGCTTCATCTTCCTGTACATTTTTGATGTCAGAGGTCCAAAAAGACAGCAATTGCTTTAGACTGTCATTTTTGATCAACCGCAAATTACCCGAACTGGCCAGATCGTTCACAATGGGATCGAAGGTCGTGAAAGGAATGGTTCTTCCCAGATGAAAATCTACACTGTCCTTATTTCGAAGATCGGGTTGGTCGATATATTTAAAAAGACGCAAGACCGAACGCATCAATTCTTCCTTTGAGCCGATTTTTTCATCCAACTGTTTCAGGTTGCTCTTAAATTCGGTCTGTAACTGTTGCAGGATCGCGCTTTCCAGCAGGGCTTCCTTACGGCCTTCATTCCAATTATTAATCTGCAGGGCGATCAAAATACCGATAACGACCAATACAATTTCGCCAATGCCATACCTCAGGTATTTCAACGGCTTGTTGTCATCGGCCAGTTGTTTGCGGATTTTACGAAAGAAGTTGATCATGTGAAGCAGTGGTTGGCGGTTTCCTCATCAAGGTATCGGGACTGGAGCTGTGCATGTTTGATCATAAAATACTCTTTCGAAATTTTGAATGAGTGTTGTTTGTATAGTTGGTAATTACATTTTTAAACCCTGTAAACATCTGCCCTCCAATTTTTTATGAGCATTTTTATTTCTTTGTTCGTTAAGTTTTCTTTTAAAGCTTTTTCTACTAAGGGTAAAAACTCCTCATCACTCGCAAAACGTAGCGCTATAATTTGGGCTACTTTTAGTTCTTTAGGGAATAATTTGCCTGTCATTACATAATACCTCAAATTTTCTTCAGATTTTATGGCCCTATCTTGTGCTTTTAAAGGAAAGCTGCGTACAAACCATGCCATAATTAAAAATATAATAGCGATTAGTACTACTAAAGAAGCTAAATACAGGTTATCACTACTGGTACGAATAAGATTGTTTACAGCACCGATTAATAAAGCTAGCATCGCAATAAACAAGAGTCCATGAAACCCTTTTACAAGTTTACCATGATTTTTAAAATTCTGTTCTTCCATTTTTTTAGTTTGATTTAAAGATAATCTTATTAATTAGTACTTTTCTAATATAAAGAAAGCCACTCAAACTATCGAGTGGCTTTGTTATTATAATTCTTTATTTGAAGTGTAATCAATATACCAATGACAACCAGCGCAATTTCGCCTATAGCATACCTCAAGTATTTTAAAGGCTTGTTATCGTCTGCAAATTGCTTGCGTATCCTACGGAAGAAAGTGATCATTTGAAGTATGGGTTGGCGGTTGCATTAACAAGATAAGGAATTACGAAATATGAAGTACGAACTAAGAAATATGTAATTAAGACTTCGTACATCCAACTTCGTATTTCGAACCTCGTAATCCAGAATTTGTTAAGTCACAATCGGGACACCTTTCTGCCAACAAGGCAGGATTGCACGCGCAGCACTTAGTTAGCCTTTCGTTATTTCTCGATCTCTTTACCTAAAGTAGCAATAAATCTTTCTAATAATAACTTCAAGTTTTTTTCTTCATTCAGTTCATCAATACGCCAAGTATGAATATAAGCGATAAGGCTCTCAATAGATCTATCTTCTAATAATCCATCATAATCAGGTTTAAAACGGCTTTCACCGACGTGATAATCTTTCCCCAAATATTGCAAGCGTTGATGTAAACTAACATATTGATTTACCCTGGGAATATATTTATCGATTATTAGATTTTGAATAATTTTGCTCTCCTCGGCTGCATCGTAACTTAGATCCTCATAGGAACTTATTAATATTCTCAGACTTTCATTTTGTATAGAATTAAAAAGCCCGGATGTTTTAATTGACTTTAGGGCGCCCATTTCAGAATCAAAGGTCCAAGCCCATTGCAGCAGCGATAAAACTGAATCTAATTCCTGATAATTTTTAAATACATAATGGCCATTATAAATTTTTATCATTCTTTTTGCTGCATTTCGAGATTTCGAATGATATGACATTGCTACATTCAAATTTTCATAATTCACTTTCATTTCTACCAATAAGCTTCTTAGAAAAATCTGTTCTAAGCTTCTATTTTTACGAACCTCATTCCAGTTGTTGATTTGCAATGCCAATAATATCCCAATGACCACCAATACAATCTCCCCAATGGCATATCTGGCGTATTTTAACAACTTGTTATCATCAGCGAATTTTTTGCGGATTTTTCTAAAAAAATTAATCATTGAAAGAAGGGGTTGGTAGTTCTTCCTAAGATACTGAATTATTATAAACGACTTATAATGAGCTTAATAATATTAAAATGGAAGACTTCAGATTTGATAGATCACTATGGAGTTGTTAAGGAAATGGTGCTAGTTCGATAACCGCTCCAAATCAGCATAGGGAATGGTTATTAAAAATTTAATATGCAATAACCCACTTTCAACTTCGCCGTTTAGGCCGTTCAGTATGAAAATGTGGATCTGTAGGGGGCATGTACTAAGAGCAAGTCCCAAATGCATGGAGTACTATTTATACTTGTCAAAAGAATAATATAAGGGATGCTTTTTACGCGTACCGATTGCCAATATATAGTTTATAGCATGTTGCAACCTGAAAATGTGTATACTTGTGATACTCATAAACCGCCCGGTACCAGAGCAAGAAGGGGCCTTCATATGCAGTACGTCATATGGGTGTGAAATACACTTGATAATTATGCCTTTAAAACCTAGTGAAACCCAGAAGGCCAATAGCAGAAAAACGTTTCTAGGACATCCGAAGGGTCTGTTCTTTCTTGCCTCCACAGAAGCCTGGGAAAGATTTTCGTATTACGGCATGACGGCCTTGTTGGTGCTCTACATGGTAAATCAGTTGTTGTTGCCGGGTCATGTTGAACATATAGCCGGATTTATGCCATTGAAGCATGCCTTGGAGTCGGTCATGGGACCCCTTTCGACACTTGGGCTGGCATCAATAATATATGGCCTTTACGCAGGATTTGTCTACTTTACCCCCGTATTTGGAGGTCTTATTGCAGACCGCTGGATCGGACAGCGCAACGCGGTTATTATTGGCGCCTTATCTATGTGTGCAGGGCATATTGCCATGACCTTTGACAAGACTTTTCTTATGGCCCTATGCCTCCTCATTATAGGTTCTGGTTTCCTCAAAGGAAACATTTCGGCCCAGGTCGGGGCTTTGTATTCACAAGAAGAGAGTGCAAGGCGTACTCGCGGTTTTGCCATTTTCAGTACCGCCATTAATATCGGTGCAGTCATGGGCCCAATCGTTTGTGGCTATCTTGCCCAATTTTATGGGTGGCATTATGGCTTTGGCATCGCTGCGGTCTTCATGTTGGCAGGGTTGATGACCTACCTCTACGGTTTCCATCATTTACCAACAAAAGTGGAACGCTCCAAGCGGTCGAAAACAATTCCGGAAACGACTGATTGGCGCCTTGTTGGTTTATTGCTGGTCGTAATTACAATTACTATTTTCCATTCGGTAAGTTACCTTCAGCTTTATAATATTTTCAAAATCTGGATTCAAGAGTATGTAGATCTACATGTCGGCAATTTTAGTATTCCCGTACCCTGGTATCAGTCATTGGACGCATTCGCAAGTATTTTGGCGGTACCTTTATTGATTGTTCTTTGGCGATGGCAGTCGCGTCGGCAGCGTGAACCGAACGAACTTAATAAGATTGCCATTGGTGCTTGGCTTGCGACAATTAGTCATCTTTTCCTAGTAGGCGCCATTTTCTGGGCAGACGGTGCCTTGGTGAGTCCGGTATGGCCCGCGCTCTGCGCAGTGGGTATGGGCGTGGCTTTTATTTATCAATGGCCTACTTTGTTGGCACTCGTCTCCCGCGCTGCACCAGTCAGTATTAATGGGACGATGATGGGCGTCACGTTCATTTCACTTTTTGTGGCCAATAATCTCGTAGGATGGCTCGGGAGTTTTTACGAAACGCTGGGTCCTTTGCAATTTTGGCTTTTGCATGCCGGTATGGCCGCTTGTGGGGGTATTTCTATATTGATTTTCGGGCGAAGGCTTATTAAAGCTCTTGAAAACGGCTAATTGTGTTTCCTGTGCTAATAAATTGTCTAACGCACCGAGGTTTTGTAAGATGTATTTTTAAGGCAAATGAGGACCGTATCAAAGGAGTAAGTAAAGACGTATTTTCAATAAAGTTGTAACTTATACACTTAAATCTGTATATTAAGTTAGGAAATGCATACTATTCACATTTTAAATCGGTTATGTATTATATAATGCAATTTTTACCCCATTTTACCTGAAACCTAACAGTTACCTACTTATGAAGCGATTCAAAATCTTAATAGGAACGACAATTTTACTTTTAGCGCTTTTTGCCCTTACACGAGGTGTAGGTAATCCGATCGTTCGTTCTAAATCGGAAAATTCCAATTCGGTCGACCTGTCAAAAAATAATTCCTTTGATCTAAAAAAGGCAGCGCTCTACACATCACAACAACAAGCATTGAACAAGGCCCTTCAAGCCTATTTTGATCAGGCGATAGCATCAGGAGACATCGTAGGCGCCGGAGTAAGTATTGTAATGGGTGATTCGACCGTGATTTCCGATGGATACGGCTTAAGAAATATTAAAACAAATGAGGGAGTTGATGGCCAAACCCGGTTTAGACTCGGATCACTGTCGAAAGGTTTTGCCGGCATATTGGCCGCCGATTTGGTAAGTGAGGGTCGATTTGATTGGAAAGATAAAGTAAGCGATTATATTCCGGAATTTCAGTTGGGCGACCTAAGGAATACCGATAAAATTACCTTGGCCACTATTTTATCGCAAACTTCTGGGGCACCATACCATAGTTATACCAATTTGGTCGAGGCCGGACTGTCTTTGTCCGATATTGCGAAACGTTTTATAGATGTGAAGCCAATTAGTGCTCCAGGGTTGACCTATAGCTATCAGAATGCCCTATTTGCGCTCTCGGGAGAAATGATGTACAAAGCCACAGGACAGCCTATTGCGTCGTTATTGGAGAATTTGTTTTTTAAGCCCTTGGAGATGTGTTCCACCACCATAGATCACGAATCAATGATGCAAGGCAAAGACATCGCCATACCGTATTCAAAAGGGCGAAATACATGGAAGCCCAAAAAAATTACAAACCATTACGACAACGCCATCGCGGCCGGCGGTATTAATTCAAGTGCTGTTGATATGGCAAAATGGATGCTATTTTTACTGGGACACAATCCGGAAATAATGAATAAAACGGCTTTGGAAGAAGCTTTTAAGCCCCAAATCGAAATTAAAGGTCACAGTAAATATTATCAGCGCTGGCCCGGACATGTCTCATCGTATTACGGTTTTGGATGGAGGATCCACAAATATACCGAGGACAACACAACAATCGAAAAAACCATTTGGCACCACGGGGGTAGCGTAAATGGCTACAGAAATGAAATAGCGGTCTATCCCGATGCCGACCTGGGGATTTGTGTTCTTTTAAATACGAATTCAAGTATAGCAAAAACGGTGGTCCCTGACTTGTACAGGATCGTTAAAGAGGTATACGACCAGCCAGCCAGCAACTTTGCCTTGAACAGCAGTCCGAAGACGATTGCCCATCTGTGAGCATTTTTAATTAAAATCGTGGGAACTGCGTCTTATAGAACGTTCCCATTATCCAACCAATGTTGTATTAGCACTTCATTATTGGAAATATCCACAATATGGAATTTAGAAAAACTTTTAAAAACCCTTGAATTTTTCAGAGATTCGATACAAACCGACCCTGGCGAAAAGTAGTTGGAATGTATTAAAAATAATTCGCCCTTCCGTTTTAACAGATAGCCCACATGACCTGTGTCAAAGCCAATAAAATAAAGTCCTTCATGGGTCAATTTTTCGATTTCCTCTAAGGCCTTTTCCGGAATTTCCTGCACAACGTTATATATTGGAGCACCGCAACTAATGACCTTGGCTTCATCAATAGGTGATTTTTGTGCCAGTTTATAACGATCAAGTTTTATACCCATATCACGCAGCGTAGTCGAGATAAAATAGCCACAAGCAATTTTGCCTTGGTTCGGTACGGCAGTATGGCCTCCAAAACTCCATGGCGTACCATACCAATGGGGGATGATTCTGTCTACCAAATGGTTTGTGAATACTATCTTTATGCTGTCTAATGAAATTTCTCCCTTCCGAAGCCCTTCGCCCAATTGTTTTCGAAGTTGACCAATATCGGCTTTCCTATCCGCGTAGGAAATCGTATCCAAACCCGAGTCGAGATCTAATTTTAACCATTCATTGAATGCCATAGGTTTGAAAATGGGCGAAGTCCTTCCATTAACGACGCTATTTTCCTTGGCAGCATATAGATTACGTGGCATTTCGTTTTTGAATCCGAAAAACAAGAATATGTAAAAGAACAACATGGCAGATTTTTTATATAGCGAAGATCATCGTAAATAAAACTAACGTATTCTTCTAGAATGAATTTCATCCGAAACGTTAAATTTTAAGAGCTATTCGGCAGCCTCCGATATTATATGGTAAGGTTGACCGCCCACCAAACTTCATAATCATTGGGTAATAGTGGGCGATAGCTCTGATACCCTTGGTCCGCAATTCTAATGCCGATAATTTCGCGCTTCTCATCACGTACATAGCCCATAAAAATAAAGGAATGCCCAAATGGATCAAAATCTTTACTGTTTACTCCGCGTATTACTTTTTCATAGTCCTTTTTGCGTTTCCAAACTTGCATTAGGGCCCCAGGCCTGAGTTCGCCACTCCATATCCCGAACCAATCGACCAGCGTACCCATGCCGGCAAATGCGATGGCACCGGCATTTCCCTTACCTCGGTATTTTAACGGCAGGCTTCTCCATCCCTTATGCGTGCCCGAGGCAGATACATATAGGAAGTCGAACACCTCTCTTGGAGTATAGTAACTTGTGGACATACTATCGGGAAGATCTTCATAAACTGTATGACCGTGAATTTCCTCGTAGGCTTTCTCAAAACGGGCCTTACTAACCGCAAGGCAATGACCACCGGGCAACTTATTATTACTTTTTAGATAATTTTCCGCAATTTTATTGGCGACAGGGCTTTTTACGATAGAAGAATCAAGCATTTCAGTTTCACTATCTAAGAAAACCTGCGATAAAATTTCGCTTTCCCCATCTAATATTAGGATTTTAGTCAATGAATCGTCCGAAACGGCTATTGGGTGCGTCCTAATATCGGGCGCTATCATAATCCCTAAATGGTCATCCAAGCCAAAATCTTTTGCAGAAGTACTTGTCGTACTATCAGTTAAGTTAGATGACCTGGATTGTTCATCATTCACAATTATTTTTGTTTTCTCATCAAGGTTTTTAGCAGCGGTACAGCCCAAAATAAACGTGTATAAAAATAAAAGGAATTTGCAGATGACCAAGAACTTCCTTTGCATACCCATTAAATACAATGTTTTACTAATAATTCAGCACTTTTACTGAATATTTATCGATTGACATTAAGCACTCGAATCAACTCTCTTGTGCCGTTCAATAGTTCATGGCACGTTTTTAGATTGAGTTGCAATGCATGAAGATGATACCCGATCACTCTATTAAACCCAATGACAAAGTCACGCTCATTTATGTCGGTCCAAGCGATTCTTGACATATAATTGTCACCACCCAATTGAAAAGGATACTTTTTACCAAAGTCCAAGGTCTGTTCCAAATTTGCATTTACCGTTATATTAAGTAATTGTAAAGCACTTTTTTGCATTAGGTAGTGTTTTAAAATGGCCGTTTTAAGATCTGTCTTAAATAAGTCTAACTTGCCGCTTGATTCCATTGCATTGAAAGTCGAACTGTTCAAATTACGGATTGACGTTAAACCGGGACGATATTCATTCTGAACAATAATCTTTAAAGTATCAATAGTTCCATCCTTACCATAAAGACGACTAAATATGGAATCAATAGATGCTAATTGTTTTTGATAGGACGCATTTCCTTCAATAATCATTAAGGTGTCGAGGACGCGATCGTCGTGCAGTGATTTTTGATACAGGATCCGTTCATTATTTTGTTTTCGTTTTTCATTCCAATTATTAATCTGGAGGGCAATTAGAATCCCAATAACAACCAGTATAATCTCCCCAAAGGCATATCTCAGATATTTTAAGGGTTTGTTGTCATCAACGAGATTTTTGCGGATCGTCCGGAAAAAAGCAATCATTGAGAGGAAATGAATTGTTGTTCCTTCCTAAGGTATTCAATTCTTTTGAATTTCAATATTTATTTCCTCCAACAGTTTTTGCGCTTCCTTGCGCAGAAATAAATGACTCTGCTTCAAGAAGCGTGAAAAATTGAGCTGTGCTACGACCAATCGATCCAAGTTTGAATCCAGAATACGCTGCAGTATGATGTGGTTGGGGAGTACGTTTTCCTGGAACAAAAAATCATTTTCCGGACTTCTCGGAATCAGCGTATACGTTGCCTTAGGATAATCGGTCTGGCGTTCTAAAATTCGAATGTTCTCTTCTTCGTTATTTTCTTGGTATAATATTATTTTCGTGCGAAGCTTGGCATTCTTAATCAGGCTCAGACTTCCTGTACTTTTAAGTTCATCAAAGGTAGTGCGTACTGCTTTTGGGTGGCTCCAACCATAATCGGCCCCATCTACGATAGCTTGAAATAGCCGTGTCGTATCAAGTACTTTAGTATTTCCATTTGAATAAAAAGATATTACCTTCCGCAAATCCTTTTCTATTCTATCCATAGAACCAATAATGGTATCAAAATTCATCAAATCGACTTTCAGATCATTGGTCAATCGGTTTAAATATTCAGATTCAATTTTCCTTTCCTTCCGAACATCATTCCAATTATTGATACTTAAAGCAATCAAAATCCCGATCACTACCAATACGATTTCACCTATGGCATACCGCCCGTATTTTAAGGACCTATTGTCATCGGAAAGTTTCCTGCGAATTTTACCAAAGAAGCTGGGCATGTTGTAGGGTGGTTGTTGGTTATCCTATCAAGGTACTGAAATATTTAATTACCATTGCTATATTTTTGGGAGTGGCGTTCTAATAATCCAACCTGTAGGTTAATGCCCTATCATAATCGATTTTTAACTAGGCATACGCATTCTAGCCTTTCACCAATTGGCAAAGTATGGGTCTTTAAATAGCTAGTGGTGGTTTTGATATAAGAATAGAACATTGAATTATAAAGGTTGACCTTCGAATTTTTGAGTTTAGACGATTACTTTTTACGATAGATGGCCAATTAAGTATGTCAAGATTTCACCGATAATTACTAACTTGTTAGTGATATGGATCCGCGAAAAACGATATATGCGATTTATGCCCGTGAGGATAACGATGTACTACTACATCTTTTACATCATTTGAAACCCCTTGAGGAGGAATTCATGGTAACGATTTGGCATGATGATCCAATTGACCCAGGGAAACTCTGGAAACCTCATAGCATAGAACGCCTGCAGCATGCCGAAATATTTCTTCTTTTAGTAAGTGATGCTTTTATGCATTCTGAATTTGTCAAACAGCTCGAATTTAAAAGGGTTATTGATAGTTATAAAGAAGGGCGTGCAATAGTGATTCCCATAATCGTTGATAGGTGTCCGTGGGACATTGATTTTAAATCGGATGATTACGATTTCAACTTTAAAGAACTCCGGGTTTTACCAGAAGAGGGAAAACCAATAAGTGAATGGAGTTCATTCGAACGAGCCTATAGTGATATTGCTGCCCATATTAAAGCCGTCGTTGAATCGATAGCTGAAAAGCGAACTCCAAGAGTATCTGCTGAAGACTGGGAAACGAAGCCAGCGAATGACGAAGACCAAGACTTCCAGGAGTCTGAGCTTACCGATGCACCAGGGGATAGGCCAATTAAGGCAGCGAGTTCCGCGAAGGTAGAAATAGAAGCCGAAAGAGAAGCCAATGCACAAAGCCATCTGCAAGAAACTGAAGCCCATGGAATGGCAGAAGAAGCGCTGAGAAAAGCGCAGGAAGTTGAAGCGACGGCCAATCTAAAAAAAGAGGAAGCGATACGAGGTACAGAAGAAGTCGATGCACAAGGACTTCTGCAAGAAGCTGAAGCCCAAAGATTGGCAGAAGAAGCACGTATTCAAATTAAAAAAATAGAAGAAGCACCTACAAACGTACGAAAAACTGAAAAAGAGCGTATAGTTGAGGAAGAAAGGGACGCAAAACGAAAGCCCGAAATACCAAGTCAACAAAAAATTGAGGTGAAAACCCCAGAAAATGATAGTAATTTAATTCGGGTCAAAAAAAGACCTCTTAAAAAAGGAGTGCGCATGGGATCACTAGTTGGGGTACTTGCTGCTGTGGGTCTCTTAGTATTTTTGATATTTAGGCCGACTTCCAAAAAATCGGAACCCATTGTGCCAAAGATGCAGGTAGCCGATAGTAACGATTCGGTTGTTTTGCACAAAACCCAAGTCGATTCTCCAAATGAGACGGTATCTTCTTCAAAGCTAGGTATTGGGGACACCATTGAGGGAGGGATAATCTTTTCGATCGGCCATGACAAAAAACCGGGGATGGTGGCACATTTTGAAGACGCCGGCCCTATGCCATGGAAGGAGGCCATTAAAATTCATCAAAAACTAGGGGAAGGATGGAGGTTGCCCACCCTCGATGAATTGGCCCTAATGTACCGTACAGTTGGTCAAGGCGCATCGAATACGGGTCGATTTGTTAATGAATTGTATTGGAGCACAACTCCGTTTGACAGTAACCAAGCCCGGCTTTTACGTTTCAGCGATGGGAATACTTCGTTTCATTATAATAAAAATGGTGAATTTCGAAAATTCCGGGTCAGGGCGATTCGGGACTTTAGTGAATAATCACGGCTATATTAAATGGGCCCATAAAAAGCAGTTTCATTGATAGTTTGCTTCTGCAAGTATGGCAAGATTTTGCGCTAGAAATCGATTACTCTAATAGGGATTCATTGATTAAGGCACTTAACGAGTCCATCACTTTTTTCTCCTCGGAATATCTCGTATGCATACCATAATGTGTGGCGGTAATGTCACTTAATAATTGGTAAGATAGTGATCGGTCAACAACTGTAATCTTTTTTCAGGAATTATGACACTGCCTAAAGTGTCATAAACATCTCTCGAATAATCACTAAAATCCATAAGGTATTTATAATAGTTTCGTGCAATGTATTCCGATTCGCCTTCAAATTTTCTGATCTTATGAATTCGTTCATTCCAAGACGCCAATAAAACCCTAATTCGTTGATCTTGAATTAAATCCAATGAACCGGTGTTTAATATTTCTTGAATACCCCCATCATTTAATGATAATATGGAATAATCGCCGGCATTGAATAATAACGAATCCAGAAAAGGATGACCCAATAGTTCATATTTTTTATTGGCAAGAATTAAAAACAGTGTATCGGCACAGGTCGAGATGTGTTTAGAATCATTAATTACCCTGTTCAATTCTTTTTGCGATAGTTGAATACTGGTATTTATGCTATTCAAAAAGTATTTTTCCTTTTCGCGATTTTTACGTTCATTATTCCAATTATTAATGCTTAAAGCTATGAGAATGCCAATGACTACAAGTACAATCTCACCTATTGCATATTTAAAATACTTTAAAGGCCTGTCGTCGTCGGCAAGTTGTTTCCGAATTTTTTTAAAAATTGGCTTCAGGGCTAGAAATTGGTTGGTTTTTCTGTTTCTTTATTTATAAAATCTTGTACACTGCGAGTGTATGATCAGGGTAAGGCCAAACGACGTTATATAAGGGCGATATCATTATAAGGCAGCCTTCAAGCCATTTATCAATTGATCAATATCTTCCAAACTTGTATAATGCAGAAACGAAATGCGGATCACCCCAGGTTGTAGGGGAATATTCATTGCTATCAGCGGGCGAACAGCATAGAAATTGCCCATACCCAGCATCAATTTATGCTTCGTCAAGACGGCATATACCTCCTCTAAATCCTTTTTAAGGGGAATAATCGAAACCGTAGGTGCCCTTTTTATTGAACTATCAGGCCCTACAATTCGGATATCATCTCGGGATTTTAAAAAATCAAGCAAGCGTTCTAACAAGATCCGTTCATGTTCATGGAACAAATTAGTTAAGGCCCTGCTTCGTTCGGCGGGCAGCGCGGGTTCCTTAAAATGATGGTCATACACTGTGTCAAAATAGTCTAATATGCCATTTACCGCACCTATTTGGGCATGATCTGGCCCGGCCGGGGTTATCATGTTCTTTGCGATGCCCTCCTTGAAGTAATGCGATTGGTTCGACAGTTTTGATATCAAATTCTTATTGACATACATCAGCCCTAAATGGCCCCCAAAGGTCTTATATAAGGAAAAAAGATAAATATCGGCCCCCAAAGTCTTCAGATCTGGGAAGCCATGGGGTGCAAACGCCACTCCGTCAACGACACTAAGTGCCCCATGGGCATGGGCCATTTCACTAATTTCTTTTGCAGGGTTCACATGGCCGATAACGTTTGAACAATGTGGAAAGGCTACCATCTTTGTCCGGCTAGAAAACAGCTTTACCAAAGCATCGAGGTTCAATATGCCCGTCTTTGGATTAACCTCCCACTCGATGATTTTCATTCCATAGGCAGCCAAGCGCCTCCAGGCGCCAGCATTCGCTTCATGGTCTTGGCAGGAAACGATGATTTCGTCCCCATCATGCCACATTGGGCGCATGGCATTCGCCAAAACGTAGACATTTTGGGTAGTTGATGGGCCGAAATGAATTTCCGATGTTTCTACATTCAGGTATTCGGCCATCCGCCGATACGAGGCATCCATCAATTCGCCTGCCAGCGTAGCAGCCGGATAGGGGTAGTAAGGCTGCACCTTGTTTTTCATATAAAAATCGGTCAGGCGTTTTACGAATTGTATACAGGGGTATGATCCGCCTGCATTTTCGAAAAATGCCCACCCTTGTAATGAAGGTTCGGCAAAAGCGGGAAATTGGGCACGTACAAATGGGATATCGAGTTTCATAATGAATTTCCTTTTTAATAATTATAGTTGAATGTAGTCTAGCATGCGTCGGTTGCTTCTTTTCCCGAAGATACATATTTAATTGCTCGAGGTTTTAGACCATTTAATTGGGTAGACGCTTCAAGGTATTTATAACCCTTGGAATAAAGTATCAAATCTTCCAATTGGCCGCTATTTTTTAGCGCTGCAAAACATCGTAATTGTTTAATTTAGTGTAGCTTTAACATGTAAAAAATCATTTTTTTTACAGGATAACGTAGTGTATTATTTAAAATCAAACTATGATATTAGTAATAAATGACCAGGACTATACAGTTCAGGTTGATTCGGCAACCCCTTTATTATGGGTTCTCCGTGAACATTGCGGCTTGACAGGCACCAAATTTGGTTGTGGCATCGGGCAATGTGGCGCTTGTACTGTACAGCTCGATGGCGTCCCCGTGCGAGCATGTCTTACCCCGGTGGATGCCGCAATCGATAAAAAAGTGACGACCATTGAAGGTATCGCCCCCAGTAGTTCTGAATTACATGACTTACAACGGGCATGGATCGAAGAACAGGTTCCCCAATGTGGGTATTGTCAATCTGGCCAGATCATGTCGGCCCATGCGCTGCTGCAGGGTAATACAGAGCCGACCGATGCTGATATCGACCAAGCTATGCGCGGCAATATTTGTCGTTGTGGCACGTATTCCCGTATAAAAAAGGGAATTCATCGGGCAGCCGCCGAATTGGCATCAACAGCAACTACAAAAATGGAAGATCATGGGTAAGTGGACGAGAAGGGCGTTTATTACGACCGGGGTACTTTCTGGAGGTGCATTGGTAATTGGGGTAGCCATTCGACCCGGAAATCGTGCGAACAAAGTCAAGGGCATGATTGCCAATGATACCGAGTCCGTTATAAATATTTGGTTAAAAATAGCGACTGACAATACCATTACTGTGGTAGTCCCACATGCCGAAATGGGGCAAGGGGTACATACGACCTTACCGATGATGTTAGCAGACGAGCTTGATGCCGACTGGACGACGATTCGCATGATGGAGGCTCCTGGAGATGCGCAATATGCCAACTATGCCTTGGGTAAGGGATTTATCCTTGGGGAAAAAGAGTTCCCGGCATTTCTAATCGATACGGTCGACGGACTGTTTTTGACCGTAACCAAGAATATGGGGCTACAGATTACGGGAGGAAGTGCTTCCGTGCGCTTTACGGGGATGTACGCTATGCGCGTAGCAGGGGCTGCGGCAAAGGCCGTATTACTTCAAGCGGCTTCCGACGAATGGAAGGTTCCCATTGAGGAATTAACGGCCAAGGACAGCTACATAACGCACACGGCAAGCAATCGTTCGGAACCTTTTGCCACCTTCGCAGCCAAAGCTGCTGAACTGTCGCAGCCAGCAAAACCAAGACTCAAAGTATCCGAAGAATTTACCATTATGGGGACTTCCCCAAAAAGGTTCGATATCCCTGAAAAAGTCGATGGAACTGCCATTTTCGGTATCGATGTTTCCCTTCCGGGAATGAAATATGCTGCGATCAAAGCAGCACCTGTCTTCGGGGCCAAACTGAAATCGGTCGATGACAGTATGATCAAGAATACGCCAGGAGTGCAAAAAGTCGTACACCTTGAAAATGCCGTGGCGGTTATTGCCGATGGGTATTGGATCGCAAAGACGGCACTCGATACCCTGACATTGGAGTTTGAGAAAACAGGGAATGAAACGGTTCAACAGGCCGATATTTATGCCAAGTACTTGGTCGATTTGAAAGCGGCCGAAACCAATGGTAAAGAAAAAAAGGATGTAAAAAAAGGCCATGTTGAGAATGCATGGCAAAATGCCGCACAGCTTTTTGAGGCGGAATATCGTGTACCTTATTTGGCGCATGCCACCATGGAGCCTATGAATTGTACGGCGCATATCATCGGTGAAAAATGTGAGCTTTGGGTAGGTAGCCAGAATCCGTTAGGATTTGCCAAAAGTGTGGCCGATGCCCTCGATTTCGATTTGGAAAACGTTGTGGTACATAATCAATATTTAGGAGGAGGGTTCGGGAGACGTTCTTTTGACGATGTCGCCTTGCAAGCGGCCCGTATCGCTAAGGAAGTCGATTACCCGGTAAAGTTGATCTGGTCCCGCGAAGAGGATATGCGGCAAGATTTTTATCGTGAGGCCAATATCAGTCGTTTCAAAGCGGCCTTGGACGAGGATGGCAGGATTACCGCATGGAAAAACCATTTCCTTTTTAAACATGACCCGATTGAAGCTCCACATATTCCCTATGATGTAGCCAATCAACTCATACACTATTCGGAGAGTGAAACCCATATACCCTGGGGTTACTGGCGTAGCGTTGATTCATCAATGCATGCCTTTTTTACGGAGTCGTTTATGGATGAACTTGCCCATACCGCAAAGAAAGATCCTTATCAATACCGTAGGGAGCAACTTACGAATGCGCCTCGTTTTTTAAAGGTATTGGATCTGGTGGCGCAGAAAGCCGATTGGGCTGCCACGCTGCCCCCGAATTGGGGCCGGGGCATTTCGATACACCAATCTTTTGGTACGATTGTAGCACAGATTGTCGAAATCGAAATAATCGAAGATTCCTTAAAAGTACACCGCGTGGTTTGCGCGGCAGACCCGGGTTTTGCCTTTCACCCCAATGGTTTTGAATCCCAGATGGAAAGTGGTATCATTTATGGGTTGACCGCTGCCTTATATGGTGAAATTTCGATTGAGGATGGTGCCGTTGCACAGAGTAATTTTCATGACTACCAAATGGTACGAATGGATGAAAGCCCCATCATAGAAACCTATATAATTAACAGCGACAATTGGCCGGGTGGAGGAGGAGAACCAAGTACCCCAGGAATTGCACCTGCATTGGCCAATGCCATCTACGATGCGACCGGTCTTCGGATCCGTGAACTGCCAATTAAAAACCATACATTAAAAGCCAGAGAGCATGTTTTAGGGTAAGAAAATTTCGAAATATCTCTTAGCTACCGTTAACAGATTCGTTATTGAAGATCCAAATTTGCTTCCTGTGTTTTCGGGTCTTTTCCTGCGCGTGTAAGTTCATACTTCAATAGACTAATGACAAGGATGCATTGGGCGCTGATAGTACTCCTTATATTATCTTGTTGCTCGTTGGCTGCGCGATACACCTGCCACAACTGGTTTTTTACTTCCCACTCATTCCTTAGGGCGTTGATATCAACCAAATAATCCGTATCGAACACACCAGGTTCATAGGAAGACAGGGGACCGGCTACCGACTTGCTAACATCATAATAGTTCGTTCGAAATGTTTTATAGTCTTTTACAATGGGGGTCATTATTTTAGTTTCAAGTTCTTTGATTTCTCCTGCCAGCATTTGAAGTATCACAATTTCATCTTTCAACTTTTTATTTTCGATCAACTGTATATTCCCAGTGCTGATTATTTCATCCCAAGTTGGCAATAACAGGTTATAGCTCGTTACCCATCCCGATCGGTTCAAATTATAGATCAGACTCAGGGTATCATAAACTGCCACATAGTCGTTTTTGTGTTTGCCGAAGTCATTATAAAATTCTTCATCGATCTTCTGAAAGCGATTTTTAGGATTTATTTTCACAAAACCGGAATCAATAAAAACTGCCAAACTTCGACTTGCCCGCTTGGTCCCCTCTATGTGCGCTATCGAATGGGCTACCATCACATCATTTTGCAGAAAATCCATATAAAGAGATTGAAGATATTTTAGGGCCAGTTTATGCTGTTTCTTTTCTTAATTCCAGTTATTGACCTGAAGGGCCAGTAATATACCGACCATTATCAATGCGATTTCTCCTAGGGCATATACCATGTATTTGGAAATCTTGCCACGATGGAGTAGGCTATGGCGCATATTGCGAAGGAGGCGGATCACTTAATTGGGTTGGTTCATTTAAAGTAAGATAAGGAATTATAGGTAACGCCAAGAGATTTGCTATGATATACCTTGGAAATAAATTATCGGAATTACTTCACTACTAATTTTTAAGGAATTAAGAAAAATGTGAAATGTGAGTAGGGTTTTTGGCTACTTGGTTGTTTCATTAAACGGTGCATATAATAATTTAACCCAAATCTTTTAAAAAACTTCAAATGCCTATGGAATAAAAGTAAATAATACCCCAAATGAATTATGAACCTAATAATTAAATCTTATGCAAATTAAAATGAAATCACTAAAAACAACAGCAATCGCAGTATTGACCCTTATTGCCTTTTCATCATGTAGTAAGAATGATGGAGATTCAACAATTGATCTCCCCGCAGGTACTGCCTTAAAGGCCGATGCTATGGTTAAGGTCGGTGATTTGCCACAGCCAATCCTTGACTATGTCACCACAAATTATCCTGAACTGACCATTACCAAATCTGAGGAAGAAGACAATGGTAATTTCGAAGTTAAGTTGAGCAATCATACCGAGCTCATATTTGATGCCGCAGGTAGCTTTCTCGGAATTGATGATGATAGTGGGGAACACGATAATTTCGGAGATTCAAATATTGTTCCGGATGACTTGTTGCCTGCAATTCTTGCGTATATTGAAACGAATTATGCTGAATTCTCGATTGAAGAGGCTTCGATGGAAAACAATGGGCATATAGAGGTCACCTTGAACGATAAGGTCGTACTTATCTTTGATGCCAATGGTGAATTCGTTGGGATCGGTGTAGATGAACATGATAGCGACGGTGATGGCGAATACGAATGGAGCGATGGCGACCATCATGGTGGCGGGGAAAATATTGATCCCGCCCAATTACCTGAATTGACATTGGCATATCTAGCGGATTCCTATCCTGAGCTTGAAATACTTCACGCAGAACTTGAATCTGAAGGCACATATGAAGTTACTATGAGCAACGGTCTCGAAGTATATTTTGATGCCGAAGGTAATTTCCAATCTACAGATGAAAACGAAGATCATGCGGATTAGGCTATAGTAATAAGACTTCTTATTACGTAATAAAAAATTCAAACCCGAAACCTAACAAACAGATTTGTTTGAGGTTTCGGGTTTTGTATAATTAAAGTCCTGCCGGATGCTTCCAAGTTATCACCATGATTTTCAGTGATATGCGAAATAGTATCACATAACCTAAGCTTATCAATAAAACAATTCACTCCGTATTGGTAATTATGGTAAAAATTTAAGATGTAGCTTTCGCTGCAACTTTTGATTTTCCAATTCCTTTGTGAAGCTTATTTTACATTTTTGGATGGCGCAAAAAATCGTAGTATTCAAGATGAATTATATGCAATTGGATGTAAGTCCAAAATCGGTTTGTCTGCATAAACCCTATGCTTTGAATATCGTCACATTGCTGCTAGCGTATATTCCTAATGCACGATTCGAAAAACGAAAAACCAATTTATGTTACGATTCCAATGGTAATTATTTTCTCAGTCTTTAATGGCCATTCGAGCCTGTTTTTGAGAGGGCGGCCCATAGCATGCCATTGCACAATCATGGTATCATTATTCTTTAAGGTTATCTTTTCCCCAAAACTAAAAGCGTCCGCCCCGAAAAAGTGCACGTGTGCCTGCCCTGGTTGCCGATGGTTCTCATATTTAAAATGATGGTACTCTAAATTCGCCAAGCTATGTGCCATGTTCTTTTCACCCGTTTTGATGGCCTTTTCCCAATGAATAACATCGGTTCTTACAATGCTAACCTTCCCACTAATATGGTCGAAATCATCGGTTAACACCATTTCTGGACCAAGGGAACAGTTGCGGATCTTAGACGGCGCCAGATACAAGTAGTTTTTGCGTTCCATTACATGGTCAGAAAACTCATTGGCAGTGGCAAAGCCAATTCGCCAAGGTTTTCCTTGGGAATCGCATATGTAAATTCCAGCAATTTCAGGCTCTTCGCCGCCATCATCACCGTATTCGGGGATGGTCAAAGAATCGCCGTGTGCCTTAAGAATCGATCCATTGCCTTTATAAAACCACTCAGGTTGAACTCCGATTCCATCCTTTTCGGGATGGCCCCCTTCCAGGCCCATCAAATACATTTTCATGCTATCGGTCAATTCACTTTCTACTTTCGCCTCGTGCATTTTTTGACGGTTCTCTGCGCTTGCTTTATGTGTAAGCCCCGTTCCCGATACCATCAATTTGTTCACATCGGTAGGGTGGTCGAAGGCTGGAAGTAATTTCCAATCAGATGTACCGGCATATATCGAATCATAGTCCAAAATGTCGTCCGTAAGGTTGTTTTGGATCAATTCCCGAATGTTACCAGCACCATTGATGGCCTTAGTGGCTACTTCGAAAAGGGATGTAAAATTAGAAAGGACCTGAAGTTTCGGTTCTATGACCACCGCAACCTTGCGTCCCTGTTTCTCATGAATTAATTGTACAAGGCGCATAGTACCTGTGATTAAATTGTGCAGGCCAAAAAATACAACAAGATTTTGAATATTGCAATCCCGGATTCGCATAGCTGCTCTAAGCAATGATCAGCTATTAGAATTGATTGGGTGGTTACTTATAAAAGTGTCGTGATAAATTACAGCTACTTTAGAAACGGTTAATCTTTTACATTGATCATTACTGCTTCACAGCTTTTTAGGTCTGAATTTAAAATGATATCCTCAGCGTTACTGCCATCTGTAATTTCAATGGATACGGTATTCGGCGGGAATTTCCCTAAATTATGGGCATAGAGAAAAAGGTCATTCGGTTTTGAAGGGTCTAATTTCAGCTTAATTATTTTCTTGGTATATTCAAGGGCATATTTTGATACGACTGCCTCTCCGTTCAGGTATATCGAAACAACATCCCCATCTTTTCGACCATGGTCCCAAATACTGATCTGTATGTCATTACTATGAACGTCTAATTCCTTAACATAGTTGAGTTTTCGGCCATCGAACATATTTCTGATCGGTGCCACGTCCTCAACCACCTTTTTTTCAGGGGTAATTTTCCGAGGCGCTTTTTTTATCGTAAAAAGGGGAGTGGCATATTTGGCAATACT
Source organism: Flavobacteriales bacterium (assembly GCA_038316335.1). Taxonomy (GTDB): domain Bacteria; phylum Bacteroidota; class Bacteroidia; order Flavobacteriales; family Flavobacteriaceae; genus JALHST01. The sequence goes on from JBBQAM010000005.1 coordinate 22,606, forward strand.
GTTTTTATCGTCTGGAAAAAGTTCAATGGCAATCACCCTATAATTATCACTTGTATCTAAAGAGCCACTTAATAGCACGCCTTTCACAAATTTATTATTCTGGAAAATACCCAGTTCCTGGATAACCATATCATCCTTTGACAGGTAAAACTTAATCGTTTTATTTTCCGGGATATTCTTGGTGTCCCATTTCAAGTCAACCGTATCGGGAGCCATCCAGACAGTTGTCGAAGTAGGATACGTAATTTTAATCGAAGTCTTGAGTAAAGGGGGCGAGTGCTGGTCACCAATTTTAGAGTTTGGTTCCGTCGCTGCTGCAACAGGAAATGCACTGCATAGGCATATGAAAATGACCATAAAACAGCATATTTTTCTCATTCGAATAACTTCTAATAACACCTATGAGGTCAGATTTTAAAGTTAAGATCGAATTATAGATACTCATTCGAATCTTTCTTTGCCAATTTAATACAAAAATGGCAAGAACCGATTAAAATCACTCATTAATTGAACGTGAAAAACGATTGGTTATTGTTGAGGCGTTCAGATCAGATTTAGGTAGTTCAGATTCCGTGAAATCGGGTGAAAGTGGTAACGGAAATCGTTAAAGGGTATTCACATTGGCAGTTAATGAGTAAATTTGAAACCGTACACTGCTACAGGCATTAAGCTGTTTAGGGAGGACCGATTCATCAAAGAAAGAATCTGCCAAAATACCAACAATCAGCTTCCCTAGGCGACGCTAAAGCAATTTTCTTTAAGTAATTATGCGCTATTTGATAAGATAGAGCGTACTTCGAATTCTTTGGAAGTTGCCAATCTTGAAAGGATGCCTTGCCTTTGACGAGAAAAATCCTTCCGCAAAATTAACGGAAAATCAAAATGTATAAGGCCCAGAGAATGCAAAAGGCACAAAAGCAATACAGCGTAAAGGCTAACGTAGTTCTTTTATCCATAAAATCAATATCGTTTCTAATAAAACGCACGAAACGTCCGATTTATATGATTACTCTTTGTATGGGAATAAAATCCGCTGTGCGGCCAAAAGATCGTTCAAGGCTATTGTTTTATCCATGAAATGACCTCATTTGCGTTCCGAGTTTCACCTGGCTGCAAATCTATAGTCGAGGGTCTAGCCGAGTACTTTGCGCAGGGCTTTTCCAAATTGATCGACCTGCTCTAAGGTACCCGTGCTGATCCTTGCCCATTCGTACATGGGTGGAAACGGTCTCCCGATAACGACGTTTTCTTTTTCCATATCGGCAATGAGTTCGTTAATATGACGACCTGTTTTGAAGAATACGAAATTGGTATGCGATTTTATATATTCCAAGCCCAACGAATCCAACGTTGCGTAAATATGATTTTTGGCCTCAAGATTTTTCATGACACTGAATTTATAGAAGGCATCATCCCTTAGGGCCTCTTTTGCCGCCTCAATAGCCAAAATATTCGTATTGGCCATCACACTGTCCTTTAACCTGTCGGCTATATCCGGCCTGGCCACAAGATAGCCCACCCTGAGTCCGGCGAGACCAAAAACTTTAGAAAATGTTTTGGAAACAATAACGTTCTGGCCTTCCTTCACTAAATCGACCATTGACGGATAATCTGCTTCTGTAATAAAATCATAATAGGCCTCATCACTAAAAATCATGACCTTGGAACTGAGCGAGCTACAGAAATCCTTAAGGGCATCCCGGTTTAATAACGTTCCTGTCGGATTATTCGGATTGCAGATAAAAATAAGCCGTGTTTTTCCAGTAACCCTTTGTGCCATTGCCGGCAGGTCATGTTCCATTTTAGAATTCAGAGGTACCCTGTGTACAAAGGCACCGTGGGCTTCGGCATAGCTCAACATCGCCTGAAACGTAGGGTCAGCCGCAATAATTTCACCTCCACCGATACCATAGGTTAGTCCGGCTGCCGTCAACCCTTCGGTAGAACCTCCAGTTACCACAATATGCTGCTTGGAAACCCCTTCTTTATCGGCAATCATCTCGACTAGGCCCGGTAGTGACCTAAAAGGATACCGACACGCCTCGTCGAAGGTTTTGGTCAAAACGTCGCGCACCCTTTGGGAAGGACCATATGGGTTTTCATTTGCGTTTAATCGTATTAGTTGATCGGTGATGTAGGGAGAAGGTTCAGGATCTAAAGCCAGCACGTTAAAGCCGCCCATCAGGGCAAATCCACTTGATAATCCTACGGTTTTAAGCCAGTTTCTGCGATCTGTGTTCTTCATAATCAGGATGTATTATGAGAGTCAAGATACGCATAAATCTTGAAGATACTAAAGGTAATAACAATTAAGAAAATCTCTTAAGAAGCAAGATCTACTAAAATTAAGCCGGTCTGAGCATTTTCAAATTATAGATGTAACTTCTCGTTATTGCCATTTTCTTCTGAAACTTCGGTATGTACTAAAAAATCCTTCAGAATATAGGCCGCTATGAGCGCCAGGCCCAACACCAATAAGGGTACGGCAAATTCCCAGTTGAGCACTTTAAGTAGGCTTCCAGAAATTACGGCTAAGGTCCCAAGAATGATGGCGCAGTTCCATAGAATATGCGAAACACTATTTTTTACTTTTCGATCTTCATCCAAAAAATAGGCGGTACCTTCCATAATGAACCATACAACAAAAAATACGGCCGTCATGATTTGAAAGAATAGTGTGTATGTAAAATCAATGATTCTCAGCACGCCGTTCATAGTCCAGAAGACAATTAGGAATACTTTTATATAGTCAACATTTTTTTTGATCGATTTTTTCCAAAACCGTATGCTATATAATATGCCGATTGCCATGAACGATAGCAAGATGATTCCCTTGGCATAAGGGACTTCGAAGATTTTCGCGATCATTCCCAATAAGAGTATCACCAAGGATATTCTCAGTGGATTTTTCAATATTTTTTTATTCGGTGCCATTATTTTTTATTTAGCGTTAAATGACTTTGATATTGGCTTTCAGCCCTTCCATAATACCTAAAATATTATTAACGGTTTCTTTTAGATAATGTTTTATCAAAACATGGGGAATGCGTATGGTGGTAAATCCATTTTTAAAAGAATGCATCGTCTCTTCTAGGTCATTTATGGCTTGCTCGTGTGTCATCATATGATATTTTGTGTCAATTTCAATATTTAGTTTGACACGTGATATGGCGATATCGACCGATTTCTTGCCATCCCACCATTCTAACATGGCATTAACTCCGGCATTTTTGAGTCCGTAATACAATTGTATTGCCTCAATAGGAGTGCCGTTCTGGGCTATCAATTTGAGCATTCGTTCCTGATGCGTCCCGCACAATTCCAATCCCAAGGATTCAATGGCGTTTTTATGGTCTTGGTAACCAAGTTCTTTGTTACATTCCAAACAATTCATGCAAGTAGGTTAAGTATGATTTGAGACAATAATAACCGCTAACTTTTATGAATAGTATAATCTGTCGACGTATGGCACGTCATTTTTAGACGAACGGCAATATTTTAGATAAAGTGCAAATTCAAATGTTAAAACTGTTGTGAAAATACATTTTGTAGTTCCCTTGAAATTGCACTTTACCTATTATATTTACCCAATTTATATTTGTGTACTTAAATGAATTCGAGATGCGATTAAAAAGCCTGTCCTACCTTTTAGTTATTTTATTGGCAATTGGCTGTAAAAATGTAGGAAAGACCGATACAATAGGACTAAATATGCCGAAGCATCCTAAATTAAACCTATCTGAGGCCAATCGCCTGGTGCAACTGCCCTTGGAGTGTTTAGGAAAGGAATATCCCAACAAGTTGAATCAGTCCTTGAACGATTCGACCTTTCTAGGTACACCAAAAAAATTGCACCCGGCCTTTTTTGGATGCTATGATTGGCATTCTGCGGTACATGGGTATTGGTCTTTGGTGTCGCTGTTAAAGCAGTTTCCCGATCTTCAACAGTCTGAGGTAGTTCGATCAATATTGCAGACTTCGCTTTCGAAGGAACACCTTGAAGGTGAGGTAGCCTATTTTAAAATATCAGGGAATGAATCGTATGAGCGCACCTACGGCTGGGCATGGATTCTTAAATTAGCTGAGGAATTGCACACCTGGGAGGATCCATTAGCCAGGAAATTGGAGAATAATCTTCAACCATTGACCGACCTTATGGTACACGCATTCCTTGAATTTCTGCCTAAATTGAATTATCCGATCCGTGTTGGGGAACACACGAATACGGCATTTGCCCTCACCTTCGCTTATGACTATGCGGTTACCTTTGACCATGCTGCACTGAAGGAGGTGGTCAAAAAGTCAATTGAGCGCTTTTATGTTACTGATACTGAATTGGCAGGCTGTCCTTTGAATTGGGAACCAAGTGGATTTGATTTTTTATCGCCGTGTTTGGAAGAGGCCAATCTGGTGCGCAGAATTTATTCGGCCGAGCAATTCAAGGCTTGGTTTGATGTTTTTTTACCACAACTTACCGACCCAAAATTTCAGTTGGAACCAGGAAAAATCTTGGATCGAACAGATGGAAAACTTGTTCATCTTGATGGTCTTAATTTCAGTAGGGCATGGTGTTTATATGGCATCGCCGAAACATTGCCCGAGTATAGCCATCTCAAAGCAATTGCAGACGAACACATCAATTATTCATTGCCGAATCTTATGGATGACAATTATGGTGGTACCCATTGGCTAGGTACTTTTGCCCTGTATGCCTTGAACAAAGCCAAATAACATGTTTAAAAAAGTTGGTCCGGGAGTTTTGGTTGCAGCGGCGTTTATTGGGCCGGGAACCGTAACAGCGTGTACTTTGGCAGGGGTAGAATTTGGGTATGAATTATTATGGGCAATGGTATTATCGATTTTGGCCACCATAGTACTTCAAGAGATGGCGGCCAGATTAGGGGTGATTACCCAAAATGGACTTGCAGACGCTATCAAGTCAGAGTTGAAGATTCCTTGGATTCGGTCGATCTTCCTGTTTGTGATCCTTGGTGCCATTGTGGTCGGCAATGCAGCCTACGAAGCAGGGAATATTGGTGGTGCCACGTTGGGACTCAATGCAATTTTCGGTACTGATTTTATGGCTTTTTATCCTTGGATCCTTGGGGGGCTTGCCTTTTTACTCTTAAATCTTGGTAGCTATAAGACCATGGAAAAGGTATTTATTACCCTAGTTCTTATTATGAGCCTATCTTTTGTCATTACCGCTATTATTACCAAACCTGATATTACCAAGATAGTACAAGGTATGGTAATTCCATCAATGCCAGATGGGAGTTTGTTGACCGTCATCGCCTTGGTGGGTACTACGGTCGTGCCTTACAATCTATTTTTACACGCGTCATTGGTGGGCGAAAAATGGAAATCAAAGGAAGGACTTAAAAATGCCAGAAGGGATACAATTTTGGCTATCGCTGTAGGGGGCCTTGTTTCGATGGCAATAATGATCACCGCGGCGGTAACTCCCGGAAAAAATGTAACGAATGTCATGGATCTTGCAAGAGGCCTAGAGCCTTTGTACGGCTCAAGCGCAAAATATTTTATGGGCCTCGGACTTTTTGCAGCCGGTATTACGTCTGCTATTACTGCGCCGCTGGCAGCGGCTTATGTTGCCAATAGTTGCTTCGGATGGAAGGCGGGCCTAAAAGATTTTAAATTTAAAATCGTTTGGATGACCATTCTAGCTTTTGGGGTTCTTTTCCATTCATTTGGTATTCATCCTATCGAGATCATCAAGTTTGCGCAAGTCGCCAACGGCATCTTATTACCGGTTATCGCTGTTTTTCTTCTTTGGGTAGTGAATCGCACCGCGGTAATGGGAAGTTATAAAAACACATGGATTCAGAACATTTTTGGGATAGCAATCATTATCTTGTCAATCGTTCTGGGTGCAAAAAGCATATTAAAAGTTGTAGGATTGTTATGACCGGGAATACATTTTATATTGATATTAATTGTGACTTGGGGGAGGGCCTTGGCAATGAGAATGAGCTCATGCCATTGATATCTTCTTGCAATATTGCTTGTGGGGGTCATGCAGGGGATATCGAAACCATGCGGGCAGTTGTCCGGCTCGCCTCTGAAAATGGCGTCAAAGTAGGTGCACATCCTTCGTATCCCGATCATAAAAATTTTGGGAGGATCTCCATGGAAATTCCTGAAGATGAACTCGTTCAGAGCATCCGCTCCCAAATGAATGATTTTATGGGAATCCTTAGTGAAGAAGCTATCACGATACATCACATTAAGGCACATGGTGCTTTATACAATGATATTGCAAAAGATAAACAGCTCGCTAAGACCTTCCTGAAGGCAATCGAAAAAACCAAGGAGGCAATTTTTCTATATGTACCATTTGGTTCGGCGATTGAAAAGGAAGCTTTGTTGCAGGGGTTTACAATTAAATACGAAGCCTTTGCGGATCGTAATTATAATGCCGACCTGAGCTTACTATCCAGAACGCTTCCCAATGCTTTAATACAATCTCCTGAAAAAGTGATTGAACACATCCTGATGATGGTGCGGGAAAATCAGGTGCTAACGGTAACCGGACAGCTAGTTGAAATAAAAGCCGATACATTCTGTATTCATAGCGATACCCCTTCCGCATTAAAAATATTAAGGTATCTTTCTGACGAATTAGGCAGAGAACATATAGGTGTTAAATAATGAGAAAATTTTCGCCCGTTATACGGTCTTTTGGAATGCATGCGGTACTACTGGAATGGCCGAACGAAGTAGATGAGGACATTTTAAATGACATTCTTCAATTTTGCCAATATTTGAAGCAATTTTGTCTTAAGGAGGAAGGTTGGGAGATGATTCCGTCTTACAATTCGTTGACCCTTGTTCAGAAAAACAGGGAAATCGACTTTCAGGCATTTAGCCATGATCTTTTAAATTGGTATCCATTAAAAGAAGAAACCGCCCCGGCCCAAAAATTCCTTTGGCGTCTACCTGTTTGTTATGATCTTGATTTTGGGATAGACCTTATTGAAGTTGCCGAAAATTTATCACTATCAATTCCTAAATTGGTCGATCTTCATACCAAAAATATCTATACGGTCTATGGTATTGGCTTTTTACCCGGATTCATGTATTTGGGCGGGTTGCCAAAATCATTGGAAACTCCCAGAAAGGCAACGCCAAGATTGAAAGTTTTGAAGGGATCTGTAGGCCTTGCGGGGCGACAAACGGGTATTTACCCCCAAGAATCCCCTGGTGGATGGAATATCATTGGTAGCTGTACGGTGCCAATATTCGATATCAAACGCGAAAATCCCTGTTTTGTAAACGTTGGTGATAAGATTCAATTTTATGCCATTTCCCGCGCGGAATATGATTTACATAAAATTGAAAGCGAAGTGGGCATATACAAACTTGAAAAAATCAATTTAGATGCTTAAAGTCTTAAAACCCGGATTTTATACCACAATTCAGGATGCGGGCAGATTTGGTCATCGTGATATCGGTGTACCGGTTTCCGGAGTCATGGATAATAGGGCCCTTGCTATTGCAAATGGCCTTTTGGAAAATGAGGAGGAAGCCGCAGTGTTGGAGATTACCATGACAGGACCTACCCTTGAATTTGAGCACAATACCTATATTGCACTCTCCGGGGCGATCATGAACCCAACTTTGAACAATACGCCAATTATAAATAATAAAGTCTATCGTGTTGGGGCAAAGGATATTTTGTCATATGGAAGACTTGATAAGGGCTTGAGAAGTTATTTGGCAATCAAAGGTGGGTTTCAAACAAAAAAGGTCTTGGGAAGCCGCTCATATTTCCAAGCAATAACTGCAGTCACTTCTGTTACGGATCATACCGAAATACCCTATTTACCGTGGCCTTCCTTTGAACCAAAAATCACGGAAATACATATTGATCCCTATTTCGACGAAACCGTACTTGAGGTTGCCAAGGGGCCTGAATATGAAATGTTGTTGGATCGTCAATTGGAAAAAATATTTGGCAACGAATTTAAAGTCGCCAAAGACTATAATCGCATGGCGTATCAATTAATGGAAACTGTCGCAGAACATAACACAAACATGTTGACTTCGGCCACATTACCAGGAACCATACAATTAACCCCTTCAGGCAAGTTGATAATCCTGATGAAGGACGGTCAGACTACAGGTGGGTATCCCCGTATCCTGCAACTTACCGATTACGCCATTGCACTACTATCCCAAAAGAAAATGGGCGATACCATTTCATTGAAACTTATTTAATCACCACCTTGAAGCGTACCTTTGCCTGAAGTGTGCATTAGAAAAACGTATACGATAACACGTCTTCGCTTATTTCGAATCAAGCTGTTATCTACTCGATTCCAATTTTCTGCATTTCTAATAAAATGATGGGGGATCGATCTATTTTGAGAGGCGCGGTCTTACCTATTGAATATGATAAAATATTATAGTTAAAATACTTATATACAGATATTTATATAAATTATCAACGCATTGAATTTAAAGTAGCGTACTTTGTTAAAATTATCGGCCTTTTGAAACTGTTATCTTTGATTACCAAAGCAGGTATGCACGAATTTAAGAATTGCAATAAATCAATTAATGGAGCTGAATAAATTTAGTAAAAACGTAACCCAAGACCCCACACAACCGGCATCCCAAGCTATGCTTTATGCCATTGGCCTAAGCGAAGAGGATTTGAAGAAACCAATGATTGGGATTGGAAGTACAGGGTATGAGGGAAATCCATGCAATATGCACCTAAATGACCTGGCACAATCCGTTAAGGAAGGTACGAATGCCAGTGGCTTGGTAGGATTGGTGTTCAATACAATTGGTGTTAGTGACGGTATTTCGATGGGAACCTATGGGATGCGGTATTCCCTCCCTTCAAGGGATATTATTGCCGATTCAATGGAAACTGTCGTTCAAGCGATGAACTACGATGGCCTTATAACAGTGGTAGGCTGCGATAAGAACATGCCAGGCGCCTTAATGGCCATGTGCCGATTGAACAGGCCATCGATCCTGGTGTATGGGGGTACCATTGCTTCTGGATGTTTCAAGGATAAAAAATTGGACGTCATTTCGGCCTTTGAGGCCTGGGGTGAAAAAGTTGCAGGAACCCTGAGCGAAGCCGACTATAAAAGTATTATTCAAAATGCATGTCCAGGAGCAGGTGCTTGTGGAGGCATGTATACTGCCAATACCATGGCCTCGGCAATCGAAGCCTTGGGCATGGCGATGCCATACAATTCCTCGAATCCTGCTTTAGGAAGTGAGAAAAAGGAAGATTGTATCAATTCGGGTCGCGCCCTTCGCAACTTATTGGAGAAGGATATAAAGCCCAGTGATATCATAACAAGAAAATCGTTTGAGAATGCCGTACGATTGTTGACCCTATTGGGCGGGTCAACCAATGCGGTGCTGCACTTCTTGGCCATTGCAAAGGCCGCTGATATTGATTTTACCTTGGATGATTTTCAAAAAATAAGTGACAGTACACCTTTTTTAGCTGATTTAAAACCCAGTGGAAAATTCTTGATGGAAGATCTTCATCGTGTAGGTGGAACCCCGGCTGTAATGAAATTTATGTTGGAAAACGAGATGTTACATGGGGATTGTTTGACGGTCACCGGAAAGACAATCGCCGAAAATTTAGCTGGTGTAGCGGGGCTACTAAAAGGCCAAAAAGTAATTCATTCCTTGGATAATCCGATTAAGGCAACAGGGCATCTCAGAATTCTTTATGGAAATTTAGCGGAAGATGGTGCTGTAGCAAAGATTACAGGGAAGGAAGGCCTATACTTTACAGGTCCGGCTAAAGTGTATGATGATGAATTCAAGGCCAATGCCGGGATTGGCAAAGGTGAAGTTAAAAAAGGAGATGTCGTTGTAATCCGTTATGAAGGCCCAAAAGGAGGACCGGGAATGCCAGAAATGCTTAAACCTACCGCTGCAATTATGGGAGCCGGACTTGGTAAGGACGTCGCCTTGATAACCGATGGCCGTTTTTCAGGAGGAACACATGGTTTCGTAGTAGGTCACATATGCCCCGAAGCCCAGGAAGGAGGGACCATCGGACTTCTGAAAGATGGGGATGTTATAACTATCGATGCCGAAAAGAACAGTATTTCGGTCAATCTGAGCCCACAGGAAATCGCGGAACGTAAATCAAAATGGCAACAGCCCGCACTCAAGGTAAAACGCGGTAGTTTGTACAAATATGCTAAAACGGTATCATCGGCTTCACAAGGCTGCGTTACCGATGAAATTTAATTCTAATCAATAAATCCCTTGAATGCCTCGTGTATACCGAGGTATTGGGTAGGCTTATGGAGACATTAAAAGAAAAAAGAACCAAGATCCAGAAAAAGGCCCCGTTGAAAATCAGTGGTGCCGAAGCGATTATTCATTGCTTATTGGCAGAAGGGGTCGATTTAATCTATGGTTATCCCGGTGGGGCAATTATGCCCGTTTATGACGAACTTTATAAGTTTCAGGATAAGCTCACCCATATCCTGACGCGTCACGAGCAAGGTGCAACCCATGCGGCCCAAGGATATGCCCGGGTGACCGGAAAAGTGGGGGTCGCCATAGCTACTTCAGGACCCGGCGCCACCAATTTAGTTACAGGATTGGCGGATGCCCAGATTGATTCTACGCCATTAGTTTGTATTACCGGTCAAGTGACACGGCATCTTTTAGGTTCTGATGCTTTTCAAGAGACCGATATTATAGGGATTTCCACGCCTGTTACCAAATGGAACTATCAGATTACCAAAGCCTCGGAAATTCCGGAAATCATGGCCAAGGCGTTCTATATCGCCAGATCTGGTAGGCCTGGTCCTGTCTTGGTAGACATTACAAAGAACGCCCAATTTGACGCATTCGAGTTTAGCTATGAAAAATGCGAGCGCGTAAGAAGTTACAACCCGACTCCCAAGCCAGATCACAATGCCATTAAAGCTGCAGCTGATTTGATCAATACAGCAAAAAAACCCTATATCGTTTTTGGGCAGGGCGTTATTTTGGGGAAAGCAGAGCAACAATTAAAAGCCTTGGTAGAAAAAGCGGGAATCCCCGCGGCATGGACAATTTTAGGCTTATCTGCTATGGATACCGACCATCCATTGAATGTAGGCATGGTGGGGATGCATGGCAATTATGGCCCAAATATCCTCACCAACGAATGCGATGTGTTGATTGCTATCGGAATGCGTTTTGATGATCGTGTAACGGGAAGTTTAGATACCTATGCCAAACAAGCCAAGGTAATCCATTTTGAAATCGACCCTGCTGAAATTAATAAAAATGTCAAGGCGCATGTCCCAGTTTTGGGAAATGCCAGGGAATCACTTGAACTATTATTGCCATTAATCAAGAAGAATTCGCACAAAGCATGGCATGATACCTTCAAGGAGAAATACAAAATTGAATATAAGGAAGTCATACAAAACGACATACACCCGACCAAGAAGGGTCTAACGATGGCCGAAGTAATCGAAGAAATCAATCTGGTATCCAAAGGCAACGCTATTATCGTATCCGATGTGGGTCAGCATCAAATGATTGCCTGTCGCTATGCCAAGTTCACGCAGACGAAAAGCAACATTACCTCGGGAGGTTTAGGAACAATGGGTTTTGCACTTCCTGCTTCCATTGGAGCCAAAATGGGTGCAATGGATAGGGAAGTGGTTGCAATCATTGGTGATGGCGGATATCAAATGACCATTCAGGAACTTGGTGTTATCTTTCAGCATAATGTACCCGTCAAGATCGTAGTACTGAACAATGACCATCTGGGCATGGTGCGGCAATGGCAGGAATTATTTTTCGAAAGACGCTACGCCTCGACAGTAATGACCAATCCCGATTTTGTTAAAATTGCCGAAGGGTATCACATTCAGGCCAAAAGGGTTAGCGAACGAAGCGATTTGAAAGCGACGGTACAAGAAATGATGGCGTCTAAAAACCCGTATTTTCTGGAAGTCAAGGTTGAAAAGGAAGACAACGTTTTTCCTATGATTCCTTCAGGTGCATCGGTTTCTGACATTCGCCTTAAATAACTTGAAAATAATCTTTTAATCTAAGGACCTAGCGGTCGGTGTACATATTGATGACAGATTCAAATATTTTAGACATCCCTAGGATGCATCGGGAACTTGTGAAAAAATCGGCGGAAATAGGATTTTCCATGCCTTCCGATCTGTACGTGGGGACCCTTTTAAAAACACTGATTACCTCAAAACAAAAGGCCAATATATTAGAACTCGGCACAGGGGTAGGGCTAAGCCTTTCCTGGATAATCGATGGAATGGATACTGATTCTCATTTGACGACAATTGATAGCGATCCTCAATTAATAGAGATTGCCAAAAAGAATTTTGGACATGATAACAGGGTCCACATTGTCTGTACCGATGGAACCGAATGGATAAAAAAATATAAAGGAGCCAAATTCGATTTGATTTTTGCGGATACATGGCCGGGGAAATACGGGGCCATCGAAGAAATCCTTGATTTGGTAAAACTAGGTGGATTTTATGTAATCGATGATATGTCTTTACAGCCGAACTGGCCCGAAGGACATCATCGAAATGTCGACAGGCTTGTCGACTACCTGGAGCAACGCGACGATTTTAATTTGACCAAAATGAATTGGTCGACCGGCTTGATCATTGCCGTTCGTAAGACAGTGAATTAAATTATTAACGAATAAAAAGGGTTGCCTGCTACCTGTGGGCAATCGCATCAACAGATGAAAAAACAATGGTTCACCATTTCGGTCTATTCCGAAAACAACGTGGGATTATTAAATAGAATATCGGGTATATTCTTAAAAAGACACATAAATATAGAGAGTTTAAATGTCTCTAAATCAGAAATAGATAATGTATCTAAATTCACAATCGTTGTGCATACCACCGAAGATTGGGTGCGCAACATTGTAGGACAGATAGAAAAACAGATAGAAGTCATAAAGGCTTTTTCACATACAGATGATGAAACCATTTATCAAGAATCGGCCTTGTTTAAAATCGCCTCTCATTTACTATTCGACGAACGTAAAATACAGAATATCATTAAGGATAACAATGCGCAAATTGTAACTGTTTCCCGAGATTTTTTTGTATTGGCCAAAACTGGCAGGCGAAACGAAATAGACGAAATGTATGACCAGTTAAAACCTTTTGGGATTATGCAGTTTGTGCGGTCAGGCCGAATTTCGGTTACGAAATCGGAAATGCAGATATCCTCCTTATTAAATGAATTTCAAAAAAGCTAAACCAGTAAACAATTCAAAATAGAGCATACAAAATGGCAAATTATTTTAATACCCTATCCTTACGAGACCAATTAACACAACTTGGCAAATGTCGCTTTATGCAATCCGAAGAATTTTCGGATGGCGTATCAGCGTTAAGCGGGAAAAAGATCGTAATTGTGGGCTGTGGCGCCCAAGGTTTAAACCAAGGATTAAACATGAGGGATTCAGGCCTGGACATCTCTTATACCTTGCGCGAAGCTGCCATTCAGGAAAAAAGAACTTCCTATATGAATGCTGTTGAAAACGGATTCAAGGTCGCGCCCTATAAGGATTTAATTTCCACAGCAGACCTGGTTATAAATTTGACACCAGACAAACAGCACACAAATGTGGTCACGACGATAATGCCGATGATGAAAAAAGGGGCCACTTTGTCATATTCGCATGGTTTTAATATCGTTGAGGAAGGTATGCAGATCCGTCCAGACCTAACGGTAATCATGGTGGCACCGAAATGTCCCGGTTCAGAGGTGCGTGAGGAATATAAAAGAGGGTTTGGGGTGCCTACCCTGATAGCAGTGCATCCGAACAATGACCCCCAAGGAAAAGGCTTGGAGCAGGCCAAGGCCTATGCGGTGGCTACAGGTGGCCATCGGGCCGGCGTTTTGGAATCGTCTTTCGTAGCCGAAGTGAAATCAGATTTAATGGGCGAGCAGACGATTCTTTGCGGGCTATTGCAAACGGGATCTATCGTTTGTTTTAATAAGATGATCGAGAAGGGAATAGAACCCGCTTACGCCTCCAAATTGATCCAATATGGATGGGAAACGGTCACCGAAGGCTTAAAATATGGCGGAATCACCAATATGATGGATCGCTTGTCGAATCCTGCAAAAATTAAGGCCTTCGAACTTTCCGAAGAATTAAAAAACATTATGCGTCCCCTATTCCATAAACACATGGATGACATTATGAGTGGCCATTTCTCAAAGACGATGATGGAAGATTGGGCCAACAATGATAAAAACCTATTAAAATGGCGGGCCGAAACTGGGGAAACTGCCTTCGAAAAGACTCCTGCTGGAAATATGAAAATTTCAGAACAAGAATATTATGACCATGGGGTTTTGATGGTCGCCATGGTGCGTGCGGGTGTAGAATTGGCCTATGAAAGTATGACTGAATCAGGAATTATCGGAGAATCGGCGTACTACGAATCATTGCACGAAACTCCATTGATCGCGAATACCATTGCACGAAAAAAATTGTTCGAAATGAACCGTGTAATTTCGGATACTGCCGAGTATGGCTGTTATTTGTTCGATCATGCCTGTAAGCCTCTGTTAGCTGAATTCATGAAAAAAATAGATACCGATGTAATCGGAAAACAGTATGGTGCAGGTAAGGGCAATCATGTTGACAACGCCAAATTGATAGCGGTAAATAAGGTTTTAAGGGAGCATCCCGTGGAGATTGTGGGAGCTCGATTAAGGGCTTCCATGACCGCGATGAAGCCCATAGTTTAGCAAGCGAAATCAAATACTGTGCGGCATTCGTGCAGCGAACTAATCGATCACTGGTCACTATTCAGTTAGGGGAGGGTTGGGCCATTCCATTGAATCGAGCTTCCAAGAATCTCCAATGTATCAAATAGTAAATACCAAATTATGACTAAAAAAGCCATTCCAGCAGCCTTCCAGATCAAAGAACTGATCCATCAAAAAAAATACCTCATCGATGGGGAATTAAAGGATTGGCCAGGGGCCGTTACAGAGGTTTATTCGACAATTTCATCTACGAAGACCTATAGCAAGACTTTATTGGGCAGTATACCCGATATGGGGGAACCGGAAGCATTAAATGCCCTAAACGCGGCCATGAGCTCATACAATCGCGGCCAAGGAGTGTGGCCGACCATGCATGTTAGGGACCGAATTCGTTGCATGGAAGTCTTTGTCAAGAAAATGGCCACAAAACGAGACGAGATTGTGAAGCTGTTAATGTGGGAAATCGGAAAATCACTCCCTGATTCACAAAAGGAATTTGATCGAACCGTCGACTATATTAACGATACGATCGAGGATTATAAGCAACTCGATAGGAATTCCGCCAAATTTCAAAAACACGATGGGGTGTATGCCCATATTAAACGAGGCCCATTGGGAGTTGTTCTGTGCCTTGGGCCCTATAATTATCCCTTGAACGAAACTTTTGCTCTGCTGATTCCCGCCATTATTATGGGGAATACCACGATTTTCAAACCTGCCAAACATGGGGTTTTGTTGATTACCCCGCTTTTAGAGGCCTTTCGGTCGAGCTTTCCGAAAGGGGTCGTAAATATTATCTTCGGTAGGGGTAGGGCGGTAGCGGCCCCGATTATGAAGACCGGAAATGTAGATGTTTTGGCGTTGATCGGTAATAGCAAATCTGCCAATGCCTTACAAGATCAACATCCAAAAAGTAACCGATTGCGTTTGGTCTTGGGATTGGAGGCCAAAAACCCGGCGATTATTTTGCCGGATGCGGATTTGGATCTTACCATCAGCGAATGTCTTGCGGGCACCCTTTCGTTTAACGGGCAACGATGTACCGCACTAAAAGTAGTGTATGTTCATGAGGAAATACAGGCGATATTCAATAAGAATTTTGCCGAAAAAGTAGATGCCCTCCCCTTTGGCAACCCTTGGGAGGAGGGTGTTAAATTAACACCATTGCCAGAACCTGGGAAACCCGCATATATTCAAGAATTGATCGATGATGCCCTGGCCAAGGGAGCGAAGATCCTAAACAAAAAAGGAGGAAAGCTTTATGATAATTATATCTGGCCTGCGGTTCTTTTTCCGGTTACCAAGGATATGAGGGTATACCAGGAAGAGCAATTCGGACCAATCATCCCGATTGTTCCTTTTAAAGACATCGAAGAGCCATTAAATGATATGGCCGAAAGCAATTACGGCCAACAGGTGAGCCTATTTGGAAAGGATATTTACGCGTTGGCACCACTTATCGATACCTTGGTGAATTTGGTCTGCCGTGTGAACCTGAATAGTTCCTGTCAGCGTGGGCCCGATGTATACCCTTTTACAGGAAGAAAAGATTCAGCACAATCTACTTTGAGCGTACACGATGCATTGCGATCTTTTTCGATTCGCACTTTTGTAGCCTTCAAGGACAATGAACTCAATAATGAGACGATCGAAAAATTGTTGGAGACCAAACTTTCGAACTTTGTGAGCACCGATTATATTCTCTAATAACCCGAGCAGAAAACGCGAAATACCGTTAATCGTGCCGTAAGTGGCTCAAATCAGATTTTTTCCATACGACCCGTACATTGGAGGTACTTTGGGATGTTTAGATATTGTTCGCCAACCAATCGCCAACCTCGCTTGTCTTATAGGCTTTGGCTCCATCGGCCACGTCCTCGGTGACGAATCCCTCTGACAAGGACCTATTGACGACGTTGCGAATCGCTTCGGCCTCTTCGGTGAGTTTGAAATCTTCAAATAACATAGCGGCCGACAAGACCGTTGCCAATGGGTTGGCAATATCCTTCCCAGCAGCTTGAGGATAGGAACCATGGATCGGTTCGTATAAAGAAACCTTACTGCCGACCGAGGAGGAGGGCATCAGCCCCATGGAGCCTGATATAACGGAAGCTTCATCGGTAAGGATATCCCCAAAAAGGTTTTCGGTGATAATAACATCATAGCCTTTTGGCCATTGTACCAAGCGCATCGCTGTGGCATCTACGAATTCATAGGAAACGGTTACTTCAGGATAGTCCTTTTCCATTGCTTGTACGGTTTCTCGCCATAAACGTGATGATTCGAGCACATTGGCCTTATCGACACAACAAAGTCTTTTAGACCGTTTCATGGCCATTTCGAAGCCCTTTTTTGCCAAGCGTTGTATTTCGGCACGGGTATAGGTCATTGTGTCAAAGGCCGTATTGCCATTATCCTTTCTTCCGCGCTCCCCAAAATAGACGCCCCCAGTCAATTCTCGAAGGATAATTAAGTCGGTTCCCTCGATGCGATCCCTTTTTAAGGGCGATTTGTCGATGAGGGAAGGAAACGTAAAGGTGGGCCGTACGTTGGCGAATAGCCCTAATTTTTGCCGCATTTTCAACAATCCTTGTTCTGGCCGTACCTTGGCCGTCGGGTCATTGTCATAGCGTGGATGTCCTATAGCCCCAAAAAGAACGGCATCGGCGGCCGCACAAATAGCATGGGTCGTATCGGGATATGGCTCCCCTACGGCATCAATGGCAGCAGCCCCGGTTAGGGCAGGGGTCCATTTTATTTCATGGTTGAATTTTTCGGCAACGGCATTGCATACTTTAACCGCTTGATCTATAACTTCGGGGCCAATGCCGTCACCGGCCAATAGGGCTATCGTTAATTTCATAGTTTCTCGAATTTGGCGCATCGTCATTCATTTTGCGCCTTATTGCTGGTTTTTTTATTGTGGATCTACAATAGAACCCCTGGTCTTTTTCCAAAAGGTTGCCATTAACGTCCTTCTAAATTATATTCAACATTTTTTCGGTGGCTTTGATCGCTGATACCGTTTGGTCGGAGTCAAGGCCTCTCGATATGAATTCCTTTCCTGCATCCTCCCAAGTAATTATGGTCTCACAAAGCGCGTCTGAATTACTTCCAGGTGGTATACGTACGGCATAATCTACCAATTTGGGTAGGGTCTTCTTCTTGGTTTTATAGACCTTTCGCAACGCATTCATAAATGCATCATATTGGCCGTCGCCTTGTGCATGTTCCTCATATAATTTTCCCTCGATTTCAACGGCAATGGTGGTCGATGGCTTGAGACCTTTCGAATGGGTCAATACATACGATTTTACAAATACTTTTTGTTGATAATCACTATCTAAGACATCCGATATTATATAAGGTAGATCTTCCTTGGTTACGCGCTCCTTTTTGTCCCCAAGCTCAATAATGCGCTGGGTTACTTTTTTCAACTCCTCATCGTTTAAGGTCAAACCTAATTCTTGAAGATTTTTTTGAATGTTGGCTTTTCCCGAGGTCTTTCCCAAAGCATATTTGCGTTTCCTGCCAAATCTTTCCGGTAAAAGGTCATTAAAGTAAAGATTCTTTTTACTATCTCCATCAGCATGTATGCCAGCTGTTTGCGTAAAAACGTTTTCTCCTACTATTGGTTTGTTCGCGGGAATTCCAAAACCTGTGAAGGCTGAAACCAATTTGCTAACCTTGTACAATGATGATTCATTGATGTCGATTTCTACC
Source organism: Flavobacteriales bacterium (assembly GCA_038316335.1). Taxonomy (GTDB): domain Bacteria; phylum Bacteroidota; class Bacteroidia; order Flavobacteriales; family Flavobacteriaceae; genus JALHST01. The sequence goes on from JBBQAM010000005.1 coordinate 41,125, forward strand.
TCTGGCAAAAAATCATTTATGACGGCTACGGCACTTGCCATAGGTGCGTTTCCGGCCCGTTCGCCCATGCCATTGACGGTAAGGTGTAGCCCATGACATCCGGCTTTGACGGCTTCCATTACATTGGCGACCCCCAAGTCATAATCATTATGCCCGTGGAAATCGAAATGCATATTAGGATATTTTTTAATGATTTCCGAAATGAAAGTATAGGTTTCGAAGTAGGTCAATATTCCTAAGGTATCCGGTAGCAAAACCCTTTTAATAGGCTGTGTTGAAAGAAATCCCAAAAAATCAAACACGTATTCCTTAGAATTGCGCATACCATTGCTCCAATCCTCTAAATACACATTGGTACGAATGTTTTTCTTTTCCGCCAACGCGATCGCCTTGGAAATATCGGCGAAATGCTGTTCGGGAGTTTTCTTCAATTGGTGGGTAAGGTGGTTCATGGATCCCTTGGTCAGAAGATTCTGAACTTTGGCGCCCGCTTTTAACATCCAGTCAAGCGAAATACCCCCATCGACAAAGGTCAGTACTTCCACACGGTCTAGGAAGCCTTTGGAAGCCGCCCAGGCAGTTATTTGCTTTACGGCCTCTAATTCCCCTTCAGAGACCCGCGCCGAGGCAACCTCAATTCGGTCTACATTGAGTTCCTCAAGCAGGAGTCTTGCCAAGGTTAATTTTTCTGAAATTGAAAAGGATACTCCGGAAGTCTGCTCCCCGTCCCGCAGGGTCGTATCCATTATTTCAATCTTTCTTTTACTCATTTTCTTATAATGTGTTCATGGTCGTAAACCTACGCTGTCGATTTCTAGAAATGTCATTGTGCTAACCCATCGTGCATGTAAGACACATGAGCAACCGTACATTTTTGAACCAGACTGGCTAAGGTTCGTATTTTATAACGGTGTATTTTTCGCGAACTCTTTAATCTCCTCTTTGATATTTAACAAATAATCAATATCATCAAAGCCATTCAGCATGTTTTCCTTTTTATAATCATTAATGTCGAATCTTTCTGAAGACCCGGTAGCAAGTAACGTAATGGTTTGTTGTACCAGATCGACTTCCAATAGGGTATCGGCATCCTTCTCAATGGCCCTGAAAATTTCCTCAAGGAAATCCGGACTTGTTTGAACTGGGAGTACCCCGATGTTTAAACAGTTGTTACGAAAGATATCTGCAAAAAAGCTAGAGACCACGGCGCGAAATCCGTAATCGTAGATTGCCCAAGCCGCATGCTCACGGGATGATCCCGAGCCGAAATTTTTACCGCCCACTAAAATCTTTCCCTTGTAGGTCGGGTTGTTCAATACGAACTCCTGTTTTGGGGTATTGTCCGGATTGTAACGCCAGTCCCTAAAGAGATTGTCCCCAAATCCTTCACGCTCGGTAGCCTTTAAAAAACGGGCCGGGATAATCTGATCCGTATCAACGTTTTCGATTGGTAACGGAACCGCGGTAGTTTTTAATACTCTAAATTTATCGTATGCCATATTTTGTGTACTATGCGCTTGTCCTTGATCGCAAAGCGCTAATTAATAAATTATTTCTATTGAGCCGATTTTTCAGATTTTGGGTACATTAAATAGACAGTACCCAGTGCTATACACCTTCCAATTCCATCAGTTCCCGTGGATCGGTTACCTTGCCTGTAATCGCGGCGGCAGCGGCTACTAACGGACTCGCCAATAAAGTACGGGCACCAGGACCCTGTCTCCCCTCAAAGTTTCTGTTGCTGGTACTTACAGCATACTTTCCTGTGGGAATTTTATCCTCGTTCATGGCCAAACAAGCAGAACATCCGGGCTCCCGTAATTCAAAGCCTGCCTCATGTAAGATATCCAAAATTCCTTCTTCCTTTATCGCACTTTCGACCTTGTGGGAACCGGGAACTAGCCAAGCGGTAACATTCTCAGCTTTTTTTCTTCCCTTTACGATTGAGGCGAAGGCTCTAAAATCTTCAATTCGACCGTTCGTACAGCTTCCAAGGAATACAAAATCGATTTTTTTGCCCATCATGCTATCTCCTTCCTGGAAATCCATGTACTTCAATGATTTCCGGTACGTAGCTATACCGCCTTCGACGGCTTCTGCCATGGGAATTCCGCTTGAAATTCCGATACCCATACCAGGATTGGTACCATAGGTAATCATGGGTTCTATGTTCGCGGCATCAAAAGATACTTCCTTATCGAATTGTGCACCCTCATCGGTATGTAGGGTCTGCCAATAAACCATGGCTTTGTCCCATGCTGCCCCTTTGGGGGTGAATTCCCTATCCTTAATATAATCGAAGGTTTTTTCATCGGGAGCGATCAAACCGCCTCTTGCACCCATTTCAATACTCAAATTACATACGGTCATACGGCCTTCCATACTCATATTTCGAAAAACTTCGCCCGCATACTCCACAAAATATCCTGTTGCCCCCGAAGTCGATAATTGGGAAATGATATAGAGTGCGACATCCTTAGGCGTAACGCCTCGTGATAAGCTTCCTTCGACATTGATGCGCATACTTTTGGGTTTGGTCTGCATAATGCACTGGGTGGCTAAAACCATCTCTACTTCCGAGGTTCCGATACCGAAGGCGATAGCGCCAAAAGCACCATGGGTCGATGTATGGGAGTCTCCGCAGACAATAGTGGCACCGGGTTGCGTAATGCCATACTCTGGGCCGACAACATGAACAATCCCGTTTTTTTCATGGCCAAGACCCCAATAAGAAATCCCAAATTCCCTGGAGTTTTCCTCCAACATGTGCAATTGATTGGCCGATAAGGGATCAGCAACCGGTAAATGCTGATTTATCGTCGGGGTATTATGGTCCGCGGTGGCAAATGTCTTTTCGGGGTGAATTACCTTGATACCTCTGTTTTTAATGCCTAAAAAAGCCACCGGACTTGTGACTTCATGTACCAAATGACGGTCGATGAAGAGCACATCGGGCCCATTTTTTATCTGTTGTACCACATGGGAATCCCATACTTTATCGAATAATGTCTTTTTTGAACTCATAATCTCAAGTTTCTAAGGGTACAAAGCTAATGAAAGCTATAGTTTTTGTAAATTATTGTGCAGAGAAATTACGATGTTCAACTAATGTAATTCCAAATATTTTTATGTTTTATCAATTGGGCATAGGTATGTCGAATCACTAAGTTTTCGATCTTTTCCAAGGTAGGGTCGTTTTTTAAAAGTTGAATCGCGTAATGCCGTGCCGTTTTTAAAATGTCGTTGTCTTTGACGATATCGGCTATTTTTAAGTTCAAAATACCGCTCTGTTGGGTCCCCATTAGATCGCCGGGACCCCGAAGGCGAAGATCTACCTCGGCAATCTCAAATCCGTCGTTCGTTCTGACCATAGTCTGTAGTCGGGTCTTGGCCTCCGATGATAGCTTAGGCCCTGACATAAGAATGCAATAACTTTGATCGGCCCCACGGCCAACACGTCCTCGTAATTGGTGAAGTTGAGAAAGACCAAATCGTTCCGAACTCTCAATAATCATTACCGACGCATTGGGTACATTGACCCCTACTTCAATGACGGTGGTCGCTACCATAATGTTGGTCTCGCCCTTTACAAAACGCCCCATTTCGTACTCCTTGTCCTCTGGTCTCATTTTACCGTGTACGATCGATATTTGAAATTCAGGTAGCGGAAAGTCCCGTACGATACTTTCATAACCATCCATCAAATCTTTGTAATCAAGTGCTTCAGATTCCTGGATGAGGGGATATACCACATAAACTTGACGCCCTTTCTTGATTTCTTCCCGTATAAAACGAAAGACCTTCAATCGGTTGCTATCGAAGCGATGGACCGTTTTAATCGGTTTTCTGCCCGGAGGAAGTTCATCGATCACCGAGATGTCTAGATCACCATAGAGACTCATGGCCAACGTACGCGGAATCGGGGTTGCGGTCATGATCAGAATATGGGGCGGAATCGCATTTTTGTGCCAAAGTTTCGAACGTTGGGCCACCCCGAATTTATGCTGTTCATCAACAATCGCCAAGCCTAGGTTTTTGTAGAGTACCTTGTCTTCCAATAGTGCATGCGTACCTATCAAGACATTCAGTTCACCACTTTCCAATTGTTCGTGGATGATTTTTCGGGCCGATTTTTTTACCGACCCTGTAAGTAAACCACAGGTGACATCCATTCCTTTGAGCAAATCGGTAACCCCCAAGAAATGTTGGTTGGCCAGGATTTCAGTGGGGGCCATAAAACAGGCTTGGAATCCGTTATCAATGGCCAAAAGCATGCTCATGACTGCTACAATCGTCTTTCCGGAGCCTACGTCTCCTTGCAATAGGCGATTCATTTGAGCATTGCTTCCCAAATCAGTGCGTATTTCCCTGATGACCCTTTTCTGGGCGTCGGTAAGCGTAAAAGGAAGATGCTCTTTATAAAAATCGTTGAACAATTGGCCGACCTTATCGAAAGTATACCCCTTGTTTTTCTGCTTACGCAGCATCATTTTGGAAATAAGCTGCAGTTGGATATAAAATAATTCCTCGAATTTAAGCCGAAATTGAGCCTTGGCAAGGAGTTTTTGATTTTTTGGAAAATGAATGTTGAAGATGGCCTCACTTCTTGTAATCAATTTTAACTCTTGCAAAAGGTTTGAAGAAAGGGTTTCTAAAAATTCTCCCTTGGTCTCCATAAAGAGTTGTTGCATCAATTTATTGATTACCCGGTTCGTTATCCCCTTGTTTGATAATTTTTCAGTTGAAGGATAAATGGGCTGCATTGCGATTTTCATGCCTTGCTCATGTTCTGAAAGGATTTCCATTTCAGGATGGGGCATCGAGAATGCTCCATTGAACCAGTTACACCGACCAAAAATGACATAGGGTGTGTTTAATTTTAGGTTTTCCCTAATCCACTTTTGACCTCGAAACCAGACCAATTGCATTTCCCCGGTTTCATCGACAAAAGTAGCCACCAGCCGCTTTCCTTTTTGTTGTTCGATGGTTTTGATATGGATAATTTTACCAATAAGTTGTACCTCGGCATTGTTGCGCTCCAATTTGCCAATTTTATAGTATTGGGTCTTGTCGATATAGCGATTGGGAAACAGATTGATTAAATCCTGATATGTTGCAATGCCCAATTCAGAGTGCAAGGTATCGGCCCTATTGGGCCCTACACCTTTAAGATAGGTAATCGGTGTTTGAAGAAAAGTGGCATTCATACGACTAATTTAGGCCTTACCGTTATCAAGTGCAATCTAAAATATTAAATTTGGTACCGTCAATGCATCCAAGCGCCTATGTACCATAAGTTATTTGTTCTTTTCATTTTGATTAGTTCTTGGGCAACTGCCCAATACCAGGACAAGGTGCGCTTTCGACATGCCGACATTATGGTGACCCCCATTCCTGACAAACACCAACTTAAAGGTTCGGTAATCTATACATTCGATGCCTTGGCCACTGTAGATTCAATTTTCCTCGATGCCAATAATATTGAGTTCTCAGACGTTAGTTTGAACAATCGAAAAGTTGATTTCATCAATAATGGTAAAACCATAACCATAAAGAAGAAATTCAAGGAAGGCAAAACCTATCAACTTGCACTTAGCTATTCATGTTTCCCAAAACAGACCGTTTATTTTGTTGGTTGGCTGGATGATGATAAAAAAAACAACCAGATCTGGACCCAGGGCCAAGGAAAATATACGAGCCATTGGGTACCCAGTTTCGATGATATGACCCAAAAAGTAGAATTCGATATTAAGATTTCCTTTAAACCAGGATATGAAGTAATCGCCAATGGAAAATTGCTTTCAAAAAAGATCGATAACGAAGGCAATTTTGTTTGGAAGTTTGATATGGAAAAACCAATGAGCAGTTATCTTCTGGCTTTCGCAATTGGTCATTACAAAAAAGAAAGAATACTTTCGGCAAGCGGAATCCCCATTGAAAATTATTATTACCCCAATGACAGCCTTTTTCTCGAACCCACCTATCGCTATACCAAAACGATTTTTGATTTTTTGGAAAAAGAAATCGGTGTACCCTACCCATGGCAAATTTATAAACAAGTGCCCGTCAGGGACTTCCTATATGCGGGGATGGAAAATACAGGTACAACCCTCTTTTCTGATGGCTATGTCATAGATTCAACGGCATTTGTTGATAAGAATTATGTCAATGTCAATGCCCATGAACTCGCACATCAATGGTTTGGTGATATGGTCACCGAATTAAATGGGAATCATCATTGGCTCCAAGAGGGTTTTGCGACCTATTATGCCTATTTGGCCGAGAAGAAGGTCTTTGGGGATGAATCCTTTTATTGGAAACTTTATGACACCGCCAAACAATTGAATGACGTATCAAAGGAGGGAAAGGGGGAAGCTTTGACGAATCCAAAGGCCAGTAGTCTCACCTTTTATGAAAAGGGCGCCTGGGCGCTGTTGATGCTGCAGGAGGAGGTGGGCGAAGTGGCATTTAACAAGGGGATTAGAATGTACTTGGAAAGATTCAAGTACAAAAATGCAACGATAGCTGATTTTATGAACCTAATGGAAGAAGCGAGCGGCAAAGACTTATCCGCTTTTAAAACCATCTGGCTAGAGGAAACAGCATTCCCTTTTGAAAAAGCCATGGCACTATTAAAGAACAAATCAATTGCAGTGGCCGAGATGATCGATCTACAATGGCAATTGACGACCAGTTTGGAGGAAAATGAAAAAATTATAACCAATTTTTGGAATAAAACGGCGTCGGACGAACTGAAGAAGAGAATTATCATCAAGTATTATAAATCAATGTCAACTGATTTTTTAGGAGCGGCATTTAAGAGTCAAAATCTGGAAATACGACAAGCGCTTTCCTTAATGGAAGGCAATCATGCGGTAATTTTAAAGCATGATTTTGAAACCTTGTTGCGAGATAAAAGTTATGTGACTGTTGAAAACGCCTTATATCAATTATGGATCAATTATCCACAGGATAGGGCCGACTTTTTAAATAAAACCAAGGGAATTATTGGATTGCCCAACAAGAATGTACGATTATTATGGTTGACATTGGCCATACTTACCAATGACTATGAATCCAAGGAAACGAAGCGCTATTTTGACGAACTAAGTGGGTATACAAGTCCGAAATATTCTTTGGAGGTGCGACAAGGTTCCTTCCAATATTTAAAACAGGCATTCGGGTATACCGACCAGAATTTGCATGACTTAATACAAGCTACCACCCATTATTCTTGGCAGTTCAGACAATTTGCGCGGGATTTGTTCGATAGTTTATGGAAGGATAAAGTATACCAAGATCGATTCGTTACATTGATGCCAAAACTAAACCCCGAAGAAAAGCGTTATATTCAAACCAAATTAAGCGAACAATGAGAGCGATGGTCATTTCAGGGGGTGGGAGCAAAGGCGCCTTTGCAGGAGGCGTGGCCCAATACCTTATGGAGGAAATGAGGTATAACTACGGACTTTTTTTAGGCACCTCGACCGGCAGTTTATTAATTTCGCATTTGGCATTAAAAAAGATCGAAAAGATCAAGGAAGTCTACACATCGGTAAACCAAGACAGCATTTTCAGCAATTGCCCTTTTATTATACAAAAAAAACACGGCGTTGAAAGTATTGCCATCAATCACTGGAACGTTTTTAAGAATTTTTACAATGGGAGCAAGACCTTTGGTGAAAGCCATAACCTGTTGAAGCTTATTAAAAATACGCTGACCCCCGAAGAATTTAGAATTTTGCAAGATGGTCCCACCGATTTGGTGGTAACAGCATCGAATCTTTCATTAAACCAAGTCGAATACAAATCGATCAATGATTACACCTACGAAGATTTTTGTGAATGGATATGGATTTCTTGTAACTATACTCCATTTATGTCTTTAGTGCAAAAAAATGGATGTGATTATGCTGATGGGGGGTTGGGAACCATGGTGCCGATCGAGGAAGCGATCAAAAGAGGCGCAACTGAGGTCGATGCCATTATTCTTCAAACCGAAACCACCTTATTCAATAGGCTGCCTTCAAAAAATGCCTTTTCATTGCTCACGAGTATGTTTGCCTTTATGTTAGACAGAATCGAGTCACAAAATATTAGGATTGGCAAATTCGTAGCTGCCCATCAAGGTGCCATTATCAATTTCTATTTTACACCCACGGTACTGACCACAAATTCATTGATTTTCGACAAACAAAAGATGACCGCGTGGTGGGAGAGTGGTTATAACTTCGCCAAATATAAAAATGTCGAATTGAACCAGATTGAACCGGGGGTTAAATAGGGGTCTGAAAATAGTCGAACAATCAGTTCAAAGAACGAAATACAAAGTGCAAGCGTTACCAGAGCTCGCCGATTTCCTTTTTTACAAAAGAGAGCGCAGTGGCTGAAGGGGAGGCCTTGTCCATGGTCTCGGTCAAAACATCTTCACGAAGTTTATCGGCCGAATCGGTTTGGCTCATGGCTGCTTTACGGATCATTTGTATCGTGGCACTTTTTGCTGCCTTTATAATATTCCAACAATCATCTGACAAATATATCTGTTGTGAAAGATTATGCTCGAATTCCTTTTCGATACTTCGGATCAAAAGGTCTTCGTATTCTGCTTTATCGGAAGATTTTGGAGCTACTCGCAGCACGAGACTGGGGATTGCGATCCTTTCTAAAAACAAGGCCATACGCTCATAGGCCTGAAGGCGAATAGGCAACGCGTTTTTTTGGGAATCTTTGTGCAATAGATAACGTCTTCGGCCTTCTTCGTTTTTGGTGTGTAACCTAAAAAAATAGAAAGCAATAACGCCCGTGACCACCCCAGGCAATAAATAAGCAAATAGTTGAAAAATTCCTTCTCCGGTCATTATAATGGATTTTTGGTTTGATTATGGAGTAAGAACGTTCGTTTCTTACAAAAATTATAACCAATTCATTTGGAAACCTTGTCGATAAGGCTATTTATTGACATTCTCCTTGACCATCATGTAAAATTGATTGTATTTTGGATGTATCTTAATTTGAACACCTTCCTTGAAATTCCCATCTTTTCCTAGGATTGTCATTCGCTCGGGATTTACGGCAAACTTTTTTTGGAGTACAAAGGCCACCGAAGAAGCCTGATCAGCCGCCAAATCGAGGGCCCCGGTCATACTTAGACCTTCAATCGTAATTGCAGCATTGGGATTCGCATTCAAAATAGTGGCAATTTTTTCTAAAAATGCTTCAGCAGCGCTTGTTACCTCTGAGGCTGTGTCACTGCCAAACATCGTTTCCAAACTCTCCGAAATGACTACTTCGCCATTCTGGACCGAAATTCGAGCGTTCTCCCCAAGTGTCTGTTTGGCATTGGTCAAAACGATAATCGCAGTGGAGTCATTTTTACTAATTGCATCATTGATGTCCTTCAATTGTTTTTCCTTTGCTCCCAGACTGGCCATTGCTCGATTTACATTCTCCGAATTCTTGTTCGAAACCTCGGCAAAACTGTTTAGGTTTTTTAATAGGGTTGCATTTGCGGCCTGCAACTCCTGAACCTGGGTTTCAAATGATTCTGCCCTGGCGGTGCTTACCTTTTCATTCTTTTGAGAGGTAGTCACAAGGGTCTTTGTCGCTTCAAGTTCGGTTCGCAGATGATCGATTTCAGCCATTAACTCACTTTTCTTCTGTCCAAACCCATAATTTGAGATGATCAGAAGGAGAATAAATATGCGTAAATAAGGTTTCATATATAGTATTTAGTATTCGCTAATTGGCTCCAAAATTATTTCAAAAATTTCGTATTACAAGAGTAGAACTAGCTATTTCTTGATAAAAAATGCACCCTGTGGCTTCTTTTAGTATAGAAGATGTTTGCTAAATCAGACCCGTAAATAGCACTAGAGGTATTTTGATCGTATGATCCTATGATTCGACCATCGTCTATCTTCCATGCCCGACATTGGGTTTATTTGTTCAAATAATCCAAACTCATTTCGGTCAATGTTTTTACGCCCAATAATAATCCGCTATCATCGATCATAAAATCAGGGGTATGATGTGGAAATGATTCGGTATTGCCAGGCGTCATTCCTCCTAAAAAGAAAAAGAAACCAGGTACTTTTTCCTCAAAATAAGAAAAATCCTCTGCACCCGTAATGGCCTTTTGTGTTTGCACGTTTTCCTTTCCGGCAACACGTTCCATAGTCGGCAGCATTTGTACTACCAAGGCGGGGTCATTGTAGGTAATGGCCGTGGCGTCGACTATTTCGATAGTCGCCTCCCCGCCGTATGCTTTGGCAATAGTCGGGACCATCTCTTCCATCCTCTTATTTATTTGGGCTTTCATATCATAGTCCAAAGTGCGTATGGTGCCTAACATTTCAGCACTTTCAGGAATAATATTGAAGCGTACCCCTGAAGTGATTTTGCCCACGGTTATGACCGCAGCCTCATTGGTGAGATTTACTTCCCTACTTATGATGGTTTGTAGACCGTCAATAATCTTTGCACTGATCAAGATCGGGTCGATGCCCGACCAAGGTTGCGAGCCATGGCTCTGTTTCCCTTTTACATGGATCGTAAAACTTTGGGCGGCCGCCATGGCCCCACCTGATTTATAACGAATTACCCCGACAGGCGTCTGGGAGTTGATGTGTAACCCAAAAATAGCATCAACATGAGGATTCTCTAACACCCCCTCCTTGATCATCAAAGCGGCACCACCTTCTTCACCTGGTGGAGGACCTTCTTCGGCCGGTTGGAATATGAATTTTACGGTTCCTTTTATTTTATCCTTGTTTTTCGCAAGCACCTCGGCAACGCCCATTAAGATGGCGGTATGGGTATCGTGGCCACACGCATGCATCACCCCAACGGTTTCTCCATTGTATTCTGCCGTAACGGTCGATTTAAAGGGTAGATCATTTCGTTCTGTGACGGGCAAGCCGTCAATATCAGCTCGTAAGGCAATGACCTTCCCAGGCTTTTTTCCTTTTAAAATCCCAACGACCCCTGTATAGGCTACCCCGGTTTGAACTTCGATGCCCAAAGACTTTAGATGATTGGCGATTTTCTCGGCCGTTTTGAACTCCCGATTGCCCAGTTCAGGGTTTTGATGTATTTCCCTTCGCCAATCGATTACTTTTGGACCAACGGCATTATAATCCTTAGCAAGATCTGATGTTTGGGCAATCCCACAAAAGCCCAATAATAATAGGGAACTGACTACATAGTTTTTCATAAGCTGCTTTATTAAAGTTTTATTAATCGATATTCCTTATCTTGAAGTTGTATCAGCGCATTCATCGCGGAGAGTGCTAGTTGTATGCCATCGATCATATCTTCTTTGGGAATCCCACGGGCCGCGGCAGATTGACCACAGAAGATAATCGGCACATCTGCTTTCAGAAGGGCTTGTATTAATCCCGCATTGGGATTTTCAGTACCATACCGTTTTTTATAGGCTTCATTCGAGAGCACATCTTTTGAGGCGGCATTGTGAATGACCACGACAGCTATCAATTGTTCGGCCGGCACCCCGTTTTGTGCGTGCATATTTAAGAAGCGGGCCACTGTTTCAATACTTCTATTGATTTCTTCATGAGAATCTGGCGAGTTCATGATATCGAAAACAGCCTTGTATGTTATGGAGGTATCAACTTTAAAGTCAGGATTATCGACTGCGAAGACTTCCCCGTATTCTTGAATGATCGGCCCTGTTGATTTGGTTTGACCCACCAAGGGGGTAGCACAAATAATAAAAGATAATAGGGGTAGTAGGTGTGAAATTTTTAGCATCCATTTTAATTGTCGGCCTAAATATATTCAAATTCAGATTAAATCCCCATTCGATATTCATAAATGTCTACCAGAGATTTTCGGATCAGGGTAATTATGGCTAAATTCACGCTTCCAAATACGATACACTTGGCCAACTTTTTAGATGAATTAAACGATGCCCAAAAAGCGCCCGTCCTACATAAAGAGGGGCCCCTAATGGTCATAGCCGGTGCGGGATCGGGCAAAACAAGGGTTTTGACCTATCGAATCGCGCATTTAATGGCACAAGGTGTCGACGCTTTTAATATTCTTGCCCTTACATTTACGAATAAGGCGGCAAGGGAGATGAAAAAACGCATTGCATCGATCGTTGGCGGCAGCGAAGCCAAAAACCTCTGGATGGGAACTTTTCATTCGGTATTTGCCAAATTATTGAGATTCGATGGTGATAAATTGGGCTTCCCCAGCAATTTTACAATTTACGACACTCAGGATTCACAGCGATTGATCGCTTCGATTATCAAGGAAATGGGACTTGATAAAGATATTTACAAGTTCAAGCAGATACAAAACCGCATCTCATCCTATAAAAATAGCCTGATTACCGTAAAGGCCTATTTTAACGATCCCGATCTTGTGGAAGCCGATGCCATGGCAAAGCGTCCGCGAACCGGAGAAATATATCAAGAATACGTGAATCGTTGCTTTAAGGCTGGAGCGATGGATTTTGATGATCTACTCTTACGTACCAATGAATTATTAACGCGCTTTCCAGAGGTTTTGATGAAATATCAGGAAAGGTTCCGGTATATTTTGGTTGATGAGTATCAAGATACGAATCACTCACAATATCTTATTGTCAAGGCCTTGTCAGACCGATATCAAAATATTTGTGTAGTGGGCGACGATGCTCAGAGTATTTATTCGTTTCGAGGCGCGAACATCACCAATATCTTAAATTTTCAAAAAGATTATGACCAGGTGGCCGTTTATCGCCTGGAACAGAACTATCGTTCAACCAAGAACATCGTAAATGCCGCTAATTCAATTATCGCCAAGAATAAAAACCAGTTGGAAAAAGTCGTTTGGACTGCCAACGATGAAGGGGCGACCATAAAAATACACCGAAGTATAACCGATGCCGAAGAGGGCCGTTTTGTAGCTGGATCTATTTGGGAGAACCGAATGCAAAGCCAACTTGCAAATGGGCATTTTGCCGTTCTATACCGCACCAATTCACAATCTCGTGCTATTGAGGATGCCCTACGCAAAAGGGATATACCTTATCGCATTTATGGTGGTCTTTCCTTCTATCAACGCAAGGAAATAAAGGATGTACTGTCGTACTTGCGTCTGGTGGTCAATCCTAAGGATGAGGAGGCTTTAAAACGGATTATCAATTTTCCGGCGCGGGGGATTGGGCAGACTACTATCGATAAATTAGTAGTGACCGCAAACCATTATGGGCGATCCATTTTTGAGGTTATAGAGAATTTGGATAAAATTGACCTAAAGATCAATTCGGGCACCAAAACAAAGCTTCAAGACTTTGTAAACATGATTAAAAGCTTTCAAATAATGAACCAGGGAGCCGATGCCTTCACTTTGGCCGAACATGTGGCCAAGAAAACCGGGATCTTGTTGGAATTTAAAAAAGATGGTACACCTGAAGGCATTGCCAAAATGGAGAACATCGAAGAATTGCTAAACGGTATCAAGGATTTCGTGGAAGGTCAAAAAGAACTTGCCGATACGAAAGGTGATATTGGGGAATTCTTAGAAGATGTGGCCCTTGCTACCGATTTGGACAAGGATACGGGAGATGATGATAGGGTGGCCCTGATGACCATTCATTTGGCGAAAGGTCTCGAGTTCCCCTATGTATATATCGTAGGCATGGAAGAAGACCTATTCCCCTCGGCAATGAGCATGAACACACGAAGCGAATTGGAAGAGGAGCGACGCTTGTTTTACGTAGCCCTGACACGGGCTGAAGACCAGGCCTATTTAACCTACACGCAAAATCGATATCGATGGGGCAAATTGATCGACGCTGAACCGAGTAGGTTCTTAGAGGAAATAGATGAACGTTATATTGAAAATTTAACGCCTGTAGAAAATTCATACCGCTATAAGCCGCTCATAGATTCTGACATTTTCGGGGATGTCGATAAAAGTAAACTACGACAGAACAAACCTGCCAATGGAACCCCCCCGAGTATGCCAAGACCCAACGAAAGCCAATTGAGGAGACTTCGTAAACTAAAACCAGAACTAGCGAGCCCAATCGGCAACACGAATGCCATTGATCCGAACTTGGAAGCGGGATCTTTAGTGAACCACACGCGATTCGGAAGAGGTAAAGTCTTGAAAATCGAAGGCGTGGGAAATGATAAAAAGGCTGAAATCGAATTCGAAAAAGGCGATATTAAAAAATTATTGCTACGATTTGCAAAGTTGGAAGTACTTTCCTAACCGACAACTCTGAAGTCCTACCAATAATTTAATCCAAACTATTTAATAACTTTGGTTCTGGTTGCAACTTCTACATGAGAAGATTTGATATTCAATGGGAATCGTTTTTCTAATATAATTAAATGAATCATAAAGTGATAAAAATCGTTTCGTTCGTATTGTTCTTGAGTGCTTTTCTTGGGTGTGGTAAAGATCAGACGCCCGACATGGCTGTGCCGTCTGAGGAAAATGGGATGCCTGCTGAAGTTAAAGATGTTGATGACCCTAACTATTGGGATACTGCAGAATTGGTCTGGAGCGATGAATTTGATGGCGATTCAGTTTCAACGGAAAACTGGCTCTATGAGACCGGGGCAGACGGGTGGGGAAACAACGAATTGCAGAATTATACCAGTAGCGGTAATGCAGAAGTTGGGAACGGCATCTTGAATGTCATCGCGAAAAAGGAAAAAAGTGGAACGGCTAATTATTCATCTGCACGTTTGAACAGCAAAAGATCGTTCACATACGGACGCTTTGAATTTAGGGCAAAAATGCCCGATTTGAAAGGGAAGGGCATTTGGCCTGCTCTGTGGATGCTCGGTGCGAATATTCCATCGGTCGGGTGGCCTGCTTGCGGTGAGATCGATATAATGGAATATGTGAGTTATATCCCCAATACAACTCATTTTTCAATTCATAGTACCGCCAATAATCATGTAAATGGGACCCAAGTTACCTCGGGCCCATTGCCCCTTGCAACCATCGAGGAAGAATTTCATACCTATGGTTTTTTATGGACTAGCACGTATCTGAAATTTTACTTGGACGATGTTGACAATATTAAATTGACCTTTGTTAGGCCCCCCAATTCTAGTTCGGACAATTGGCCGTTTAGCCAACCCTTTTATTTTCTAATGAACATTGCGGTAGGCGGAAATTGGGGTGGGGCAGAAGGCGTTGATGACACCATTTTCCCTGCCGTCATGCAAGTAGATTACGTGCGCGTTTATCAAGTAAAATAATTCCGCATCCTAAGACTGTTCCGGATCATCCTGTACCTACTCTGAATTGGCTATAAATGGTGCTTGGCCATAGTAGGTGGTATCGTTTAATTGTCTGATTAGAAAGCTTGCCAAATCAGTGGCGCTAATTTTATCCCCTGGACAATCCACCAAACTTTCCTTAATACCAGTTCGTTCATCGGTCAATTGGATCAATGGTAGGCGTACTATGGTCCAATCAAGGCCACAATTTGATAACAGGCGATACTCATTTTGCCTATCAGCGGTCGAAACAGGATAATTTGTATACATCCAGTCAGTTGCCAGTTTAGTTCTTGTGCCTTTAATATCGAAAGGGGTATCTACGTTCAACCCGGCGGTTGTAATATACCTTTTAACCCCATGTGTATTCATGGCGTTCAGGATATTTTCACCCGCAGTACTAAAAATTGTTGGTGGACTCTTTGGAATGCCCATACCCAATGTGCTTATGATGGCATTGCAGTCTTTGATCAGGTAGCTAACACAATCGTAATCGGCAATATCCCCTTTGACCACTTCAACTAGGGGTCCTGCGATTTCTATTTTCTGTGGATTTCTGACAAGGATTTTGAAATTGATTCCCTGTCTTTTTAATTCTCGAACAAGGTATTTTCCTGACTTACCTGTTCCGCCGATAATGGCAATTTTTGAAGTATGTTTCATTTTTCACTTTGTAAAATAGGATAGTATATAGGGTACAACCATCAAGATCGCGGCCCAATTCAATGGCAAAAACAAGCCGTTTTTGCAAATTTGCTATGTTACAAAGAGATTTTTATAGCATAAAGATAGATAATAAAATTTGTATGTAATTTGCGCATTAGAAATGAAACGCACCTTGATATGGCCCAGTTTATTAAAATATATCCTGAAAACCCCAACCCACGTGAAATCAATAGGGTGGTTGAAATACTTCGAAAAGGAGGCCTGGCCATTTATCCAACTGATACGGTATATGGCTTGGGGTGTGACATTACTAACACCAAGGCCTTGGAAAAAATCGCCTGGATCAAGGGAATAAAACTCGACAAGGCGAATTGGTCGTTTATCTGCGCAGACTTGAGCAACCTTTCTGACTACGTGCGACAGATAGACAGCCCTACTTTTAAGATTTTAAAGCGGTCACTTCCGGGGCCTTATACTTTTATTTTGCCTGGAAATAATAATCTTCCCAAAGAATTTAAGAAAAAAAAGACGGTGGGTATCCGGGTCCCCGACAATTCAATTGCAAAAGCCTTGGTCGTAGGTCTGGGCAATCCGATTATATCGACTTCAATACATGATGAAGATGAGTTATTGGAATATACCACCGACCCCGAATTGATCTTTGAAAAATGGGAAAATTTGGTCGATGTTGTCATCGATGGTGGTTATGGGGATAATGTTGCTTCAACGGTTATTGACCTATCACGTGGGGAGCCTGTTATTTTACGAGAAGGCAAGGGAACGACGGATATTTTTTAGGGACTTAGTTCTCATCTTCGATCGAGAGGTCTGGATTCGATGGAACAATAAAGAATCCGGGGTCCTTGACATCTCCGATGACATCTTCGATTTCTTTTTCAATATACAGCAAATGGGCCTTCGTCATACGATGGGTAATGACCGGTAGGGTTGCTTTGATCTTTTGTCGTAAACGCGTTAAATTGTCAAGCGCCAAGGAGCGCACGTCTGTATTCGAGGTGTACCCTTCTGAAAGTTTTGCAAGAATACCCTCAACAAGACCTTCAGCCTCCTTTGGTTTGTATAACGTTATCATGTCTGCCACATACGCTTTTTGTAATTTGCGGCGATAGGCCGTAGTGGTATAAAAAACATTCATATCACCCCAAACCAGTTGACTGATATCGTCAATATACTCTTGGGGTGAATAGACATCCTCACCTTCATACCTTTCGGCTATAAAGGTCATTCTACTCAACCTACTCCCGCCTAATAAATTCAACATAATACTCTCCATGGTCTTGGTAATCGACTCTTTTGACTGGGGAGAGGAAATACGATTGAGTATTTCATTATTGACCAGCCATTTCGGTTCCTTCATTATATGATTGTTCAAAAAGGCCAAAGCATCCTTTTGCGTACTTTTTGGTACCGGGCAATATACTTCGCCGCTTTCACCCCTGGTTTTAGGGGTTACATAAATACCGCCAATATTCTTGGTAACATGAAATAAATAGTTCTCGTACTGCTGTATCAGACTTTCATACATTTGGTCTAAACCTGAATAATCGTCACTATTTCGAGCCTTGGTCCAACTTGTTAAATGGGGTACTATTCGTTGCAGGTTCATGATACCATAGGTGCTTGCAACCATCGCGTTGTCTCCCAAATCCTCTGATTGTGATCTTGGGTCAAAATCACGACCTTCCCCTCCAAACCAAAGCCTAGGATTCGATGAAATACTATCTACCACCAATTCACTTAAGACCTCGCGCTCGTCAAGCAGATCTGGGTTCGTGGGCAATTTTGAATAGCCCCATTGGATTGCCCATTTGTCATAATCCCCGATACGAGGCATGAGATCCGCCGGCGGTATGGAATCCTCAGGTTGTGCCACATAATTAAAACGGGCATAATCCATTATTGAACTGGTATGGCCATTTTTATGAAGCCAATCCCGGTCTCTGAGTTTCTCCACAGGGGTGGCAAAACTGGCGCCCATGTTATGCCGTAATCCGAGGGTGTGTCCTACTTCATGTGAAGACACAAAACGAATGAGCTCTCCCATGAGTTCTGGATCGAATTCCATATTTTGAGCCCTGGGATCGACGGCGCCTACTTGTATCGTATACCAATTATGCAATAGGTCCATTAAGTTGTGGTACCACCCAATATGGCTTTCCAATATTTCCCCACTTCGGGGATCGGTAATATTCGGACCATAGGCATTCTTTTTCGGAGATGCAAAATAGCGAAGTACCGAAAATCGGGCATCTTCCAAGCTCATCGAAGAATCTTCCTCGGGCCATTCCTTGCCTACAATGGCATTTTTAAAACCCGCTTGTTCAAAGGCCTTTTGCCAATCGTTGATCCCTTGTATTAAATAAGGCCGCCATTTTTTAGGTGTTGCAGGGTCGATATAAAATACGATGGGTTTCTTCGGTTCTACAAGTTCTCCGTTTTCCCATTTTTCGATGTCTTCAGGTTTTGGTTCTAAACGCCATCTATGAATAAAAGTATTTCGATCAACTTTTTGCTGGTCATCGCCATATTCTAAATAGGAACTCGCAAAATATCCCACCCTAGCATCATAAAACCTCTTTTTCATCGGTTCCTTTGGCAATAAGATGAACGAATTATTCAGTTCTAGTGTCACTACTCCCGAAAGTAGAGCGGCAGGTAACTCTTTATTGCTTTTACCCGATGATTTGGCCTTATAGGTCTTTACGGTTAATACCTCAGTATTAATGGGGAACGAGGTGACCTTCTCGATATATGACTTGTCTTTTTCCAAGGAGGAAAGTAGGTAGGAATCTTTCTGGGAATCACTTAATGCCAATAGCGAATTTTCGCTGTTTAGAAAGTCAGTAACGTCAATGATTGAGGTTTTCTTTTTGTCATTGCGTTCCTTGATAGTGAAGACTTCTAGTATCGGTGTAATATTCGCATTGTTCACCGCTTGGGAGATTGCGTCTTCTTCATTGGCCACACTTACCAGTGTTCCGATCCTTAGGAAGATATTATTCTGGGGCCCTTTTTCCCAAACAATTGTTTTCTTTCCGATTTCTTCCCCACCGTAGTTCCCCGAACCTGCAGGCGTCTTTACAAAACGTGTAACCACTAGTATTTCCCGGTTCAAGATACTATCGGCCAGTTCGAAGTAATATTTATTGCCGATTTGATGTACCGTGAAGAGTCCCGTTTGCGTAGTCGCATCGTTTTCGATAATATCGATAAAGGCTTTCTCGGCCGATTTGGTGGAAGCTTGACCTGTTGTTTTAGCGCCATCGTTCGATTTGCGTGCGGCACCCATTATGCCACATGAATTCACTAAGAATAACATGCCCAGTAATCCAAAAAATATCTTCATAATAGGGAAAACGTTTTAATTAAATAAAAAGTGTCCTGTACAATGAATTGGTTTGGCATTTCAAAGATACTATAATACGCGGTTAAATAGAACGGCCCGATTTTGAATAAAAAAACCGCAGTTTTTTAGGCTGCGGGTTTTTAAAAAAGTATAATAAATTTTAATTATTGATTTTTGGATCTTTCATTCCTTCTTCGATCATACTGTAAAACTGATCCAGTTTTGGAAGTACAACGATACGGGTCCTTCTGTTTTTAGCTTTATCAGTTGACGATACAGGGATATATTCAGATCTACCAGCAGCGGTCATACGCTTTGGATCGACCTTATAATCATTCTGTAATATTCGTACCACTGAAGTAGCACGTTTTACACTCAAATCCCAATTGTCTAACAATACACCGTTGCCTCTGTAGGGTACGTCGTCTGTATGTCCTTCAACCATAAATTCGAAGTCTGGCTTATTGTTCACGACTTGAGCAACTTTACCCAAGATTTCTTTCGCCTTGCTCGTAACATTATAGCTTCCGCTGCTAAACAATAATTTATCGGAGATTGATACGAAAACAACTCCTTTTTCAACGCTTATTTGAATATCCTCATCATCCAAATTTCCCAATACTCCTTTCAAACTCTGAACCAATGAAAGGTTCACAGAGTCTCTTCTTGTAATGGCATCCTGGAGTTTTCGAATAGTAAGATCTTTTTCTTGAAGGCTTTCCAAAGACTTCTCAAGGTTTTCGGCACCTTTTGTGGTCAAGGTGGTCAAATTCCCCATATTGTTGATCAACTCTTGGTTATTGGCCTTTAAAAATGCGTTTTGATCTTCTAATGTCTGAAGTCGAGAACTAGCAGTGGCCTTTTCTTCCAAGCAAGAATTCAATTTGACAGTAGCCGAATTCAATAAATCCTGAGTCTCTTTCTGTTTCGCCTCAAGATCGGCATATTTTTTTTGTGAAACACAGGAAGACAACAAAAGTGTTACTCCTAAACATCCTAAAATGATTTTTTTCATAATTACGTTACTTGTTTTAAATAATTAAAGTTACTTGTTAAGATTTGGTTCGATTCGCCTGCAAAATTATGCAAATAGCGCAGCAATCGACGGACTAAATTAGTTAATCTTTTACTAATATGTTAAATTTCTTTATATGATGTACGAAATAAGACCATACAATGGATTTTGTCACATAGTATTTTATCATAAAATTAGCCTTTTCACGCTTCCGGTACATTTTGCCAAATTGTCTATAAAAACTTAAATGGGCGCGAAGGATGGCCCAACAATGATCAAATTTAAATTGAAAAACAAAGCGAATGGCTGCAATGCCATCCAACAGCAAACGCATCAAAATAATTGCGAAGGCCTTCCTTCTCGGTAAGTTTTTGGCAATTGAAAACAGGGAATTCCTAAAATTGAGATAGGTTTTTTTTGGGTTCATGTTGCTTAGGGTCGATCCACCCAAATGAAATACTTTTGATGTCCCCACATAAAATACCGAATAACCTGCATTCTTAGCGCGCCAGCAAAGATCTACTTCTTCCTGATGGGCAAAGTAGTCTTCATCAAAGCCACCAAGGGCAAAAAAGACCTCCCGCTTGATGAACATACAAGCTCCAGTGGCCCAGAATATTTCGCGTATGTCGTCATATTGTCCCTCATCTTTCTCCAAGGATTGAAAAATACGGCCCCGGCAAAAAGGATATCCGAGCTGATCCAAAAATCCGCCGGCGGCACCTGCATATTCAAAATACTCCTGCTTAAGCAGATCCAATATTTTTGGTTGTACAATGGCTGCCCTTTTATTATCCCGGAAAAGTTTTTGAATGGGCAAGAGCCACCCCTCGGTAACTTCCACATCAGAATTCAGTAAGCAATATACATCTGCATCAACCTGCTTCAACGCGTCATTATAGCCTTTGGCAAAACCGCCATTCTCTGCATTTCGAATTATTTTTACTGTTGGAAAGTTTGTAGTTACATAGGCTACCGAGCTATCGCTAGATGCATTGTCAGCCAAATAAACATCAGCATTGTCAGCATATTGAACGACCGAAGGGAGGTACCTTTCGAGTAATACCTCTCCATTCCAATTAAGTATAACGATGGCGAATTTCAAAACAGTGTCAAATTAACGGCTAAAATCGGGAATTTGTTCTAAAAAGGTATATTTTTCACCTTCGAAATCCATCTCACAAAAAAAGTGTTTTAGTCCGTTACTAACAATTAAATAATTCGCCCGTAGTTGAAAATTATATTGGGCGATTTGATCGAAGGCATGCTGTGTTATTTCAATTTGGGGTGCCTTGCATTCTACTAGGATTTCAATGCTTCCGTCAGAGTTGAACACAACAATATCATATCGCTTGTTAAGTCCGTTTATCGTCACTTGTTTTTCTACGTTAATGAGCGATATAGGATATTTTTTTTCGACAATAAGATATTGCACCAGATGTTGTCGTACCCATTCCTCAGGTTGTAGGACCACGAACTTTTTGCGAATGACATCAAAAATGCGGTCTTTATTTTCGCTATTTTTGAAACGAAATTTATAGGAAGGGAAGTTTAAGGTTTCCATGATGCAAATTTGATGAAATTTTTTTGATGGAAGAAGCAAAACAAATCGCTATTGATATCCGTAACGGAAAAATAAAGCCCATTTATTTTCTTCATGGCGAAGAGGCCTATTACATTGATAAGATCGCAGAATTCATTGGGGATAATGTACTTGCCGAAGATGAACGTGCCTTTAATCAAATGGTCCTTTATGGTAAGGATATTACCATAGAGGATATCGTTTCAAATGCGAAACGATACCCTATGATGGCTGATCGACAAGTGATTATCGTCAAGGAAGCGCAGCATCTTTCGCGTACCATCGAGCAGCTTACTTCATATGTTGACCATCTTCAACCTACCACGGTACTGGTTGTTTGCTATAAATATAAAAAGCTCGACAAGCGCAAAAAACTCTACAAAGCAGTCGCTGCCAAGGGGATTATCTTTGAAAGCAATAAGCTTTATGAAAATCAAGTATCGGATTGGATTCGAACGACGTTGCATTCCAAAGGATATTTAATCTCTCCGAAGGCCGCCATGCTTATGGTCGAATTTTTAGGTACCGATTTGAGCAAAATCGACAAGGAACTGGAGAAGTTGCAGTTGGTGCTAACCGAGCATGCTGAAATAACACCTGATGATATTGAACTTCATATCGGTATTAGTAAGGATTACAATAATTTCGAACTAAAAAGGGCCATTGGAGAACGAAATATGAAGAAGGCGACTCAAATAGTAACTTATTTTGCACGCAATCCTAAAGAGAACCCCTTTGTTATGACCGTATCACTATTGTATGCTTTTTTTGTACAACTATTACAATACCATGGCCTTTCTGATCATTCGCCCAAAAATGTGGCCAAAGTGTTGCGCATAAACCCCTATTTTGTTGGTGAGATACAAGTCGCCGCTAAAAACTTTCCGATGAAGAAAGTCAGTCGTGTGATATCACATCTTCGCATTATGGACATAAAGGGCAAGGGGGTAGGAGCAAACGGCACTTCACAGTCCGACCTTCTCAAGGAGTTATTGGTGGGCATCATCTGATTTACTTCCGGTCAAAACTATATTTACCAGGACCTAGGAAAATAATGGCCACAAAGAATATCAAATAAAGGAGGGCCAATTCTTTTTTTCCAAAGGCATCGTTTTGATGTACGATAAAGATAATCGTTAACATGGTTAAGACGGAAGGTATAGCAGACCAACGTGTTTTATAACCAATAATGAGTAAGATCGGACAAATGAATTCTCCAATAATCGCCAATAAAAGGGAAGGAGCTTGCCCGAGCCCTATGGGATCGGCAAAGGCGAGATTCCCTTGCAATAATTTCTGAAATTTGGGAATACCATGGGTCAATAACATGGCGGATGGCATAATGCGCAATAGGGCAAGCCCGACATCTTTTATCAAGGTGTTTTTCATATTCAATTCATATTATCGGATTTCCATTAATAGCGGCCCAAGCAAGTCTCTTAAAATTCATGGGGATCGCTTTATCCCAATTTTGGATAATCGATGGGGTTGGCCTCGTGCATTATAGAATACACTTTTTCAAAAACATCATCGACATTTGGTTTTGAAAAATAATCTCCATCGGTTCCGTATGCAGGTCGATGTGACTTTGCCGTCAAGGTGTGGGGCGCACTGTCTAAATATTGATAGGCACCTTGTACTTCGACGATTTCATGCATTAGGTAGGACGAACAACCACCAGGGACGTCTTCATCGATAATCAATAGCCGATTTGTTTTTTCGACGCTTTTTACGGTTTCATGGGCAATATCAAAAGGTAAAAGGGTTTGGGCGTCGATGACCTCTGCTTCGATTCCCACTTCTTTTAATTCCTGGATCGCCTTCAGTACGATGCGCAAGGTCGAACCATAGGAGACCAAGGTTATATCGGTCCCTTCCACTAATTTTTCGATGGCACCAATCGGGGTGCAGAATTCGCCCAAATTATCAGGCATCGGTTCTTTGAGTCGATATCCATTAAGACTTTCGACCACCAGTGCGGGTTCGTCGGTTTTTAAAAGGGCATTGTAAAAGCCGGCCGCCTGCGTCATGTTTCGAGGAGCAAGTATGTAAATCCCCCTAAGTAGATGTATCAATCCGCCCATTTGAGACCCCGAATGCCAAATACCTTCCAATCGATGCCCCCTAGTGCGAATTATTAAAGGTGCCTTTTGGGTGCCAGCGGTTCTATAGCGCAAGGTAGCCAGATCATCGGTCAGGGTGGCCATTGCATAAAAGATATAATCTAAATATTGAATTTCTGCTATGGGCCGTAAACCTCTTAATGCCAGTCCAATCCCTTGACCGATAATCGTAGCTTCGCGAATGCCGGTATCAGCGACCCGATGTTCTCCATACTTCTTTTGAAGACCTTCTAGACCTTGATTTACATCCCCTATGGCACCACTATCTTCGCCAAATACAAGAACATTTGGATACCTATCGAAAATGGTATCAAAATTGTCACGTAAAATGACACGGCCATCCACGCTTTCTGGATTTTCTGCGTAGGTGGGTTTGATTTCAGGTACCGAGGTGGCGTTGTTAGCATGCTCATTGTACAGCTCAGAACTAAATTTTTTCTGCATCTTCGCCATAAAAGTGGATTTCCAATCAGAAAGTATTTTTTTCTCGGGAATGTTCTCTCCTACCAAATACCTCAAGGCCTTCCGGGCCGCTTTGGCCATATCTTTCTTTTGAGGTTCCTCTTGGGCGATTAGATCATTTTTTATAGTGGTGATAAACTGTTTGTTTCCACTTTTTGTAGCAACTGCATCCAGGAGCGCTACCAGTTCTTTTTTAAGAATTTTATGAGGCTCTAAAAATTCAGACCATGCCTCTTTTTTCGCGGCACGAACCGTTTTGATTATATTCTTTTCGATTTCTGCCAATTCCTTCTCAGATGAAATGCCGGTTTCAATGATCCATTCCCTAAATCGCTTGTTGCAATCATTTTTTCGTTCCCAGTCGAGTCGTTTTTCACTCTTATAGCGTTCGTGCGAACCAGAGGTAGAATGCCCTTGTGGCTGGGTCAGCTCTTCTACATGAATGATAACGGGTACATGTTCTTCACGCGCAATATCGGAAGCGTTTTCATAGACATGCATCAATGCCGTATAATCCCATCCCGGGACTTTAAAGATTTCATAGCCCTTGTCGTCGTCGTCTCGCTGAAAACCGCTCAATATTTTTGAAATATCCTCTTTGGTAGTATGGTATTTGGCGGGAACTGAAATCCCATATTCATCGTCCCATATACTGATTACCATCGGTACTTGGAGAACACCTCCGGCATTGACCGTTTCTAGGAAGAGACCTTCACTGGTACTCGCATTCCCAATGGTTCCCCAGGCAACCTCGTTGCCATTATTGGAAAATTTGGTACTATCGATTCCCTTGACCTGCCTATAAATATTCGAAGCTTGGGCAAGGCCGAGAAGTCTGGGCATCTGACCAGCGGTACAGGAAATATCCGCACTGCTGTTTTTCTGTTTCATTAGATTTTTCCAGGTGCCGTCCGAATTTAGACTATGGGTGATAAAATGACCGCCCATTTGTCTACCACCGCTCATTGGCTCCTTTGCCAGATCAGTCGTTGCATATAGGCCATGAAAAAAGTCTTTGGGTGTCAGATTCCCAAGTGCCATCATAAACGTCTGATCACGGTAATAACCACTTCGAAAATCACCGTTCCTGAATGACCGTGCCATGGCCAATTGGGGTAGTTCCTTGCCGTCACCGAATATCCCGAACTTGGCCTTTCCGGTGAGCACTTCCTTTCGTCCCATAAGGCTGCAGGTCCTACTTGTTACGGCAATCTCGTAGTCGTTTAGGATCTGTGCTTTAAAATCCTCAAATGATATGTCATTACTTGTTTTAGAAGATATGTCCATTTGGGTTATCAGGAATTTAGGCAAAAGTACCGAATCAAATGTATTCTCACAATGCAATAAATAATATATTTATTCAATAATTGTTAGAAACATAACTACATAAATGACTATTTGATATATATGCATCAAAAAGCAGGATATTTTTTAAGGATTTATCAATGTATTAAAACCATTTACGAGTAAATAGACCAATCAAGGTCTTAGGGCTTACTGTTATAATAAAGCGAATCTTCTCCCCGTAATTGGGCTGCGATATTTCCCAGCCGTTATTCGAATATACCGGAAAATATAGTTCAAAATAATCAGTTACCAAATTGAGTCGTATGCCCGAATCATATACGAATTTTCCGGCCACGTTTTGATTCTTGACATAGCCTAAATCCCCGTATAGTTCTATCCATCTCCAAATGTTTGTACTTGTATTTACGGTGGTCAACCAATTATCGGAATAGCGATAACGCTCATCAAGAATCGATTTGAAACCACCTTCGGCGATAATAATTTGCTGGCTGTAGATACCTGAACCCTCTGAACGGCCTAAGTATCCATAATCAAAAAGATAATCGGTTGGCCTATCAAGTGCAAAACTGAAAAAATCGTCTATAGTGCGATTTCTTAAAAATTTTCCAAAGTAAAATCTCAGGTTAAATTGTCGGTTATTTTCGAATAATTTTCGATACTCGAACTCAAACATTAGTTTGGTGAACTTACTAGAATGTTGAAAGTCGACAAACCAGGAATTGTAGTCGATTATATTATTATCCACATTGTAATATCGGGCATCAAAAACACTATAATCTGGACTTTCTGGTGACTTCCCAGCTGCTTTTAGGCTTTCATCCAAATTTCTGAAAACGTTGACATAGCGAAAGGAAAGGACTTGTCTTTTATTTGAGATTAAATTATCGGGCCGCCAACCAAAACTTACAGAAGGCGTCAGTGTGGAATACCGCGAATTATAATCAAAATGGGAAGTAGACCCTCGAATCGTATAGTTTGCAACATACAGCCCAGTCTTACTCAAATATTTTTGATAGGCCAACTTTCCAAAACCGACGAATGATTTTTCCCGAAATGAATAAGAGGGTGAAATATCATAAACAAAGGGGCGTTCAAGAAGTGTTTTATTGTAAAGTCTCATGCCCGGCGCCCAACCATCATAGATATTGAAATTTATAACGGGAACATAGAAAATTTGGTTGTAATACGGGTTCTCGGAATCCCTGAAAAAAGTGAATTTCAATTTTTTATTACTTGATAGAAAACCTCCCAATGATTTCCAATTGTCGCGCTGATTGAATTCTGGGATTTTTTGGTCATAGTTCAGCACAAGTCGTTTTTCATCGTTCCAAGGTATTGTAAAGGTTTCCTCGGTCTTAATATCGGGAAACCAATAGTGCGAAACGACTGAATCGTTTCGCAATCCAAAAAGTGAAATCGGCACATTGGTGCCCTGTTTGTTTTTTATGGTAACGCGCAGTGAATCGTTGAACTTCTGGATTTTCTTTATTTTGAAATCGATTCTTCGATCTGATGACACGTAGTTACTGAAGAACCAGTCGATGTCCTTATCGGTCGAACGCTTCAGGATAGACTCAAAATCCGCTATTCTAGCGCCGTTCAATTGATAATATTTATAAAAATCCTTGATACTGGCATCCAATGTGTCCTTGCCAATATAGCTTGCCAAATAAGCAAGGCCAAGACCGGCTTTGTATTTATTGGCAATTTTCTGGTTGAATTTGATCAAGGAGTCGTTCGATGTGGTCAAGGGCTGATCCAAATTTCGTCGGGCAGTGAGCATATACAAAAACGGATACTGCTCATTAAAATCCATTTTGGCTAGATTAAATCCGCGAATGCCCCATATTTTGGATAATTTCCCCAATAACTTTTGATCTGGATAATAAGTTTCTACATAGTCGATCATTAAATAATTCGCAATGGCATCCGGCAGCCATTGTTCCTTTCTGGGGTCTAAATACAAGGTTTCTTCGAGAATATTGATCAAGGCCGTTTTTAAGAACTTCATTTCAAACTGAAATTGCTGTTCATAGGGGCGTATAAAAGAAGGCAATTGATTGATGCCGTACAATGGATATTTATCATAGTCGATTTCGCTGACTAGGAGCTGATCATGAGGATATATCCCTAGGTTCTCGGTTATAAAGTGGGTGACCCTATTGATAGAGACCCCTTGTGATATTTGATCGTACTTGGCGGCTTCAATATCAGTGATTACCGTCATGTCAGGGGTGATATGGGTGGTAAACCTTTTTGAACTGGATAAGATCAGTTCACAACTTTTTTGATGAACGCCTTCAAGTTGGGTTTCCTGCGCATTGGGAAGCTCGTTGTTCCCCAAAACCCTAAAGTTCGTGGCAAGGAATAGTTTGGCAGGAAACGTAAAATTTATAATGGTATTGGCAACATCGGTATAAAGGTCTTCTAAATTCAGATTCGAGTATAAATGCCAGGTTCCGTCATAAACTGCAGGAGTGAGGTACCAATCTTTTAGATAATAGTTTTGCCGATTATCATATCCATAAGGCGTAAATTTATTTGGAGGGAGTTTAACGGTATACGTCATGAAGAACTTTGCAGAACTTCTCGGTGCCAAGGGTTTGTTCAAGATAATTTTTACAATATCGTTCCCCGTGGTCCGTTCCCATCGGAGCCCACGATACTCATCATCGACGGCACTTACGATCGTGGTGTATCCGCGTTCATTGTGATTTGCTAAATGAAGGCTTTTTTTGAACTCCTCGGCAAATCGCTGGGCCAATCCCGTATTCTTGTCGGCATACGCATTGGCCCAGTCATTAAAGTACAATACATCCAGGGTATCCTGGGAATCATTCTGATAAACAAATTCTTGTTGTACATTGATTTCCTTGGTCTCACCATCAAGGTCTGCGGTAATGATATTGGTATGTTGGGCATTCAGGCTCGAAATACCCACAAACAAGATCAATATACCATAAACATAGCGGAAGCGGATTTGGTGCATTAAGCTGTAATTAAAAATTGGGACTTAGGGTGCGACCTTTGTAGAACGCATCGATGACATCTACAACTTCTTCGGCAGTATCGGCCATATGTATTAATTCTAAATCCGTTTGACTTATGTTGCCAATTACCAACATGGTACTTTTGACCCATTCGAATAAACCGTTCCAAAAATCAGTTCCTACAAGTATAATCGGAAATTTTTCGATTTTATTGGTTTGGATCAGGGTGATGGCTTCGAAAAGTTCATCCAAAGTACCAAAACCACCTGGCATGACAACAAATCCCTGTGAATATTTTACGAACATGACCTTTCGCACAAAGAAATAATCGAAATCAAGACTTTTATCGTTGTCGATATACGGATTGTCATGTTGTTCGAAGGGCAGGTCGATATTAAGTCCGACCGAAGTGCCACCGGCCAAAAAAGCACCTTTGTTGCCCGCTTCCATAATTCCAGGCCCACCCCCGGTGATGATGCCATAACCCGCTTCAGAAATGCTTTTAGCGATGGTGACGGCCAATTCGTAATACGGGTCGTTCTCGGTGGTACGGGCAGAACCAAAAATAGAGATGCACGGTCCGATAGCACTCAATCGTTCGTAGCCATTGACAAACTCGCCCATGATCTTGAATATAGCCCATGAATCGTTGGTTTTTATTTCATTCCAACCTTTGTGATGCTGTTCGTTACTCATTTTTTGTATCGTTTTTTTTTTGACAGATCATTAATTTAAGCCCCTCCTTCGTTGCATTTGATTGCTAGGCCTCTACTTTAATGGCTTGAGGTCTGGGGCTCAATTCCTTTTTCAGGAATTCAGCCGTGTAGCTCTTGGTATCGAGTGACACCTCCTCAGGCGTTCCCTTGGCCACGACCATGCCGCCGCCACGACCGCCTTCATACCCAATGTCGATAATGTAATCGACCATTTTGATCACATCCATGTTGTGTTCTATGACCAAAACAGTATTCCCTTTGGTGACCAGTTTATTTAGGACTTCCATAAGAACCCGTACATCTTCAAAATGCAAACCTGTGGTTGGTTCGTCTAAAATATAAAATGTGTTTCCTGTATCACGTTTCGATAGCTCGGTGGCCAATTTTATGCGTTGCGCTTCGCCACCCGATAAGGTCGTTGATTGTTGTCCTAGGGAAATATACCCCAAGCCTACATCTTCAATGGTCTTCAATTTTCGATGGATTTTAGGAATGGCTTCGAAAAAGGCGACCGCTTCGCGTATCGTCATATCGAGCACATCTGAAATCGATTTCCCTTTATATCTAATTTCCAAGGTTTCCCGATTAAAACGTTTGCCATAGCAGGTTTCACATTCTACGAATACGTCGGGCAAAAAATTCATCTCGATGACGCGAAGACCGCCGCCTTGGCACGTCTCACAACGCCCCCCCTTGACATTAAAGCTAAAGCGGCCTGGCTTGTAGCCACGAATGGAAGCTTCGGTGGTTTTGGTGAAAAGATTGCGAATTTCACTGAAAACCCCCGTATAGGTTGCTGGATTTGAACGGGGCGTCCTACCAATGGGTGATTGGTTGATATCGATTACCTTATCGATATGTTCCAATCCCGTTATTTTTTTATAGGGCATGGGTTTTTTAACGCCATTGAAATAATGTGCGTTCATTATGGGATAGAGTGTCTCATTTATAAGCGTTGATTTCCCACTGCCGGAGACTCCTGTAACCCCGATCATTTTACCCAAAGGAAATTCTACCGTGATGTCTTTTAAATTGTTTCCAGTACAACCATAGAGCGTAATTTTATGGTCATTGCCCTTTCTTCGTTTTTTAGGGACAGGGATTTCCAGGCGCCCTGTCAAATAGGAAGCGGTCAAGGTGTTAGCAAATTGAAGGTCCTGGGGCGTTCCTTGGGAAATGATCTCTCCGCCATGTCTTCCTGCCCTGGGACCCATGTCGATGACATGGTCCGCCCGTTCGATCATGTCGCGGTCATGTTCGACCACAATTATAGAATTCCCCAGGTCACGAAGCGCTTCCAAGGAGTTTATCAAGCGATTATTGTCTCTTTGATGTAGGCCGATACTGGGCTCGTCGAGTATATAAAGTACTCCGACCAATTGGGATCCAATCTGCGTGGCCAGTCGAATTCTTTGTGCTTCCCCGCCTGAAAGTGATTTAGAACTTCGATTTAGGGAAAGATAATCAAGCCCAACATCTAACAAAAATCGAATTCTCGTTCGGATCTCCTTGATAATATCCTCTGCGATAATCTTTTGGTTCCCTTTCAATTTTTCGGGCAATTTTTCAAAGAAATCGGCCAGTTCACCAATGTCGAACGCCGCTAATTGGGCGATATTCTTGCCGTCGATTTTAAAATATAAGGATTCTTTCCGCAAGCGGGCGCCATCACAGCTCGGACAGGAAATCTTGTCCATGTACTCTTTTGCCCAGCGCTTGATCGAAGTTGAAGGGGCTTCCTCAAATTGGTTTTTTATAAAATTCGCAATGCCTTCATAATCGATCTTATAGTTCCTTTTTACGCCTAAGGTCTTAGATTCGACTTCAAATGTATCATCTCCGCCATATAACAAAATCGAGATGGCCTCATCGGGTATTTTAGCGATCGGGTCGGTGATTTCAAAATCGAACCGTTGGGCAATTATATCAATTTGCTGGAAGGCCCATGACTTTTTATATTCTCCCAAGGGAGCGATGCCCCCTGCTTTGATCGATAGTTTCTTATTAGGAAAGATCTTCGTTTCATTGATCTCATAAACATGGCCTAAACCATTGCATTTCGGGCACATTCCTTTTGGGGAATTGAATGAAAAGGTATTCGGTTCAGGAGTTGGATAGGAAATCCCTGAAGTAGGACACATCAAATCGCGACTGAAATAGCGCAGCTCTGAATTCCCTTCTTCGAGTACCATAAGTACATTATCACCACTGTACATGGCCGTGTTAATCGATTCTGTAAGGCGTTTGTCAAGATCGTCAGTGTCCCCGACTAAAAGACGATCAATTACAATTTCAATATCGTGGGTCTTATAACGATCGACTTTCAAGCCCTTTAGTATATCCTTGATTTCACCATCGACCCTGACTTTGACAAAGCCCTGTTTCCCGATCTGTTCAAACAATTCCCGATAATGACCTTTTCTTGATTTAACGACCGGGGCCAGAATATTTATTCTTTTTCCCTGAAAATCGGTCTTGATAAGCTCCTTGATTTGCGCATCGCTATAACTTACCATCTTCTGGCCAGTATTGTAACTGAAGGCATCGCCGGCCCTGGCGTATAGGAGTCGTAAAAAATCATAAATCTCGGTAATCGTCCCTACTGTTGATCTTGGGGATTTTGATGTTGTTTTTTGTTCAATGGCGATGACTGGCGAAAGGCCGTCGATTTTGTCAACATCGGGGCGTTCAAGCCCTCCTAAGAATTGGCGTGCATAGGCTGAAAAGGTTTCAATGTACCTGCGTTGTCCCTCAGCATAGATCGTATCGAAGGCGAGGGATGATTTTCCGCTACCTGAAAGACCCGTTATGACAACGAGTTTCTCCCTAGGTATGGTAACGTCAATATTTTTTAGATTGTGGACGCGGGCGCCCTGTACTTCAATATTTTCCTCGTAATTTATCATGTATCATGTATCATGGCAAAGTTGCAAAGGTACGCTTTTGGTGGATAAAAAAGAACCGGCTTTTGCCTATAACTTTGTTAATTACAGGCTAAGTTCATTACTTTACCGCCACTTTAATTTAAGAAAAATAAAGGGAAAAACCGCAATTTTAATGTTTATCCGGGACATCCTTATGTTAGCCTGCCTTCTTCTGATCGGCAAACTGCATCTGCTGCTTTGGGGCGATCTGTGTATATAGTTTTCGTTGGATACAACCTCGTATGTTCAGGCGATCGATTTCATGATCATTCGTGTCCTTGTTCCTGTTCCTATGGATTGCAGCAGGGCCGTTTTGAAATCGTGTCGTCTTTCTTGAAAATGGCAAATCCAAAGAAATAATTTCAACCCCAATTAAATCATAATAAAACCCGTATTTTCTTTTTTTATCATAGATCACCCACGCTTGTTCCTTAAATCTGTACCTAAAATATTTTGATAACAGTGGGAGCACATCGAAATCTGGATTGATGGTAGCAAAATACACCTCGTCATTCGTAAGATGAAAGCCAAGGGACCTTTCCAAGTGCTCCTTTTCCCGATCGACACATGTGGCGAGTTGATTTATTTTATGAATAATCACTTCCATGGTACTTGTTTCCTCGATGCCGGGCAAGAATAATTTTTTGATATAGCGATAGAGTAGTTCCTCAATGCCTTCATGGCCACTTAAAAAGGCAAAATAAACGGTACGGACCAGGAGGTTGTTTTTGTTTTGAATGGCGTTCCAAACGCGTTTGGCCTTGTCCATTTCCGTGAAGATTGTCCGAGTCTCTGAAAAAAGGCCATTTTGTTTTATAGCATTACTTTGAATGTCGGAGACTGGGATTCGCTCGTTGAACGCCGTAAAAACGGCAGTCAAAAACCCATTGAAACTGCCGTCGTAGATAAGAATTTTAGGATTGACCATGATGCATTTTTTTAGATTTTAAAAAACAAGTCTTGTAATAAATCCAAAAATATGGAATATATCCTAAATATGGAAATAATCCAAATATTATTTTGGATATAATCCATAATTTGTATATTTGGAGTATGGAAAATGAACTAACCCTGAAACGTTTCACCGATGTGCGGAGGGATTTGGGCTACACCCAGGCCGATTTTGCTAAACTTTTGGGAATTTCGACGACTACGGCCGATATCGAAAGAGGGCGTACCAAATTATCGGGGAAAGTAGTGGTGGAATTATTGCGCCAGTTCAAAATCAATCCGTTGTGGCTATTCGGGGAAAGCGAGCAACAATATTTGGAAACCTCCAATACCAGCGTAATCCCCAAAGTGGTTACTGTAGATTCCTCCGATAATGACAATATGGTACTGGTCAATGCCAAAGCGGCTGCCGGATATCCCCAGAACATCCAGGACGCCAGTTGGTACAAACAACTGCCGGCGTTCGATTTACCTATTCCTGAATTTCGTAATGCAACCTACCGTGGTTTTCAAGTGGAAGGGGATAGCATGCTGCCCAACTTGAAACCCGGGGAATGGGTATTGGCCAAAGCCATTGAACGTATCGATGATGTTAGTCCGAATAAAATGTACGTAGTCGTTTTGCAAGATGCCGTCTTGGTCAAGAAAATCGAGAAAAAACCAAATTCGAACAATATAACCTTGGTATCCTTAAATGAGACCTATCCGCCCTACGAAATCAAGCCATTTCAAATTCAAGAAATTTGGCAAGTTGGAAGTAAGATTACCTTTGGCGAGGATGCTACGACCGAAAAGGGCCTATTGAAGGAATTGATGGCCTCGATGGATGAATTAAAGAACCAGATAAATAAACAGGCAGCAAGTTAAATGGCTTGCTTCTATGTTAATTTCAGGGTATAAAGGCCACTATCCTTTAAGACGAACCCTAGACTTTTATACAAATTAATAGCGGGCTTTCTGTGATGTCCTGAGAAAAGCAATATTTCGGTCAATTGGCGTTTTTTTCCTTCCTCAAGTAAAAGCTCCATTAGTTTTCTGCCAATACCTTTACCGCGATGGGCTTCATGCACGATTACATCCTCGATCATTCCCTTATGGCCCGATATCACCATATAAAGGGCCATCATGGCCATACCGACCAATTTGTCATCTTCTTGACAAATGGCAAGGATTAGATTGTTATTATCTTGAAGTATATGTTCGATGGGGAGCTGCTGAATGCTATCATTCAATTGTTTATACAGTTCAGTGACATTATTTTGCAGGTCTTTGTTAATCATATCAGGATGAAGAAGTTCTATGATCATGGCGCTTAGTATGTATTTAAATAATTATAAACCGTGGTTGGCCCTATTAATTACCAATGCTATCGTATCTAATCGTGGGCACGAATATTGGTAAGCGTTATGGTGAAAGGGCCAATTTTGTGAGAGGTGGGAACGTAGAAACCCGTTTCCGACCGTTTCCAGTTCTCCCAAGTGGCCGTAAGGCCTCCGATTGGGATTATTTTTGTCCACATCTGATAACTTACCGGAAAACCATGGGAATCCAGTTTCCATAAGTAGGAATCCCCTGGGGTAGTTCCCCCTTGGGTATAGGTTACCATGAGTCCGTCCGATCCATCGGCCAAGGGTACCAAACTACGTGTAGTTCCTTTATCAAATACCTTATAAGGCGCAACCAACCAAAACGAGTCATTGTTGAAAAAAGAGCGTGCTTGCTCAATGATGCGATTCCGGGACGCTCCTTTTAGTAGTTTTCCCTTTTCAAGGACCTGACTATTCCCTTTGTGCACCAGATCTAGGTCTACGCGGTAATCGTCCCAGTATACCTTAACCTTGCCATTTTCGGTATTCCATACATACTGATGCTTGCGCCCTGCAAATGTCCACTCCAAATAACGGGTAGTAGTAAAGGCGTCGTTGTTGAGTGCGGAAAGCATTTTTTGTGCCATGGCCTCTGCTTCAAGCCCAACTTTTCCGGCAGGTAGGTCTTGGTTATAGATCGCATACACTACCCCAAGTGTGATTAGCACCAAAATAACGAACCCCAAAACGATCTTCACTAATTTTTTCAGCATGGCAATATGGTCTTCATAAATGTTCAATGCACGTAGTTAGAATCCCACCGCGGCATCGTCTCCACGTTTATCGGCGCCACCTTCCAACTCCCCGTTAGGGAGTACCCGAATGGCATCTACTTTGCCGATGATCGGGGTTCGGCCTTCACTGATGATATACCCTTTTGATTTTAGGGCTTCCTTTAATTCATTCGAAAAACCGTCCTGTTCGAAAACCAGGACATCCGGTAGCCATTGATGATGAAAACGGGGAGCGTTGACGGCCGCTTGCATACTTAGACCGAATTCATATACATTTAAAATGGTTTGGGCAACGGCGGTAATGATCGTTGAGCCCCCTGGGGTGCCGACCACTAGCCATAGTTTGCCTTCCTTTTCGACAATGGTAGGCGTCATACTGCTTAGCATACGTTTTTCAGGGGCAATT
Source organism: Flavobacteriales bacterium (assembly GCA_038316335.1). Lineage (GTDB taxonomy): Bacteria > Bacteroidota > Bacteroidia > Flavobacteriales > Flavobacteriaceae > JALHST01. The sequence goes on from JBBQAM010000005.1 coordinate 76,987, forward strand.
CCATTGGCTTCGGCACCTATAAGTCCGAACATATTCGGTATTCCGGGTTTCGCACTAAAATCATCCATTTCATTGTTCAGGAAAAAACCCAGTTCATCACAATAAATCTTAGAACCGTAAGCCCCGTTCAAGGTCGTAGTCACCGACACGGCATTGCCCTTTTCGTCAACTATTGAATAATGTGTGGTTTCCATACTTTCCACGATGTCGATAGTGCCATGTCGCACCTCGGATGACGGTGTTGCATGATCAAACGTAAAGTCGGCCATGCGCGTTTTGATGTAGGAGTCGCTTAATAAAACGTCTAAAGGGATATTGACAAAATCGGGGTCGCCTAGAAAATAATTGCGATCGGCGTAGGCTCTGCGAGCTGCTTCGGTGAACACTTGAATTGACATTTCAGAATTGTGTCCGAATTTGGAAAGATCAAAGGGCTCGAGCATCTTGAAGATTTGATCGAGGGTCACCCCGCCACTACTTGGGGGACACATTGAGATTATCCTTAGATCTTTGTAGTTGAAAATTATGGGCTGTCTCCACTTGGCCTCATAGCGGGCTAGGTCGGCCATGGTGACATAGCCACCTTTTTGAAGAATAAAATCAGCGAGGATCTTTGCGGTCTCGCCCTCATAAAATTCTTGCCGGCCATGCTTTGAAATTCTTCGTAAGGTCTTTACAAGGGCCGGAAATCTGATCGTATCCCCGGCTTTTGTAGCGACTGGGAACGTTGAAAGTCCACCATTGGCCTTTAAGATCTCGTCGCCATATTCCGAGAATCGTTTGGCCTGCTTTTCGGTAACGACGATTCCTTTTTCGGCTAGGGCGATTACAGGGGCAAGGATATCTTCCATAGGGAGAGATCCGAGGTTTTTATGTACTTCAAAGATGCCCGCAATAGTGCCCGGTACGGCCACAGAGGTGGCGCCGGAAGTACTCATGCCAGGGATTACATTACCCGCCGAGTCTAAATACATCTCCTTTTTTGCCGAAATCGGAGCTTTTTCCCGATAATCCAGGGCGCCGACATCCCCGTTGCTTTTGCGATATACCATAAATCCACCACCCCCTAAATTACCGGCAAACGGATAGGCAACGGCCAATGCCATTTCGGTGGCGACCATGGCATCAAAGGCATTCCCTCCTTTTTTCAAAATTTCGGATCCGATGCGCGATGCTTCCTCACGGGCCGAAACGACCATGGCTTTCTCGGCGACAAGACCAGTAGGGGAGGCCTCTTTTTTTGTGCAAGTAATGACAAGGAACAGTACAAGAACCAGAACGATGGTTTTTTTCATAAGGATGCGTATTTCATTTTTGAAAAGATAATTAATTCTTCAAAAAATGTGGTGAATTCTGATTCATATTTAGCATAATCGGTGCGGAGCTCCGAGATGGCATGGGACATTTTTGATTTGTTCTGTGTCCTTCTGTCCATTCCCTGCAAAACCCTATCGATTCCTTCCAAATTTTCGTAATTATAAATCCAATTCTCGGTGATCATATAGGGCAACATATGCTTTACCCTATCAGGCAATAGTGCATAATTATCCTGTAGAAGGGCATAAAATCGATTGACGAATATATCTAAAGGCACGTCCGAATACCGCACCCAGTTCTTGGCCAAAAAATGGTCGTAATAGATGTCAATGATTACCCTGCTGTAATGGCCGTAGGGTATGTGGAGTCGTTTGCTGCTTATTTTTGGAATGGGATGGGAATCGGTATAGGTGTCGATTTCGCGGTGCAATAAAATGCCTTTTTGTATTCCAGGTGGAAAATGTTTGTATTTGTTGCCTTGGATGTTGTCAGCGATAAAATTTCCCAAAGTCACTTCCTCATCGTCGAAAGAAAGGAAAATGTGTGCCAAAAAATTCATAGGCCCATAGAAAGTTTGTTCGCGTCGAAATTAGGAATTCAAGGCGTAAGATTCTCATGAGTCCTGTATATTTGCAAAAACTTTTTAACAATATATGACACTCATAAAATCTATTTCGGGAATACGGGGAACGATCGGGGGTCGGCCAGGGGATAATCTAACGCCCATCGATGCCGTAAAATTTGCAGCTGCTTATGGCATGTGGTTAAAGGAATATTCCCAAAAGCAGGACCTGAAGGTCGTCATTGGTCGGGATGCCCGATTATCAGGTGAAATGATCCAAAATCTAGTAGTTTCGACTTTGGTGGGCCTTGGCATTGATGTGATCGACTTGGATCTTTCGACCACGCCTACCGTAGAAATCGCTGTTCCATTAGAGGGTGCCGATGGAGGTATCATTTTAACGGCCAGCCATAATCCCAAACAATGGAACGCCCTCAAATTGTTGAATGAGAAGGGCGAGTTTTTAGACGCCGCACAAGGGGCCCTGATTTTGGAAATTGCAGAAAAAGAGGCTTTTGATTTTTCGGAGGTAGATGCCTTGGGTGAGATTACAAGAAACGATGCCTACATCGATATCCATATTGACGAAGTACTGAATTTGGCACTAGTAGATGCAGAGACTATCAGAAACGCGAAATTCAAGGTAGTCGTAGACGGGGTGAATTCTACCGGGGGAATCGCCATACCAAGGCTCCTGGATGCTTTGGGAGTAGAAGTAGTTAAATTATATTGTGAACCGACAGGGCATTTTCCGCATAACCCAGAGCCATTAAAGGAGCATTTGGGGGATATCTGTCGCTTGGTCGTTCAGGAGAAAGCCGATTTCGGCATCGTAGTAGATCCTGATGTCGATCGTTTGGCTTTCATCAGTAACGATGGCGAAATGTTCGGTGAGGAATACACCCTGGTAGCCTGTGCCGATTATGTGCTGGGGAAGACGAACGGCAATACAGTATCAAATTTATCGTCGTCACGGGCCCTGCGCGATATTACCTTAAAACATGGTGGAACCTACGAAGCTGCAGCAGTTGGCGAGGTAAACGTGGTTACAAAGATGAAATCGAATAACGCCATAATCGGCGGGGAAGGCAATGGCGGTATCATCTATCCGGAAAGCCATTATGGTCGGGATTCCTTGGTAGGTACAGCGCTATTTTTGATGTTGATGGCCGAAAAAGGGGGTACGGTAGCTGAACTTCGAGCGAGCTATCCGTCGTATTTTATGGGTAAAAAGAAAATCGAATTGACGCCGGACCTCGATGTAGATGCCATTTTAAAGGCGATGGCTCAAAAATATAAAAATGAGGAAATTTCAACCATTGACGGGGTGAAAATCGACTTTCCCGAAAATTGGGTACACCTTCGTAAATCGAATACCGAGCCGATAATACGCGTATATACCGAGGCAAAAAGCCAAGTAGAAGCCGACAATCTGGGCGACAGGATCATTTCTGAAATTCAGATGATTTCTGAGAGTTAATTGATTGGCTGTGTTGTGCTTTTTATAAATTCTTCCCGTACGATTTTAGCAGTTTTGTTATTGCCCGTATGATGCCATCCTGGTGGCATAAAGAGATATTTTAATTTGTTAATGAATCCGGGTGCGGCCTTCATGTCTTTCGCCAGAGCGACTATTTCACCAAAATAGACATCCAGAAAATTACCCGAATCCAAATCGCGCGTAATGCCATATTCGATCGGAATTTGGTGTTGTTCTGTTTGGTAGGTGCCAAAAACCCTATCCCATATAGCAAGTAGATTGCAAAAATTAGTATCCATGTAGAGTGGGTTTTTAGCATGATGTACCCTATGGTGCGAAGGTGTCAGGATAATCCTATTCATAAACCCAAGTCTCCCATCTTTTAGAATATTTTCACCTATATGTATAAAAGCACCCCAGGTACCATCGATGAACATGATTATGAAAAGTAGTTCTGGATGCACTCCCAACGCAATGCACACCGTTGTTCGAATAATATCGGCGTAGGGTGCATGTGGTTGTAAAAGGCCGATTATATAGGTTACCATGGCTATCGCAAGAAACCGTCCGATAATCCGGTTAAATAGGTAGATCAGGAAATTAACTTTATAGACTTTTGCATGTGGTTTTTTATAGATCAGTCCCAAAATAAATTCAAGAATTAATAAAAGAGGGATAATGGGATAGATTAAGGCAACAATGCCATCATAGGTCCTAAATGCACCGTAATTCCCGGTTTCAAGAATATCCAAAGCTTGGGATATTCCCAAAAAGCCTATAATTTCATTGTAAAGGTTTAGTAAGGTTTCCATCTGGTGTGCGTACTGAATATATTATGGTTCCCAAAAATATAAAATTAGCACGGTATACCCATAACTTGAACGCGTTATCTAAATGCGGTCGGCACTTTGTAACGGTGCTTCCATCGTTTATGGGTCCACAAATAATGCGCTGGTTTTTCCCGTATTTGCTGCTCGGTAAGCCTTAAAAACGTGTCTGTAATTTCGTGTTGCCGTGTAGTTTTCGCAGACGTCGTAATCGGAATGAATTCTGCCTGATAATACCCTCTTTTTACCTTAGCTACCTTGATGAACACCACGGCCAAATCAAATTTTCTGGCCATACTTTCGGCCCCATTGAAAATAGGCACTTTAACCCCCATGAAATCGGTCCAATAGGTGGCCAAATGGGCCTGGGGAGATTGGTCACTGACTATCCCATAACAAGAGCGAATGTGTTGTTCTTGATTGCGAATTACTGTTTTTACGGTTTGTTGTTGCGTAATCAAGGTGGTATTCCATCGTGTTCTTACCTTTTTGATAAAGGCATCGAAATAGGTATTGCCGATTTTTTGGTACACGGCGTATCCCTTTGCATCTACATAGTTATTAATACTAACATTCCATTCCCAATTGGCATAATGGGAGCAGACCAAGAAGACACTTTTATCCTTTAGGATATTCCTCAGTACCTCAATATTGATAATGTGATAGCGTTTTTTTACATCTTCCTTAGTGAGGTTCATACTCTTGACCGTTTCCAAAAATAGATCGCACATATGTTTATAAAAGTCGCGTTGGATCTGTACGATTTCTTCTTGGGTCTTCTCTGGAAATACCAGGCGAAGATTTTCGTAGACTACCTTTTTACGATATCCGATTAGATGAAAGATCAAGAAATAGACTAGGTCTGAAAAGGCATAGAAAATACGGTAAGGAAGGATGGATATAAGCCATAGAAATGGATAGACTACGATAAAAACAAGTAACTGCATGCATTGACTTATAGTTCGCAAATATAGCTATATTTGATACGAATAATAAACCAATGCCATGCACAACCTACATTTCGTCACCATCGCCATCATACTTGCCAATGTTTTGGTTTCGCTAAAAGGATTTAATGATGTGACCTTTTTTGAACGCTACAAATTCGCTATTGGGGCAATAAAAGCTGGCCAAAAGGACCGTATGGTCACTTCGGGTTTTCTGCATGTCGATCTTTCCCATCTGCTTTTCAATATGATTACCTTATACTTTTTTGCCAATGTGGTCATTAGTTGGTTTGGACCTTCGAAATTTTTGATCATTTATTTTATAAGTCTTGTGGCAGGAAGTCTTTTGGCACTTTTTTTTCATAATCAAGAACCGCAGTACAGCGCCGTTGGTGCAAGTGGTGCGGTTACAGGAATCTTATATTCTGCAATTCTCTTGCAACCTGGTATGGACCTCTACCTCATGTTCATTCCGATACCCATTCCTGCTTATATCCTTGGAATTGGTTATTTATTATATTCTATATACGGAATGCGAACCAGATTGGGCAATATAGGGCATACGGCCCATTTTGGTGGTGCTATAGGAGGCTTTGCCATTACCTTGATGTTAAAGCCCGAACTTCTTATAACTGATACATTAATGGTGGCCTTACTCACAGTGCCGATTATTATCCTATTTGTTATGACAAAAATGGGGAAGATTTGAGCCTAAACTCAACCAGAGTAGATTGTAGGAAATTTCTACGGACATTCATTATAGATCAAGATTTTTCATTCCTAGGTATACTTTTTGGGTTCTTTGGTCGTTAAAGTAGTCCCAAACAACGACAAATTATATACCTACTTATGATAAGAAAGACCTTACTTTCTGCACTTGTTGCGAGTGCATTTGTATCCTGTAGTGATCAAACTACTGTATATAGCGATCCTCAAGACGACATTATGCTGGAGGAAAATCAAGCAATTTTAGAAAAAAGTATTGTTTATGACTACTCAGGTGTCCTAGACATAACCGATGATAGTCAGATTACCCGTAAAGCAACGGGTTCGGCGAAACTCGATATTGCCGGTGATTACCCGCTTACGTTGGTTGCGCAGGTAAAACCACCTTCCTATGATGGTGCTAAGAACCTAACGGCATCGCATGTGTATGTAGATGGAGATTATGCTTATGTTTCATACAATACGGTTGAAGATGGATATGCTGGCGGAATTGATATCATTGACGTTAGTGACCCAAACAAGCCCAGATTAACATCGCGGCTTTACTATATCAATGCCGACATCAATTCATTGAAATACGAAAACGGCTATGTGTATGCTGTTGGCGGGGTAGATTCTGAAAAATCGGTAACGGCAACGGCCAACTCGTTTATTGCAAGAATACCTGCTTCGAATGGTAGGTTTGATACGAATGCTGGTATTACCTACGGATTTCAATTAGGATATAACGCCACCGATGTGGCTATTACCTCAAAAACAATCCTTGTTACCAGTGGCCAGGATGGCTATTTAACGGTTTATGACAAGGGTACAATTGTTACACAAACTGAAGCGCCCTTTGCCGATCTACGATCTGTTGCCTTCAATAATAATACAATCGCCATTTTGGATGCTAGCAAAGGAGTAACGCTGCTCGATACCAATTTGCAACCGCTCCTCGAAATTCCCATTAACTCGGATTTTGGGGTCAACACAAAACGAAACTTGGATTTTTATGCTGATAGGATCGTTGTACCCGAGGGTTCTAAAGGTGCTGGAATTTATAGTGCGACCTCTGGAAACTTATTAGAATATGTTCCTATTATGGCCAATCCGAACGGGGTATCGACAGATGACATAGTTACCAATGCGGTTGCCATAAATGAGAAGGTCATGTTAATGGCCAACGGTGGCGGCGGACTTTGTTTGACCGAAGACCAGGGCGACAATACGAGCCTAGTAGGAATCATTGAACTAGAGGGTTCTATTAATTATGTGGAGTCAAAGGATGATTATATATTCGCCGCTTCAGGCAAGGAAGGGTTACAGATTATTAAGCTTAACAGACCAAGTCAAAGTTTGGTCGAACGGTGTGCATCGCTAAGTGATTACAAAGGCAGCGCAAATTTGGAAGTGCTCAACGGCGAAAATGAAGCATACCATGGGAGCAAAAGATTTAATACGATCACTGTAGATGGATCATTGCTCTTATGTGGATCATGGACGGTGAGCAATGCTGTTGATATCAATACCAATGGGCTATTCGAAATGAATGGGACGTTGGTTGTCGGTAGAAATAGTAAAAGAAAAAATGTGACCGTTGGTGCTAACGCCACCTTTAGGGTAGAAGGTAACTTGACCATTTATGGAGACTTACTACTTGAAGATGGTGCCACGCTCGAATTTTTGGGCAATGGCTCTGTAGTGAATGTTTTTGGATCGGTCAAAAAGTCGGGAACGGTGGAAGTCAAAGGAACATTTCTTGATTTCCAGAACAAATTTTAAAGACACCGGTTTTAAATAAGATACAGAAAGCCCCAAAGGAATTTACTTTGGGGCTTTTTTAGTACGGGTATTTTTGGAAGCTATTTCAGCAATTCGGCAACTTTTTCCTCCAATTGAGAACCCCGTAGGTTCTTGGCTATGATGATGCCGTTTTCATCTAGGAGGAAAGCGGCCGGAATGGCCTCCACGCCATATATCCTTGCAATTGGGTCATCAAAGTACGCCACATGGGATACTTGGTTCCAAATCAAACCATCATCGGCAATGGCCTTTTTCCAATCATCCGCATTTCGGTCTAACGAAACACCAATGATGTTAAATCCTTTATCATGATATTTTTTATAGGCATTGACCACATTGGGGTTTTCTGCCCGGCATGGCTTGCACCAAGCCGCCCAAAAGTCGACCAGTGTCACTTTTCCTATGACATCCTTTAAGGCCAACTGCTCTCCAGTAGGGGTAGGCGCACTGAAATTAGGAGCCTTTGAACCAATGGAAGTGTTTTTTTCCGACGCCTCACGGGTTGTTGCGGCATTTATTTGTTCGACCAGATGCGCGGCCGCGGTAGATTCCTTGATTTCCGGGGAAAGTCCGTCATATAATGCCTGCACTTCTTCGGCTGTGAGCGATCGCGATACGAGTGCCCGATCAATAAGTAGTACCGATATCAAGGCATCCGGATTTTTTTTGATAAAATCAAGATCTAGGTTTTTATATTCTTCTTGCAATTCCTTCATTTCATCGGTCAAGGAGGTCACTACTGCCTCATTCTGTGTCAAGGTCGCCTGTTGAAGGTCTTCCTGAATTGAAATCCCCCTAAGATTGATTTCTTGCGACTTTTCCAGATAACTGGCAAACTTATCATTTTGGAGAGCTCCCTTTAATTTGGCCATGCCCAAACTGTCCTTTTCCGCCTTGATTTCAATATCCCCGTTTTCTAAGATGATCGCGGCATAACCAGGGATCTTATCAATAAAGATATACCGCATTTCAGGTGATTTGACCGCCTTCCCGGTAAATAGGAATTTACCATTCTCCAAAGTCGTAGTATCCACATCGACCGGCATATTGTTTTCACCTACTTTTCTTAGAAAGACCTTTGTCCCATTCTCGATTTCACCACCTATTTCACCATTAATGGCATAGCCTCCAGAATTTTGGCCACATGCCAATATGACCATGATAATACCAAGGGACAAAACAATTTTTTTCATAATTCTATTTTTAGATTTGCAAATGTAGGTATATAATGGGATAAAAAAAAAGCCCTTGAAATCACTTTTCAAGGGCTTTTTGTTGTGAATTTTATCGTTAAAACTGATATCGAATGCCCAGGGCGATGTCAAAATCGAAATTGTTCGAAAAACCATCGTATCCCACCAACCCAATTTCAGGTCTAAAATCGAGCGAAAGCAATAAGGGAATATCAAAATTATATTCAATCCCGATATCGCCGGCAGCAAAAACAAACAAGCCACCGTCTGGTGTGTTGTTTGGAAGTCGGGCGAAGTCTACACTGCCCAATCCGCCACCTACACCGTAGTACCAATTAAAATCACCCTCGATCGTATGGACCCATTGATAAATCCCTGCCAATTTAAAGGCATCGTAATTTCGGCTATCGCGCCAACCTAGGTCGACCTCCAAACGATTATAACGAAATAGGGATTTCTGATAGGATATTTCCGCGCCAAAGCCATCGCTATCCCCAAGCCGTAAACCCAGGGCATGATTTGCAATTTCTTGAGCTCCAACCGATAGGGTGGCAAAAAAGGTGAATAATGTAATAAGTTTTACGATTTTCATACATTTTAGTGTTTAGATAAGAATTTAAAAATGGGCTGTTCTTTTGATTGCCCAACCAATAAAAACTTAAATTAGTGCCCAAAATTGTCCACAAGTGAATAAAAATTTCCTAAAGAATTTGGCAAATGAACTAGAAGGGGAACTGGTGTTCGATTCCTTAAGTACTGCATTGTACGCCACGGACGCCTCGGTGTATCGCAAGATCCCCATGGCTGTGGCCTTTCCAAAGACCCCTGACGATATTAGAAAGCTGATTTATTTTGCGACAAACAACAAAATAGGCATTATTCCTAGGACTGCTGGCACCTCCTTAGCAGGGCAATGTGTAGGTGACGGCATCGTTGTAGATGTTTCAAGGCACTTTACAAAGATCTTACATTTAGACGTAGATAAAAAATGCATTACCGTTCAGCCCGGCGTGATACGAGATGAGCTGAACCAATTTTTGCAACCCCATGGACTCTTCTTCGGGCCAAATACCTCGACCTCGAATCGATGTATGATCGGAGGCATGGTCGGCAATAATTCGTCTGGGACGACTTCGATTAAGTATGGGGTTACGAGAGATAAAGTGATTTCCCTTAAAACCATCGTATCCGATGGGAGCGATGCCGAATTCGCAACGCTTTCCCAAGCCGAATTTGCCAATAAACTAAAAGGGGATAATATTGAATCATCTATTTATAGAAATATACATAAAGAACTATCAAACAGTACTATACAGAAAGAAATAAAATATAATTTTCCAAAACCCGAAATCCATAGGCGAAATACAGGCTATGCCGTTGACGAACTCTTGGGGTACATTGATTTTGGAGGGGATCAACCGGATATAAACTTGTGTAAATTGCTTAGTGGAAGTGAAGGCACCTTGGCGTTTACTACTGAAATCACGCTTCGTCTCGACGACTTGCCGCCGAGCCATTCGGCCATGGTGGTCACGCATTATAAAAGCCTTGAGGATTGTTTGTCGGATGTCGCCCCCGTTATGGCGAACGATTTGCACACGTGTGAAATGATGGACAAGGTAATCCTCGATTGCACTAAAAACAATCGCGAGCAATTAAAAAATAGATTTTTCGTCGAAGGGGATCCGGCGGCACTCTTGATGCTAGAGGTCAAAGGCGATACAGAGGCGAGCTTGCAAAAGCAGCTACGCAAATTGCGCGAAACCATAAGCAAATCCGGTTTGAGCTATGCCAGTCCCATCTTGCTTGGAGAGGATATAAATAAAGCACTCGAACTTCGCAAAGCAGGCCTTGGGCTGCTCGGAAATATTGTCGGCGACCGCAAAGCGGTGGCGTGCATCGAGGATACCGCCGTGGCCATCGACGACCTTAAAAACTTCATTGGGGAGTTCACGCAAATAATGAGGCATTATGGGCAGGATGCCGTTTATTATGCGCATGCAGGGGCTGGGGAATTGCATTTACGGCCCATCCTAAACTTAAAAAAATCGGGCGATGTAACCCTGTTTAGGGCTATTACCACAGATGTGGCCAAGTTGACGAAAAAATACCGGGGTTCTTTTAGCGGGGAACATGGCGACGGTATTGTACGTGCCGAATTCATACCGTTGATGATCGGGGACAATAACTATGAATTATTGCGGCGGATAAAATCGTACTTTGATCCAAACAACATTTTCAATCCTGGTAAAATCGTAGCTGCCTACCCGATGGATGCTTCCTTGCGCTACGAGATAGATCGCATTGAACCAGAAATTAAGACTTTCCTGGACTTTTCGGATAGCGAAGGCATCTTGAAAGCAGCTGAAAAATGCAATGGCAGTGGCGATTGTCGTAAAACGCATCATATGAACGGGGCGATGTGCCCAAGTTATCACGCTACAAAAAATGAAAAGGACACTACAAGGGGAAGGGCCAATGCACTACGGGAATTTTTAACCACCTCCGACCAAGTTAATAAATTCGACACCAAGGAGCTCAAGGAGGTTTTTGATCTTTGCCTGAGCTGCAAGGCATGTGCAGGCGAATGTCCAAGCAATGTCGATGTAGCTACCTTAAAAGCCGAATTTCTTTACCAATACCAAGAGGCCAATGGGTATCCGCTACGCAATAGGCTGTTCGCGTATAACACGATGATCAACCGTTTGGGAAGCCGCATGCCTCAATTGACCAATGCGATCTTCAATTCGCGTCTCTTTGGTGGAATTTCAAAGAATATCGCAGGGGTAGCTCAGGAACGAAGTTTGCCAAATGTTTCAAGTTTTAATTTCGATAAACATCTTGAATACATTAAAAATCAATATACTATATCAAAATCAAAAATTGTATTATACATTGATGAATTTACAAATTATCTCGATGTCGAACTTGGTAAGGACGCCATTGAGGTCTTGACCGGATTGGGGTACGATGTTGAGCTATATTATGCGGAAAGTGGTCGCACGTTCATTTCGAAGGGGTTTTTAAGGCAGGCAAAAACCCTGGCCCTAAAAAATATGGCCGACCTCAGGCAGTTCGCCGCCCGACAAATACCCGTAGTCGGACTCGAGCCTTCGGCTATCCTGACCTTTCGCGATGAATACCAACGTTTTCAAGGGGATGCCGAGGTTGCAAATGCCGTCTCCTTAAATGCCTTTTTAATCGAGGAATTTCTCTCGCAGGAGACGCAAAAAGGGGTGATAAACGGTGAAAATTTCCATAAGGAGCATAAAACGGTCAAAATACACAGCCACTGCCACCAAAAAGCCCTAAGCAATCAAAAGGTGACCTTTGATATTCTCAATCTCCCCGAGAATTATACCGTTTCGATTATCAATTCAGGCTGTTGCGGCATGGCTGGTTCTTTTGGATATGAGAAGGAGCATTATGGGGTCAGTATGCAAATCGGGGAATTGAAACTGTTTCCTGCGATTCGAAAATCCAACGAAGATGTTTTGATAGCCGCCAATGGCACCAGTTGTCGCCACCAGATATTCGATGGCACAAAACGAAAGGCGCTCCATCCAATTTCTATTTTGAAGATGGCATTAGTGAATTGATTTTCGTATCTCTTGATTAAAAATTACCTTTGAGATCATATAATCGACCGACCGATGGCTGGAAACACATATGGCACCCTTTTTAAACTCACGACTTTTGGCGAATCGCACGGGGCGGCCATTGGCGGCATCCTAGACGGTTGCCCGTCGGGACTCGTACTTGACATGGCCGAGATCCAAGCTGAATTAGACCGACGAAAACCGGGGCAATCTGCCATTGTCACTCAACGCAAAGAGCCCGATACCGTTGAGTTTCTTTCCGGTATTTTCGAGGGTACTACCACCGGCACGCCGATAGGCTTTGTTATTCGGAATACGAATCAAAAATCAAACGATTATTCCCATATTCGGGATTCATATCGACCCTCCCATGCCGACTATGTCTATGATCAAAAATATGGTTTAAGGGACTATCGGGGTGGTGGCCGTAGTTCAGCAAGGGAAACAGCCAGTAGGGTAGTGGCAGGGGCCGTTGCGAAACAATTCTTAAAAGACATAAGAATCAATGCCTATGTTTCACAAGTGGGCACAATGAAACTGAATAAAGGGTACCAGGAAATGGATTTGTCACTTGCAGAATCGAATGCAGTGCGCTGCCCCGATCCGGAAATGGCCGCACGTATGGAGGAATACATCAAAGACGTGCGCAAGGAAGGGGACACTATCGGCGGAATCGTTAGCTGCGTTGCCCGAAATGTGCCGATAGGATTGGGAGAGCCCGTTTTTGATAAGCTGCATGCCGAATTGGGAAAGGCGATGTTGTCGATCAATGCGGTGAAAGGATTTGAATATGGAAGTGGTTTTCAAGGTGTTCAAATGAAAGGGAGCCTACATAATGATCAATTCAATCAGGATGGGACCACCAAAACAAACTATAGTGGTGGTATTCAAGGAGGTATAAGTAACGGTATGGATATTTACTTTAATGTCGCTTTCAAACCCGTAGCCACGATTATCCAGCCTTATGAAACGATTGATAAAGCAGGTAATACGATACAGGCCCAAGGAAAAGGCCGCCATGATCCTTGTGTGGTTCCTAGGGCGGTCCCGATCGTCGAAGCAATGACCGCGTTGGTATTGGCCGATTTTACCCTGCTTAACCGAACGATCAAATTATAGGCCTGCATTTTTGTCCTAAACCACTCAAAACAGTATCTTCCCATAATTAATCAAAGCATACCTGTATGAAAAAATTGGAGCTACACTGGCAAATCCTACTCGGAATGGTAAGTGGGGTACTCTTTGCCCTGGCCATGGTGCAATTTGAATGGGGACCCAAAATAGTGTCTGATTGGGTAAAGCCTTTTGGAAATATTTTCATCAATTCCCTAAAACTCATTGCAGTTCCGTTGATTCTGGCATCGTTGATCAAAGGGGTCTCAGACTTAAAGGATATCTCAAAGCTTTCAAAGATGGGCGGCCGGACTATTGGCCTCTATATCATGACAACGGTAATCGCTGTGTCGATCGGACTTGGTATCGTAAATGTTATCAAACCTGGGAATTCCATCTCTGAGGAAACACGTAATGAACTTGTTGCCAATTATAGTGGAGACGCCAACTCAAGGATCGCCGAGGCCGAGCAGCAGCAAGAATCAGGCCCTTTACAGGCCTTAGAGGATTTGGTGCCCAGTAATATTTTCAATGCGGCCAGTGATAATGGCAATATGTTGCAAGTGATTTTCTTTGCAGTATTCTTTGGTATTGGCCTAATTCTGATCCCGGAGAAACAGGCGGCACCCGTAAAGACGTTTTTTGATGGCTTCAATGAGGTAATCCTTAAGCTTATCGATTTGATCATGTTAGCCGCTCCGTACGGAGTTTTTGCACTGTTGGCCGCCTTGGTTGTCGAATCACCCAGTATGGACCTCTTCAAGGCCCTCGCATGGTATGCTATCTGCGTCGTATTGGGCTTGACGTTGATGTTGGGGGTTTACTTGCTGATCGTGTATGTATTTACGAAAAAGAGCCCCGCCTTCTTTATGAAGGGCATGGCCCCTGCCCAATTATTGGCCTTTTCGACCAGTTCGAGTGCAGCGACCTTGCCGGTCACCATGGAACGGGTAGAGGAACATCTCGGGGTAGAGGAAGAAGTTACCAGCTTTGTTCTGCCCATAGGGGCGACGATAAATATGGACGGCACTAGCTTGTATCAGGCCGTTGCTGCGGTATTCATTGCCCAGGCTTTTGGAATGGACCTTAGTTTTTCGACCCAAATGGGCATCATCGTGACGGCGACCCTTGCTTCAATAGGGAGCGCCGCCGTCCCAGGGGCCGGGATGGTCATGCTGGTGATCGTTTTGGCACAGGCTGGAATTCCGGAGGCAGGTCTTGCATTGATTTTTGCCGTCGACAGGCCCTTGGATATGTGTAGGACGATTATCAATGTTTCTGGGGATGCCACGGTCTCGATGGTGGTCGCTAAATCCTTAGGGAAGTTGGGCGAACCCAAAGTCAAGAATTGGGACGATAACTTAAAAGAGGACGCGCTTTAAGCCCGATCCAAATACCCTTCGGTATCTGATTAAGCCAAAAATTTTGCCTTTAGCTCCGGCGTTGGCACCATGCATTGGTCTTTTTTACCATACCATTTGTAGCGATTGCGCGCTATAAAATCGTATACGATATTTCGCACTCGGGCCGGAATCCATTTAAATAGGGCCAGTATCGACCAAATGCCACCGATGTCACGCGCAATTTCGATGGCTGCGTCCGATTTAATATAATAGGCAACACCAGGTTCTATAAGAATTACGGAATCAACCACCGAGCTATCGATGTGTCGCTCCGAAATCAGTTTTTGGCCGATGTCACTCTGCAAAGGGGCGAAACGATAACGGTCTTCGGTGTCGCGTTTGATGACATATTGAACAGCCCCGTTGCACAAATTGCAGACCCCATCAAATAGGATAATTTTTTTTTCGTTTTTCACAGCGTAAAGATACGGCCTGATTCAATAGGTTTTTCCTTCTTAGAGCGTATTTAAAAAGGTAGTAAGATCCGCTTCACGGGCAAGCCCCAATTTCTTTTTTAAACGGTATTTTGATTTAAGGATGCTATCGGGCATGACGTTCATTGTGGCCGAAATTTCCTTAGTGGTCAGGTTCATTCGCAAAAAGGCTGCCAAACGGATTTCTTTTTCGGAAATATCCCCGTACAAGGATTTTAGTTTTTGATCAAAATCGTTATGAACCTCCGCGAAATACGTTTTGAATACTTCCCAATCCTTATCCTCGGCACTCTGCTTTTTTAGTAACATTACCAAGCGTCTGAACTCTATTTTGAAAAGTTCGGGAGACTGCCTTATTTTTTCGATAGGCCATCATAGAATCACATACGATATCCCGTAACTACCCAATTAACAAATTTAATACATTTCCAAACGGAGGAGTGGAACGCTTACTTTTTGGCTTCAACCAATTCCAATTGATTCACGCTCACATTGGTAGTAAACATTCCATAATTTACCACAGCCTTCCCTTTTTCAAGCTTGTCAATACTTCCAACCGCTTTTCCTTCGGTCATGCGAACACGGTCGCCAATTTTAAAAATAGGCCTCGGGGCGTTCTTCTCTGCAATTACCGCCTTTTTCTTTTCAACCGCCTTTTTCTCGCGAATGACTTTGACTTCTTTTTGTACTTCCTGGGCCACTTGCACCTTTTTTTCCCGTGATTCCTTCGCCTCGTGTGTCGATTTCTTCTTGCGTTTGCTGTTTTCGGTTTCGACCAGGCGCAAAAGTTCCGATACGAGAAGGCGCTTTTTCTTGTCGTGGAAATACTTCTCGGCAACCTTGTTCACCTTATTGCCCAATACGACCATCCGTTGGTCGTGGTCATAGAGTTCCTGGTAATTTTCCAACTTTGATTGGATCTTGTCGTTTAGTTTTTCGAATCGGGCGGCTTCTTCTTTTGCCTTCGCTTCTTCCTCTTGCAATCTAGAGCCCGTTTTAGCCATTTTGCTGCGTTCTTTTTGCAATTTGGCTATCGTGGCATCGAAACGGACTTTTCCGCGCGCTATCTTCTTCTTAGCACGGTTGATCAGGCTATAGGGGATGCCGTTCTTTTGTGCCACCTCAAAAGTAAACGAACTCCCGGCTTCCCCAAGTACCAGATGAAAGGTGGGCTCTAGGGTCTTGCCGTCAAAAAGCATATTGGCATTGGTGGCATGTGGTAATTCATCTGCCAGGGCCTTTAAGTTGGAATAATGCGTCGTAATGACGCCATAGGCGCCGCGTTCATAGAAAATTTCGAGGAAGGCTTCGGCCAAGGCACCGCCCAATTCGGGATCGCTACCGGTACCGAACTCATCGATAAGGAATAAGGTCGTAGCATTGCATTTGCGTAAAAAACTATTCATGTTTTTGAGCCGATAACTATAGGTACTCAAATGATTTTCAATTGATTGGTTGTCCCCGATATCAGTTAGAATGGTGTCAAAAAAGCATACTGAACTTCTTTCATGAACAGGGATTAGAAGGCCTGACTGCAGCATTACCTGAAGTAGGCCGATCGTCTTCAACGTGATGCTTTTTCCACCGGCATTGGGTCCGGAGATTACGATGATGCGATTTTCTGAATGTAGCTCAATGGTCTGCGGAAAGGTTTTTTCGTTCTTCCGTAAATTGTTCAGGAATAAGAGCGGATGATAGGCGTCCCGCAAATACAATCGTTGGTCTCCATTGATTTCAGGTAAAAGCGATTTTGTCTCTGAGGCGTATTTCGCTTTGCCGGATGTGATATCGATTTGGATTAAAAAATCCTGGTATGCCGAGATAAGCGGGGCAAAAGGCCTGATTTTAGACGTCAGTTCTTTGAGTATTTTCTGTATTTCATCTTTTTCGTCATACTCGAGGTTATTGAGTTCCCGGCTATACCGCAAGGTAGCTTCGGGTTCAATATAGACAATACTCCCGGTTTTCGAAGATCCCATTACAGCACCTTTTACTTTTTTCCGATACATTGCCTTTACGGCCAGGACCCTACGATTTTCGACAACCGACTCACGAATGTCATCCAAGTAATCGGATCCCTGATACGTCTGCATGGCCGCTGAAAAACTTTGACCGATCTTCCCCTTGACCTGATTTATTTTCCGTCGTATCGAAAACAAGGAATCGGAGGCCCCATCCTTGATTTCGCCAAATCGGTCGATGACCCTTTCTATGTGCTGGGGAATTTCGACATTTGGGGCTACGACATCCGACAAGGCAAATAGCATGGGGTAATATTCCTTGAATTTGGAAAGGAATTTTTTTTGTGTTGCTACCGTTGTGCAGAGTCCTCCGATTTTTCGAAATCCACCAACTTCAAGCACCGTATTCTCAATTTTTAAAAGTGATAACTCCCCATTGATACTCTCAAAACCGTGGCTAGGCATACGATTGTCGCTTAGTAATGACGAAAGGTATTCCGAAGTCTGCCCAAGTATGGTATGTAGGACACCTTCCTCTGAAATCGGTATGATTTCAAGGGCCTGTTCCTTTCCCAAATCAGTTGTACATCTGGCGGAAACCTGCTGCAAAACGATCGGAAATTCGAGATCTTGGAGGGTTTTGGTTTCGATTTTTCCCATTTTTAGCTGTAAACGACGACAAAGGTAGCGATTCGGCCACAATTGAGGCGCTTTCAAAGGCCGACTTGAAAAAAAATAGGGGACTTTTCGAGCTAGGCGAAAGCCGGAATGGTGCCGCGTTTATTTCAGAAGCGGAAAACCCGTTGCCTGTATGGCTACGTAAAGTCCTTGGCCACTTAGCATAAAACCTTGTATTTTAGCTTCTTGCCACAATAATTTGACCTAAAAGTGTGTTTTAGTGGGTAGCCATCAATGCGATGCCCTTTCATAATGGGCCTTTTAGCCATGCCAACATGAAAACAAAACAACTACTTTGGGTGTTACTTTTTGCGATTAGCCTCCTCAACTGTAGCACCACCAAACAAATAGTGCTGCAGGCCCTCGAGCCATCTCCTGTCACGATCTCAAGAACCATAAAAAAAGTCGGTATCGTGAATCGAAGCGCAAAGTACAATGGGCTACCTGGCGAAACCCGGCTCGACCGTATGGTAGCCATCGAGGAGCAATATATCAACGAAAAAGGGAAGGGTGCCGCACTGAACGGACTCTATGAAGAGTTGTTGAAGGATGCCCGCTTCGAATCGATTAAAATGCTCGATTCGATTTCGCCGGACTTATTGGATTTTGGAGCAACGCCCGACGCGATTTCATGGGAGTCTATTGAAGCGGTTTGCAGGAAATACCAAGTAGATGTGCTATTCTCGATGGCCTATTTCGACACCGATACCAAAGTATCGCTTAAAAAAACTTCGATGTTACAGCCGAATCTGCTCCGAATTAGATCAAAAGTGCCGGCACAGGAAATTACCCTCAAAACCCTTATAGAAAATGGCTGGAAGATCTATGATCCGAACGACAGGCAGATCATCGATGAATTTGTATTCAACGATCAGATAATCTCAAAAGGCATGGGTACCAGCGCTTTGGATGCCTTTCAAGACATTGAAGGACGTACCGACACGATCATCGTTCAAAGCAAGTCGACCGGCACAACCTATGGACAGCGCCTGCTTCCTTTCAACAAGAACCTACCTAGGACGTATTACGTTCGCGGCTCCGTCGCTTTGGAACGTGCAGGTGATTATGCCGAACGCGGCGCTTGGGAACAGGCAGCGGAAATTTGGCGTAGCGAACTTGACAGCACGCGCAAAAAGGTGAGCAGCAGATGCAGTCACAATTTGGCTGTTTACCATGAGCGCAATGAGGATCTGGCAGGTGCTTTTGAATGGGCCCTAAAATCGGTGGAGTACAATCAATCAAATTCCGGGACGGCCTATTTGGAAATCTTGAAAAAGAGAATTGAACAAAAAAAAGACTTGCAAGAACAAATCGATCGGTCGGCTTTTGGCAAATGACCAAACAAGTTTACCGAATCAGGCATATCGGTTGATTTTTGGCTTAGTCAAAATCAAGACCTCCCACTAGGATGCCGATCCCAATGGCTATCGCGAAGCTAATCAGCGTACCGATAAGTACATATTCCGATTTGTTAATGCCCTTTTCTTCCTCCTTGTATCGCAAAATCGACTTCGCCGCAATAAGAAATCCTACGGCACTGAACTGGTTGATCAGGATAAAGGTCAAAACCAACCATCGCTCGACGACGCCTATCAGTCTACCAGCATTCGGAAGATCTTCCTTGTTCATGCCTTCAAATTCTATTTTTGAGGCCTTAAAGATTTCCTTAATAACAATATTTGCCGGTTTACCGCAAATCAAATAGCCGATTCCTACTGCCAAGTATATAGAGTTTATGTTGATATAAAATATCGTATATAATTTAAAATAAGCACTATATGTATAAACAATCATACTTAGAATAAGTAGGTGCAGGCCTTGGTCGATAAAGAAGGCATACCTGCCGAATGTGTTACTATGATTCAATTTGGGTTTGAAGCCATCGATAAACCAATGGGTTAGTGCAATCAGGAATGCCCCGATGCCAAAATACACTTGAAATGAAAGCAACCAAGAGCAGACGAACATAATAAGCGCATGCCATTTAAGGAACTTGCTCTTAAAACCTTTTTCATTCTTATCAGCGGCTTTCCGATCCGTCTGAAAGGTGTAGTCGGTCAGGATATGCGCTAGAAGTTGCAATAGAAAGAGTTGAGAGATATCCATAATCACTGATTTTTAATGGTATCCGTAAAGTATTCAACAGCCTTTTCTACGGCATTCCATCCAACACTGTTCGCATGTTGGTTGACAGCTGGTTGCGAAATCTGCATTTTTTGTGCGATTGAATCCTCGTTATTGCCCAGTAGCTTATGGTAGAGCACTTCCGACTGCCTGGCGGTAGCCTTGTTCATTAAAAAATCGAGTAAAAGCATCATGGGTTCCATTTGTTTGTTCAGGGCATCGTTTTTTGAAACGAAGAACAATGTATTCTTGATGCTGATACGGTCCATCGTATGGGTATCCTCCTCATTGATCTTTCTGCCCGATAAATAAATGGCTTCCCCGTCAATGATGCCTTTTTGGGTATCGAACCGTTCAAGTTCCCCATACGATATGGCCAGGCGAATCCCATAATTTTCGAAATGCTGTACACGTGTTTCGGACTTTTTTTTCGAGGCGATCGGAATTGATTTAATCCGACTCTTGATCAAGAGCGCGACCAATAAGGCATCTTCGGGAGATGGGACTACGCATTCGAGATAATCGCCTTTGATCAGTCGTGCGTAGCAATCGTATTTTGTACGCAGAGTTGTTATAAGCAGCTGAATATGGTGTTCCACCAATTCCTTATTGTCCTGTGATAAGCTGGTAAAGGCCACGATATCCCCCGAAATAACCCCGTAGTTCATAATCTATCGTACTTTGTTTTGACAGTTTTCCCGATTTACAATTTGACCTACTGCCTTCGATTTTTGGCACCTTCCTTAGATTTGGCTACTTCGATGATGCCATAGGCTGTGTTTACGGCGACTACAAATATATAAAATTATAAGTCCTGTAGCTTATAAAATAGCATTATAAGTTTAATAGCTTATAATGGGTGATTATAAGTCCTGTAGCTTATAACGAAAAAGTTGCGGGTTTCGTTTAAATTTCTTGTTCCTGTTGGCGGTTTTTAACAACAATAGGGTGTTTTTCAATGCTATTAGATGTATTTTTGATCCGATTTCGTATCAAAAAAGGGTGATAGATGCAGGTACAGATACATAGCAGTTGGCGACCGTATTTGCAGCAGGAATTTGAAAGTGCGTATTTCAAGGACCTAGTGCAATTCGTACGGCAAGAATACGCCCTACAGACTTGTTTTCCCAAAGGGAAGGACATTTTTGCGGCATTCGACCATGCCACTTTCGATGCGACCGAGGTCGTCATAATAGGTCAAGATCCCTACCATGGCCCAAAACAGGCAAACGGACTCTGTTTTTCGGTGCAGGAAGGCATTCCACATCCGCCATCACTCATGAATATCTTCAAGGAACTAGCCTCGGATATCGGAAAACCCTATCCCAAAAGTGGTAATTTGGAGCCTTGGGCAGATCAAGGGGTTTTGTTGCTCAATGCCACATTGACCGTGCGGGCGCATCAAGCCGGAAGTCATCAGAACAAGGGGTGGGAAATCTTTACCGACGCCGTAATCAAGCATATTTCAACCCAAAAAACAGGTGTTGTTTTTTTATTATGGGGAGGATATGCCAAAAAAAAGGCAGTCCTGATCGATACAACAAAGCATCACATACTCACCTCGGGCCACCCATCGCCGTTAAGTGCGAATAGGGGCCTTTGGTTTGGGAACAACCATTTTAGTAAAACAAACGCGCTGCTCAAAAAAATGGGAAAACGGCTTATCGATTGGTAAGTAACTCCCCCACAGCGAGTTTATGGGTTACCATGCCAAGGCCCATGAGTGCCTTCTGAACATTTTCCAATATAGGTGGGTGTATTTGGGACTGGCTCCAATAGGTCATCGAAAGCCATTCCTGCACATCCGCCAGTTTTTGACCATACTGGTTGGCCAAGGTACGATCGATACTAGGAATGTCCTTAAATTCGACGGTGTATGTATTGATGGTATCAAGAATATGGCCAATTGCCCCTGAATTTTCGGCTATAAAAGTGTCGGTTGCCGCAATAACAAAACAAGGCCATGGGGTTGGGCAATCCCCTAGGCGTCGAAATATTCCAGAATCGACAAGGGGTTTAGTGGTAAAGTGCTCCCACATAAAATAGTCGGCCGTGCCGTCTGTCAGGGCCTTCACGGCCCCTTCTATAGTATTGACTACTTCAAACTGCAAGTCGGCTTTATCCCAACCACGATCTTCTGCATTTACACAGGCCATTAAATGGCTTCCACTGCCAAAGCGGCTAATGGCTATCTTCGCTGCCTTTAATTCGGAAATATCCTGAAACGGCGAATGGGTCCCGACATGGATTCCCCAAAGTAGGGGGGAGGCAATATATTCCTGTACTATTTTGGATCGATTGCCTTCAATAATACCTTTAATGATGCCTTCGGTTAGGATAATTGCCAGATCGGTAGCTCCCGATTGCAGCATTTCAATCATTTTACCGGTACCCTCGGGTACATCGGTCCATTGCAGGTCAATACCACGTTGTTCGAATGCCCCTTCTTCGATACTAAGAAGCCAAGGGAAATTAAAATGCTCAGGCACACCTGCGATTCGTACTTTTTTCATAGCGTTACTTTTTCCAGCACATATTGAATCAACTGATCCACTGCTTTTTGTGGGTTTTGAGAGAATTCACCGGTGGCGCGATTCGCCAGGATGCAATTCAAGGAAACCGCCTGATGTCCCAATAGTTTTGACAAACCATAAATTCCTGAAGTCTCCATTTCAAGATTCGTTATGCGCGTTCCTTCAAAGTCAAATTCGGCTAGTTTTGCGATATAGTCGGCATCTTTGGTCCCGAGCCGTAGGGTTCTACCCTGTGGCCCATAAAAGCCCGGGGCTGTTGCTGTTATCCCAAATCGTATACGATTTGATATCATTTTTTGTGCCAAGGCATTATCACATTTGACAGCATACGGTACGATTTTAGGAGCCTTGGGACCGAGATGTTTTTGTATGGCCTGCGAAAGTTTCAACACTTCTATCCCTTCACTTTTGTAGAAGTGTAAAAGTCCGTCAAATCCAATTGCGTATTCGCTCAAAAGGAATGAACCGAGGGGGATTTCTGGTTGTAGGGCCCCAGAAGTGCCAATTCGGAGTATCGTAAATCGTATACGATTCTCTTTTATTTTTCGGGTCTCAAAATCGATATTTGCCAGCGCATCGAGCTCATTTAGGACGATATCGATATTATCAGTACCTATTCCTGTCGAGATGACCGTGATGTTTTTGCCATTAAGCCACCCCGTATGGGTCAAAAACTCGCGTTTGCCTTTTTTGACGGTGATAGTGTCAAAATATTTTGAAACTTCGCCGACCCGATCGGGGTCACCCACGGTGATTATTGTTTCTGCTATATCCTCGGGTACTAGATTAAGATGGTAAATGCTCTGGTCGGCATTCAGGATTAGTTCGGACGGATCCAATTGCATATTACAATTTAAGTATTCTGCCCGACTCGGTATTATAGAGGTAGTTATATTTCAATGATCCGCCCAGATAGGTATCGTTATCGCGAATGCTGGAGTAGTAGTTTGATTTTCCTTTTAGGATTTCTTGGCCTTTTCGAGTGAGTTTAACAGGATTGAAGGAACTGTACAAGGGTTTGAGCGAGGTTAGTATCCTGTCAAATTGAGTGTCTCCAAACCCATAAACGCCTTGATTGCCTAGTATGTTCTTTATAAGGTCTTTACGAGATTCGGGTTTCAATTCGGCCGATAGCTGCAGAATGTGGTTTTCTAGGTAATCCAAACCGTTTTTGATGGTAGGAAAGCGCATTAAATGGGCATGCATGGCATCGGCAAGATAGGTGAATTTAAAATCTTGGTAATCCTTTAGATTTTCTAGGCGAATGGGGTTGTTGCTACAATACAGCTGCCAAACATAATCGGCATATTCGATATCATCCTGTCCAAGAACGGTCCGATTTTCGTATAAACCCAACAACTTTTCATCGCTTAATTCACTAAGGCCGTACATTTTGTCGGATTCATCCTCCTTGCCACTGCATACGACCGAAATTTCGGCATATTTTCGATGCGCCTTCAACCAACTCAGGACGGCGAGCATGTTTATTTGACAAAATAGATCATATTCAAACCACAATACAATATGATCCTGTTGCTTATGATTGCAGAGCGACCGGTACTCTTTCAACGTCTTTTCGATAAACCAGGATTTGGAAACATTGTAGTTTTTATGAAGGAAATCATATCGGGTTTTCCAAAATGACTCACTTCCGACATTGGTTTCCGTCTTGCCCTCACAAAGCATTTCACGCCATGTAATGATGTCTCCTTTTAGTTTTAGGCCTTTGAGTTTTTCCGTAAAACTATCACCATTGGTAATGTGGAGCAGGGAACTCATAAATGTGTGGTTTAGGTTTTGACCAATAAAAGTAACACTTAATCGAAAATAACAAAAAAAATTAACAGAAAACTACGCAACCCAATTAAAATCGGCGCTTTCCAAAAGGGTAGTTTTAGCCGCCCACGCGTTTTACATTGAATCCTTTCTCCTTGAGGATTCCCATGATACGATCGCGAAAATCCCCTTGTATAATTATCTTTCCGTCTTTGTAACTTCCGCCGACACTTAAAGCGGACTTTAGTTCAGCCGCCAATTTTTTAAAATCGGAATCTGCACCCGTATACCCTTCCAAAATAGTGATCGGTTTGCCTTTTCGTTTTTCATATTTACAGCGTATTGGGTCTTCCTGAAGCCAAATATCACTTTTTTTAGGCGGGGTTTCATCTTTTTCAGGGATGTGTTTGGGAAAAAGGTTTTTAAGTTGATCTTGTAAATCCATTGTACTATCTGCTGCTTTTCAACGCGAGGCGTTTATTCATTTATTCAAATTCAATAGAGCGAAACACTTTTACTTCAAGCGAAATTCCTGATTGGAAAAAGGTGGGATATCAGGTATTTTAATAACATTAAATGCGTGATCTGTACTAAGATGACACGCGTTGCACCTATTGGTCAATCGTTCAAAATCGCTTCTGAATTTAGGTTCATCATGGTCGCGAATTGCATTTGATATGCTATCGATCGGCGATTCGATCATACTTATTTCCTTGGTTTCGGGTCGTTCTGCACAATACGCTTGTATGTCTGCAATCGCCTCCTGTATTTCATCGATTTCAAATTGCGCCAATTTCCAGTTGCCATTGATGCCCGCAAACCATAATTTGTCATGATGTACTTGAATTCCAGACATAAATTCGCCCAGCCCAGGTCGGTAGGCAGCGTTCAGTTTTTTTTCTAGGGCATCGATGCGTTTTTTAAGTATTTCGTCATTTTTATGGGTTGTATTGCAAGAAATAATTGCCATTGCAAAGACGCTCAGAACCAAATGCTTCGAAAAATTAACCAACTTGTACATAGGTTTTGTTTTTAGGGTTTTTACATTCATGCAGCGTTGCACATAATCCTCAATCTTGACAGGCACCCATCTTCTTCGTTCATTCCTTTTATAGTGTATAATTCTTGAAGTTTGTTTGCGGTTGAACTCGTATTTGGCAATACCTAAAGCCTTAACGTCTCTCCCAGACCAAAAAACCGGTTATTCTCCTCAAACACATTTTTAAAAATCGAAAATCCCAATTGTCCCGTGCAATGCGCGGGAGCTACACTTTTCACGTGGTAAACATCGCGCATCCGCAAGGCCAGCCCTTCAATATATTCGCGGCTATAAGGAATTAAATGAAATCCACCAAGGACCAGATAAATTGGTCCATTGTTAATTTTTTGATTTGCTTGTATAATCGTTTCAATGGTACTATGGGAACAACCTGAAATCAAAATAGCCCCATTTTTCGAAGCGAAGGACGCAGATAGCTCGGGCATGCCTATAAATTGTGGATGTTCTTCGCTAAATGGCGGATACTTAATATAAGTTCCCATTAATTTAGAGGTGGTAGGCACAATGGTGAGCCCAGGTGCCACTTCTTTTGCTTCCGTCAAATATTCGATGTTCGATTTCCAAAATCGACCGGTAGGAACAGTAATCATGCCTTCAATTACGTTTTCGCCACCGAAATATTGTTCTTCCTTCGGCAAGATCTTTCTGATCTCAGGTTCTGTTTCCTTGAAGGGAAATTTTATCGGGGCTCCTAGGGAAAAAAAATCATTGGGCAGATAGATTTTCACATTCGGATTGAGCGCTATCAGGTAGTCGAATCCTCCTATATGGTCGTAATGACCATGTGAGACAATAGCAATATCGACTTTCTTCAAATCAATATTCAGTGCCTTACAATTTTGTTCAAAGAGCTTGGCATTGGTTCCAGAATCAAACAGTACGGTCAAGTCACCATATGCTACCAAACATGAGAAACCAAAATCCTGTTGTAGCCCTTTTTTTTCCTTCCCAAAGGCGTCGTATATGTTGGTAATGGTGATGTCCATCGTCTTCGACGCCTCCTGTGCGAAGGCACATAATGACAAAAGCAATGCCATCGAAACAGCGATTCGAATTCGGCTCGACCATGAAACGTTGCGTATGGGTCTCATATCTTAATTTTTAATCAAGCCCAATTCTATCAGGCGTTCATGTAGAAATTCCCCAGCGGTACTATCGGCATACAGCTTCGGGTGTTCGCTGTCGATACAATGCGCTAGGCAGTTCAACGGCATATCGCTAATGGGATGCATGAAAAACGGTATCGAGTACCGTGAGGTACCCCAAAGTTCCTTGGGGGGGTTCACGACTTGGTGTACCGTAGATTTTAGTTTATTATTCGTCAACCTTGATAACATGTCCCCAACATTGATCATCAATTGATCTGGCCTAGCTATGGCATCTACCCATTCCCCCTCATGGTTCATCACCTGTAACCCTCTGCCCTGGGCGCCCATCAACAATGTAATTAGATTGATGTCGCCATGGGCCGCTGCGCGTACGGCATTTTTGGGCTCCGTGCGAATGGGGGGATAATGGATGGGCCTCAAAATTGAGTTTCCGTTCTTGATGAAATCGTCGAAAAAAGTTTCTTCAAGCCCCAAGTGCAAGGCCAAGGCCCGAAGCACATATTTTGCCGTTTTCTCGAGCATCTTGTAGGTTTCCCTACCAACTTTATTGAAATCGGGGAGTTCTTTCACCAAAACATTGGCAGGGTATTCTGCTTCTAATTTTGGATTGTTTTCGACATATTGGCCAAAGTGCCAAAATTCCTTTAAATCGCCTTCCTTACGGCCTTTCGCATGTTCCTTCCCAAAAGAAGTATACCCTCGCTGACCTGCGATTCCCGGGATTTCATAGGCGTCCTTTATTTCTTGTGGCAGATTGAAGAACTTCTTTATCTCCTCATATAGGTTTTCTACAAGTTCTTCCGATAGGTAATGGCCACTCAACGCAACAAAACCAATATCGCCAAAGGCCTTGCCTATTTCCGCAATGAATTTTTTCTTTTTAAGGGGGTCTCCCGATATAAAATCCCGTAGATCGACATTGGGTATCGCACTCATAACCTTGCTTTAGATTTTATCAAAGTTACTAAAATATACATGGATCGGCACTATGTTTTTGTCATCAAGGATTGTCATCTTTTCGTTACTTTTGAACTTTCTTTTTGGCACAAAACCATCCATCGTATGCAATACAACAACAAAGGCCTTAACAAAGGCCTGCAGATAGCCCTTTATGAGCGTATGTTAAAACCTCGCTTGATCGAGGAGAAAATGTTGATTTTGTTGCGGCAGGGAAAGATTTCCAAATGGTTCAGCGGAATGGGTCAGGAAGCCATATCGGTAGGTGTCGCGAGCGCCCTGACCGACCTTGAATATATTCTTCCGATGCATCGCAATTTGGGGGTCTTTACCACTCGGAATGTTCCTTTAAACCGCTTGTTCGCCCAATGGCAGGGAAAGGCAAGCGGATTTACCAAGGGCCGTGACCGGAGTTTTCATTTTGGTACCCAGGAGTATAAAATCGTAGGAATGATTTCCCATTTGGGGCCACAACTCGGCGTTGCCGATGGTATTGCCCTAGCCGATACGCTAAAAAACCAGCAAAGGGTCACCGCTGTTTTCACAGGGGAAGGGGGTACTAGTGAAGGGGATTTTCATGAAGCCCTGAACATCGCAGCCGTTTGGAACTTGCCGGTATTGTTCTGTATTGAGAACAATGGCTACGGACTCTCAACGCCAACAAACGAGCAATTCAAATGCAAGAATCTTGCCGATAAAGGCACCGGCTATGGCATGGAAGCCTATACCATCGAAGGGAACAATATTTTGGATGTCTACACGAAGGTCGACGCGCTGTGTAAGAGCATGCGAAAAAATCCGAGGCCTGTGCTCCTGGAATTTCTGACCTTTCGAATGCGGGGACATGAAGAAGCCAGTGGCACCAAATACGTCCCGGAGGAATTGATGGCAACATGGGCCGATAGGGATCCGATCAATACCTATGAAAAGTTCCTATTGGCCGAAAAAATGATTTCTGAAGACGAAATCAAGGCCGCCAAGGCCCGCATCGAAGCGGAAATCAGTGCAAACCTACAAATGGCCTTTGATGAACCTGAAATTGAATATGATTATAGTAAAGAGTTAAATGATG
Source organism: Flavobacteriales bacterium (assembly GCA_038316335.1). Lineage (GTDB taxonomy): Bacteria > Bacteroidota > Bacteroidia > Flavobacteriales > Flavobacteriaceae > JALHST01. Next base: position 105,644 of record JBBQAM010000005.1, read on the forward strand.
TATATCATAAATTTGATTATCAAGAATATAATCATGGGTCAATAGTTAAAAATATTCGATTGATCGACGCCATCTCACAGGGATTGCGACAATCAATGGAGCGCCATGAGACCTTGGTCTTAATGGGGCAGGATATAGCCGATTATGGCGGAGTATTCAAGATTACCGAGGGCTTTTTGAAAGATTTCGGGAAAGCAAGGGTACGTAATACGCCGATCTGCGAATCGGCCGTTATCTCAGCGGCCATGGGGCTGTCGATTAATGGAATGAAGGCGGTCGTCGAAATGCAATTTGCCGATTTTGTAAGTACAGGCTTCAACCCCGTTGTCAACTATTTGGCCAAATCACATTACCGTTGGGGGGAAAAGGCCGATGTCGTAATTCGGATGCCGTGTGGTGGTGGTGTACAGGCCGGACCGTTTCATAGTCAGACGAACGAGGCTTGGTTTACGAAGACCCCAGGACTCAAAGTGGTATATCCTGCTTTTCCATATGATGCTAAAGGACTTTTGAATACCGCGATCAATGACCCGAATCCCGTCTTGTTTTTTGAGCACAAAGCACTATATCGCAGTATGTACCAAGATGTGCCCCTAGAATATTATACGCTTCCTTTTGGCAAGGCGAGTTTGTTACAGGAAGGCACTGACGTTACCGTTATTACCTATGGTGCCGGGGTGCATTGGGCCCTTGAGATCTTGGGAAACCATAAGTCGATTCAAGCCGATCTCTTGGATCTGCGTACTTTAATGCCCTTGGATACCGATGCTATCTATGCTTCGGTCAAGAAAACGGGGAAAGTGATCATTCTGCAGGAAGACAGTATGTTCGGAGGGATAGCAAGCGATATTTCGTCTCTGGTCACAGAAAATTGTTTTGAATATTTGGATGCCCCTATCAAAAGGGTCGCCAGTTTGGATACCCCGATTCCGTTCACCAGAAATTTAGAGGAGCACTATTTACCAAAAAAACGGTTTGAAAGCACCCTACTTGAATTGGTTGCCTATTAATCACAAAGCCCTTAATATCAGTAACGACGCAGTCTAAATGTGTGCTTCGCGAAATTTTAATAAGAAATTGACGTGCTTTCGAAGACAATTTGTTAACATTTAACGTATATGTATAAAAATGATTTAAACCCCTTATTATGATTCGAAAGATAATGTTTGCCATAGTTATGATACCTATGGTATTTTCAGCCTGCAAATCGCAGCAAGGTGTCCCTTCTACCAAAGGAACCGCTGCCGATCAAAAGACTATCAATGGCGCCTGGACCTTGAACAAGGTAAACTATGAAGGCAACGATGGTACTTTTAAATCGGTGCTATTCAATGATGCGGATGCCTCTTGTTTTGAGGGATCTAATTGGTTTTTTCGCAATAACAACAATACCGGTACCTATACGATTGCCGATATGAACGGTTGTCCTGGTGGCGAAAGGTTCATTCGCTGGTCTGTTTTAAACACAAACCAATTGCAATTCAAATTTATTGATTCAAAATACAAGGATATTTCGGGAGGGGTCGGATATCGAATGACCATCGCCACCCTTACCGATCAAGCCATGATCCTAAAGTCGAATGTAAGTGTTGACGGAGAATCAATCACCGTAGTTTATAATTTCACTAAAAATTAAGCCAAATGAAAAAGAGCATTTTAAAAGTCAGTTATATTTTAATGTCAGTCGTTCTTATCTTCGGATGTACCGCTGTTAAGAATACAAATCAAAAACAAAGAGGAGCAGCAGCCGGAGCTGCAAGTGGTGCTGTTATTGGCGGCGTTCTGGGGAACAATGTAGGCAAAGGCAATAATACCGTCCTAGGCGCCCTAGTAGGTGCAGTCATTGGCGGTGTTGCTGGCGGTTATATTGGCGATCGAATGGACAAACAGGCCCAAAAAATCGAAGAGGAAATCCCTGGTGCCCAAGTTACACGGGTAGGGGAAGGAATCAATGTAGTTTTTAACCAGGACGCCGGTGTTTATTTTGATACCAATAAAGCGACTGTTAAAGGTGCTGCGATTGAGACTTTAGACAAGATGGCAGCGATTTTAAAGGAATATCCACAAACCAATATTTTGGTGGTGGGTCATACCGATAGTGCCGGCCCGGATGATTACAACATGACCTTATCAAAGCAGCGTGCCGAGTCGGTGACCAATTATCTTATAACGCATGGTATCAGCGGTTCGCGTTTGACCACTGAATGGTTTGGAGAAACACAGCCGGTTGCCGATAATAGCACCGCAGCTGGGAAGGCCAAGAACCGTCGCGTTGAAATGGCCATTGTCGCGAACGAGGCGATGAAGCAAGAGGCGATCAACAAGACCAATAATTAACGGTTCGTATTTTAAGATTTTATAGGGGATCCCGGCAGAATTGTCGGGATTCTTTGTTTTAAATTGCTACCTTACCACAGTGGAAAACTATGATGTAATCATTGTCGGTGCGGGGTTGGCGGGACTAACGGCAGCCATTCATTTGACCCTTCAAAATCATAGGGTATTGGTTTTTGAAAAACAGCATTTTCCACACCACAAAGTTTGCGGGGAATATGTTAGCAATGAAATCCTGCCCTACTTCAAAAGACTCGGCATTGACCTAGATGCCCTTGGTCCGGCTAAAATCGATTCCCTACAGTTAACGACGCATTCCGGGAGATCGATTCGTGCCCCATTGATGCTGGGGGGAATAGGCATCAGCCGGTATGCCCTTGACAATGTACTTTATGAAAGGGCACTGTCTCTCGGAATCGAATTTGTTTTTAAAACGGTCAACGAAATCAAATACATGAAGAACGGCTTTCTTTTGTCTGCGGGTCAAAACGAGCCATTTTCATCCAAATTCGTAATCGGGGCCTTCGGAAAACGAAGCACGCTTGATAAATACCTAAATCGCAGTTTTATACAGCATAAAACTGGGTGGCTAGGAGTAAAAGCACATTATGAAGACCCTCAATTTCCAACTAATTTGGTCGCGCTCCATAATTTTAGGGGCGGCTATGGAGGCTTATCAAAAACCGAGTCAGGAGCTGTCAACTTTTGTTATCTAGCCTCCTACAAAAGCTTCCGTACCCAAAAGAACGTGGCTGATTTTAATCGCCACGTGGTCTCTAAAAACCCCTATTTGGGGGAATTCCTCTCGAAGGCCAAGCCGCTTTTTAACGAGCCCTTGAGCATTGCACAGATATCCTTTTTCCCTAAAAAAGCGGTAGAAAACCATATTTTTATGTGCGGCGATGCCGCTGGGCTGATACATCCCCTCTGTGGCAATGGCATGGCCATGGCGGCGCATAGTGCCAAACTGGCCTCAGAGCTGATTGGCGAATACCTCGATACCAATGATCATGAACGCGAAAGGCTTGAAGCTGCCTACCAAACGGTTTGGAACCAAACTTTTAAAAAACGTCTTAAGATGGGAAGGCGGTTGCAGGCCGTCTTACTGAACGAAGGTCTATCAAATTTGGCAATAGGGGCCATTGCAAGTTCTTCTTGGGCCCTTCAGAAATTAATCGAAAATACACACGGGAAACCGATCCTATGATCTTTGCATCAAGAAATACAGACTCGGAACTGATGGACGACCCGCTTTTGGAAGGGGATGTTCTATGCGAGGTTTTAAAGGATATTGAGGCTGCCAACCGATTTTTAGGGGGCAATCGAATTACCATTAAATCAGTATGGCAGCTTATGGCAGAAAACCCACAGGCCGAATATACCATTGTTGACATGGGTTGTGGCAATGGGGCCATGCTTAGGCAAATCATTCGTATCGGCAAAAAAAATCAACTGAATCTTAAGGCCATCGGGATCGACCTAAGTGCGAATGCCATACAAATTGCAAAGTCGGCCTCTATCGATTTTCCTGAAATCAGTTTTTTGCAACGCGATATATTAGCGCTAACCCCTGAAGAGCTGTCCTGTGATATCCTTTTATGTACCCTTACCATGCACCATTTTACGAATGAGCAAATCCCTGTTTTTTTAAATAAATTCGTAGCATTGGCCCATTTGGGGGTGGTTATTAATGATCTGCAGCGCAGTAAGCTGGCGTATCAATTGTTTAAGGGCTTTAGTGTGCTTTTCGTTCAAACGGCCGTTGCCAAAAGCGATGGCTTGATTTCCATCAAAAGTGGTTTTTCAAAACGGGAACTGATCGGGTTTTCAGCAAGGATGCCCCAAGTTCGACATGACATTCAATGGAAATGGGCCTTTCGATTTGTATGGATTATGAGAAAAAAGCGTCTAAATTGAACTTATGAATGAAATCCGTATCGTAAAGGTTACCAAAGAATTACCACAATACTGCAGGGAGACCAAGGATATTCTACCTTTTGTCGAACTTTGGTTGGGGGATCAAGACGAACGTTTTCGCAGAAAGGTCCTTAAAATATTTGAAGGTGCTGCGGTAGACAAACGATATGGGATAATGAGTATTGAAGAAGTCTTCAAGGCCACTTCGTTCGAGGATAAGAACGCCATCTATGTGAGGGAAGTCAAAAAACTGGGTCGCGACGTACTACGAAACGCTTTGTCAAGTAGTGGCTGGGAGGCAGATTCATTAGATTATATCATTACCGTGAGTTGTACAGGGATTATGATTCCTTCCTTGGACGCCTTCTTGATCAATGACCTTGGGATGCGACCCGACATCGTTCGTCTTCCTGTCACCGAAATGGGATGTGCCGCTGGAGTTTCGGGACTGATATACGCCAGTAATTTTTTGAAATCCAATCCAGGGAAAAGAGCTGCCGTTGTTGCCGTCGAGAGTCCGACTGCCACGTTTCAGTTGAATGATTTCTCAATGGCGAATATGGTCAGTGCCGCTATTTTCGGCGATGGGGCCGCCTGTGTGCTTCTATCCTCAGAAAAAGAAGCCCAGGGGCCTACGATCGTGGGTTCGGAAATGTACCATTTTAAGGATGCGACCCATTTAATGGGTTTTGATGTGACCAATGACGGACTCAAAATGATCCTAGATCCTGAAGTCCCAGAAACCATTACCCGACACTTTCCCACGATCGTGCATCCATTCTTGGCCAAGTATGGTACATCAATAGAAAAAGTAGGACATTTGATTTTTCATCCTGGTGGGAAAAAAATAGTGCAGACGGTCGAAGAACTATTCGGCACCATGGGCAAAAATATCGATGATACCCGTGAAATCCTGCGCCTGTATGGCAATATGAGCAGTGCTACCGTGCTGTATGTATTAGAACGTTTTCTCGATAAGGATATCGGTCCGGGAGAACAAGGATTGGTACTTAGTTTTGGCCCGGGCTTTTCGGCCCAACGGGTTTTATTACAATGGTAGTCTATCGAGAGTTACGTGACTGATGGATAAAACAAAAATATGCTTCATGAAATGAAATGTGCATTGATATTGGGGGGGAGTAGTGGCCTTGGCTTGGCTACGGCCCGAAAATTGGCTACACATGGCTATAATCTATTGATCGTGCACCGTGATAGAAATGTTGATATGGGACCTATTACTGCCGAATTCCAAAAAATTCGCGAAATTGGGGTGCAATTGAAATCCTTCAATGCCGATGCGACGAATGCAGAAAAACGAAAAGAACTCTTGATCGAATTCAAGGATCTTACGGGTGTCATGGGCAAACTAAAAATTTTGGTGCATAGCATCGCCAAAGGCAATTTAAAACCAATGCATTCCGAGACTGAAGGCACCCTGGACCACCAGGATTTTTTAATTACCCTGAATGCCATGGCGATCAGTTTGTATGATTGGGTAAAGGATTGCAAGGAAACAGGCTTGTTTGACCAAGACGCGCGGATCGTTTCATTTACAAGTGAGGGCAATACCAGGGCATGGATTGGGTATGCGGCCGTCTCTGCCGCTAAGGCTGCGTTAGAGGCCATCACGCGAAATATCGCCTTGGAATTCGCCTCTTTTGGCATCAAAGCGAATTGTATTCAAGCTGGGATTACTGAAACTGCGGCCTTTTCATTGATCCCGAATAGTAAAAAATTAAAGGAGGAGGCCCTGGCAAGAAACCCGAACCGTCGGATGACCACCCCCGAGGATGTTGCCAATGCCGTCTATTTACTCACTTTAGAGGAGGCAAAATGGATTACCGGGACCGTTATCAAGGTAGATGGAGGCGAAAGTTTGCGCTAAGGATGGTGTTAGGGGAGTTGTTGAATCGGTTAGTAAAAAGGTTATGAATTACAAAAATATCGTAGAAAGACTCCCATATGCTCCTCCCTTTCTATTTGTCGATTCCTTACTTCACATAGATGATGCGGGAGTTACAGGCGAATTCACTTTTTTGGATACCCTCGATTTTTATAAAGGCCATTTCAGGGGGAATGCCATTACTCCTGGGGTAATCTTGACAGAATGCTGTGCACAGATCGGCATGGTCTGTCTTGGAATATACCTGCTCGATAAAGAAGGCGCCCTTGAAGTAGACCGTTTAAGACTTGGCATGAGTAGCGTGCAAATGGAGTTTTTTCTTCCGGTATATCCCAACGAAAAAGTGACAGTGACCTCAAACAAGGAATACTTTCGCTTTAACAAGCTTAAATGTACTGTGCAGATGCATAATGAACAGGGTAAATTGATCTGCAAGGGCAGTATTTCCGGAATGTTAAAAATTGCTGCCCATGAATAAGCGTGTCGTAATTACGGGCCTAGGGGTCTGTGCACCTAACGGAATAGGCCTGGAGGAATTCGAAGAAGCCATGCGAAGCGGTGCGAGTGGGATTCGTTTTCAGCCACTGTTAAAAGAATTGAATTTTGGATGTCAAATAGCTGGAGAACCGTTAGTTAATAAAATAGACTTAACTAAATACTTTACTAAATTACAGCTTCACGGACTAAACGCCACTGGAATTGTTTATGGGGTCATTGCCGGAATGGATGCCTGGTCGGACGCCGGATTATCGGTTGCCCCCCAGGAAAGTCCCGATTGGGACAACGGGATTATTTTCGGTACGGGTATTTTGGGCGTCGATAAGTTTCGGGAGTCGGTGCATCTGGTCGATGCGAAAAACGTCCGTCGTTTGGGAAGTACATCGGTTTTACAGACCATGGCGAGTGGTATTAGCGCCTATCTCGGCGGTATTTTAGGGTGCGGGAATCAAGTAACCACGAATTCGGCTGCATGTACCACCGGCACCGAAGGAATTTTAATGGCCTATGACCGCATTGCAGGGGGCAAGGCAAAGCGCATGTTGGTTGGCAGTTGCAGTGATAGCGGCCCGTATGTTTGGGGTGGTTTTGATGCCATGCGCATCCTCCCGCGAAACTTTAATGATGCCCCAACCATGGCAAGTAGGCCCATGAGTGCATCTGCGAGCGGATTTGTTCCTGGGAGTGGGGCAGGAGCCTTGGTACTCGAATCGCTCGATAACGCGCTTGCACGTGGGGCGAATATCTATGCAGAACTACTTGGAGGTGCCGTAAACAGCGGCGGCCAACGGGGAGAAGGTAGTATGACCGCCCCAAATAGCGAAGCGGTGCAGCGCTGTATCAGCGAGGCCATAGTACATGCAGGAGTGAAAGCCTCTGATATTGATACGATCAACGGACATTTAACGGCCACCTCGAAGGATGTGACCGAAATCGAAAACTGGAGTTTGGCTTTGGGCCGAAGTGGAACTGACTTTCCCTATATAAATTCGTTCAAAGGACAGTTGGGGCATTGTTTAGCAGCTGCAGGTAGTATCGAATGTGTTGCCTGCATCCTTCAATTTAAAACGGAATCGGTTTTTGGGAATGTCAATTGTAACGACCTTCATCCAGCGATTAGGGCACTCGTTGACAGCGTCAAAATTCCGCAGAAAACGGTATCACATACCCCAAAAATTCTAGCAAAGGCAAGTTTTGGCTTTGGTGATGTGAATGCTTGTGTTATTTTTGGAGCTTTTAACGACGCAAAAAAAGCCTAAAAAGTAGAATTCCAGCGGATACCCCTATCCGATTCCAAATATCAATCAATAGCCAATGACCCAAGAAGAGCGTTACGAAAAATTAAAGGAGATTATAAAAATATACCTGCCCGAAGATGTTTTGATCGACGAGATAGGCCGCGACAGTCACTTTATCAAGGAACTGAACATAAATTCGGCAAACTTGGTCGATATCATCCTGGATGTAGAGGATGTTTTTGGGATCACACTTGAAAATGAGGACATGGATAAAATGCAAACGGTTCAAGATGCCTTGGATATCATTGACCAAAAATTGGTAGGGGATTGACATGAAGGGCTTTTTACAATGGGCGAAATCTAAACTCCTCGTCGACAGGCGCTTAATCATGCTGTATTGTGTAGTATACCTTCTTTGGGGCTTGGGAATGAATTGGTTTGGAAGTGCTGTCGAGATTACCAAATTCAACAATTGGTGGCAGGTCTTCACCTGTTATTTACTCTATATGGTCCCCATTTCACTGTTGTTACGGGCACTTCCGATCCATATGCAATATGCGTATGGTTTAATTGCCATGTCGGTATTGGAATTTTTAGGATATTCCTTGGAAACCTCTTATGTTTTTCCCGATAATATTTTAGAAAGAATGGTCGGTGCACGGTCTTTCGGCTTGGCCATGGCCTTATTTTTCGCAACCTACTTTCCGCTGGGAAATTGGGCTGTAGGTACGTTGTACACGTTTCTATATAAGGACCCTTCATAATACCTTGCCCGGTTCGGTCAACTTTCCAAGCTGGTTATTTTTTTTCGGGAATGTTCAAAGAGGCTACGATGCCCACAACAAGGGATGTTGAAATCACAGTCAACGAAACCCATTCAGGAATATCGACCTGATTTGAAAATAGCATCTTGAGGCCCACAAAAGCCAGGATAACCACCAAACTGTAGTGGATAAAGCGAAATTTCTGCAACATTCTCGATATCAAAAAATACATCGAACGCAACCCTAGGATCGCGAGTATGTTAGAACTGAAAACAATAAACGGGTCTGCGGTTATGGCCAATATAGCCGGAATGCTATCAAGGGCGAATAGAATATCGGTCAGTTCAATAATGATCAACGAAACAAAAAGCGGTGTTGCGGCCTTTACCTTCAATCGATGTATAAAAAATTCATGCCCATGGATCGAACTGGTGATGGGATATAGTTTTTTGAATTGACGAAATACAAATGAATTTTTTGGATTGAATTTCTGTTCTGCACCCCCCAACATCTTATATGCCGTGTATAACAAGAAAACCCCGAATACATAGATAATCCAATCGAATCGCGTAATCAGGGCAACACCGAACAAAATCATCATGGCCCGAAATATGATGGCCCCCAGAATGCCCCAAAACAGCACACGGTGCTGGTAAATGGGCGGAATTTTGAAGGATGCAAAAATTACGGCAATCACAAATACATTGTCGATGCTAAGTGACAGTTCGATCAAGTACCCCGTAAGGTATTTTAGAACGGCAAGTTTTGGGGTTAGATGGGTAGGATTATCGATATATCCGGTGGAAAACAACCAATAAATGACGCCACTGAAGCCCATGGCGACACATACCCAAATAGCAGTCCAAATCCCGGCCTCCTTACTTCGAATGACATGCTCCTTTTTGTGGAATATGCCTAAGTCTATCGCAAGGAACACAATTATAAGGGCAACAAAGACGAGCCACACTACCATGGAGGGAAAAAATTTAAACCGCCAAGGTAAGCATCATTTTTAATAATGGGAAAAGATTATGTGCTGATTGCCGAAAAGTTTTAGCCCAAAAGCCACGCAAAAAAACCGACACGACTTGAATTTTCGTGATAGTTGGTCGCATGACACCATGCAAGTCAGGCCTTTGTTTAAGCAAGACGTGCGAAATAAAACAAAGTATGATCGGCAAATTGAAAAGGGCTCCCTTAATGCGATTTCATTTTAGCCTTTCGTTTTTTCAACTGTATTTCAAGTTCATCGGTGGCTTTGGCGATGGCCGCCTCGAACGAACCGAGATTGGCATCTGAAAAAAGACGGGGACCGGGGGCACTTAATTGAATGCCGCAGATTTTCCCCTTGCCGCCATCAGAAGTCTTCTCTGTCTTAAAGAAAACCTCGGCACGCACTATAAAATCGTACTTATCTAAAAGTTTATTTATTTTTTCGGCGACCAAGGCCTCCAAGCGTTGACTGGCCTTTACGTCGTGGTACTGATAATTAATATCCATGTTCCTGCATTTTTTATGAAATTATAAATAGGGGGGAGGATATCCTAATTATTTAAGGAAAATGTTTATTGGGATTTCGGAGCGTTGCTTCGGGTCACTTGGAACTCCATATTTTACGTAGAGGATGCAGCCTATATAAGGGAAAGGCCACTGGGTATCTTATGGGATTTTGGAGCGCCAATATCCAGCTTGTAAGGATTTTGCTGTGAAGTAAAGGATAAATAAAAGTTAAACAATTGATAATATGTAGTTTATAAAAGACGTTTTGTTTAATTTTAGAGAAGTAATTACCTACAATTATCTAGTGCCCTAAATTATTTAGTACCCTAAAATCTGAAAACTATGGAAGCAGTCGTGAAAACTAGAGAACAAAATGCCCTGCTCCTCCGTCTCGAAAGAAACCAAAGAGAGGTAGGACAACTCAAGAAAAAATTGAATTCGTATGTGTGCGAACCGAAAACGTACAGCTTTTATGAACGTATCGAGTCCTTAAAACATCGCCTTGAGAATTTGAGCAGTACGAATTCTGAAATTATTCGTATGGTGCGGGAGAAACGGAAATCGGT
>JBBQAM010000121.1:0-2035 GCA_038316335.1 Flavobacteriales bacterium
CCCATAGGTTGAGGAACTGGCGGCGTAAACGAAACGCTTCACCCCAGCATCCCGGGAAGCTACTAGCATATTCAGGAAGCCTGAGATATTTACCTCATTCGTAGTAATCGGGTCTTTGATAGAGCGTGGCACCGAACCCAAAGCTGCTTGATGCAACACATAGTCTATTCGTTTACAGGCCTTTTGACAGGTTTCCAAATCCCGGATGTCCCCTTCGATAAATTGAAATTTGGGATACTTTTTCAATCGTTCAATATTCCGTAAGCTTCCAGTTGCCAAGTTGTCAAGGCAACGTACCGCATTCCCATTTTCGAGGAGCACTTCACAAAGATTCGACCCAATAAATCCGGCCCCCCCGGTGACTAACAGGGCATATTGGCGATTTAAATTCAAGCTTTGAATATCCATGCTTTTAAGTACGTTTAAGAGGTAACATATGGCCTATTCAATTCATCTTTGAACAAGACTTCGCGTTTAAGACTGTCCGATTTTATAATAATTAAAGCCTTTTTTGGCCATAACTTCGCTATCAAGTAACCGTCTACCATCAAATACAAATGCCGGTTTTAGCATCTGGGTATATATTGTATCCCAATCATAGGTCTTAAATTCATCCCATTCGGTCATGATGGCAATAGCATGGGCATCTTGGGTAGCCTTTATAGGGTCAGTAACAACTTTTACCAGACGCCTATTTTCCTCAGGTGTTCGGGTATTCAAATAATCAAGGTCGGCATATACCTTTTTTTCCGAAACTTTTGGATCGTATACAACAATTTCGGCCATTTCGTCTAACAACGCATTCGCAACATAAATGGCGGCAGACTCCCTCGTGTCATTGGTGTCCTTTTTAAAAGCCCATCCATACATGACTATTTTTTTACCAGATACCGTATTGTAAAGAGTTGATATCATGTTTTCGGCAAAGCGGGTTTTTTGATAATCGTTCATGATGATTACCTGTTCCCAATAGTCGGCTACTTCAGGAAGACCGAATGTCCTGGCAATATAGACCAAATTCAAGATGTCTTTTTGAAAACAAGAACCCCCGAAACCAACCGAGGCATTTAAAAATTTAGAACCAATTCTACTATCGTATCCGATGGCCCTGGAGACTTCCTGTACATTGGCATCGGTTTTCTCACACAAGGCAGATATCGAATTAATTGACGACACCCGTTGTGCTAAAAATGCATTGGCGACCAATTTTGAGAGTTCGGAAGACCATACGTTTGTCTGAAGGATCCGCTCTTTTGGAAGCCAGTGTTCATAAACCGCACTTAATGCATTTTTTGCCGCCTGCCCAGTTTGGGTTTCATCGCCACCAATCAGCACACGATCGGCATGTAAAAGATCATTTATGGCCGTACCTTCTGCCAAAAATTCCGGATTTGAAAGCACTTCGAAATTTACGTTGTTGCCGGTATTTTTTAGGATACTCTTGATGGCTTCGGCCGTTCGTACGGGTAAGGTAGATTTTTCGATGACTATCTTATCATTTTTGGCAACCTTTGCAATGTTTCTTGCACAAAGTTCTATGAATTTTAAATAGGCCGCTTGCCCTTTACCCTTGCCATAGGTTTTGGTGGGTGTATTGACGGAGATAAATATGGCATCCGCTTCATCGATCGCGGTATCGATTTGGGTCGAGAAAAAAAGATTTTTACCTCGAGCTTGACCGACTATTTCCTTTAGACCCGGTTCATAAATGGGCAGCTTATCAAGGTCGCTATCGTTCCATGCCGCGATGCGATCTTCGTTAAGATCCACTACGGTGACTTGTATTTCAGGGCATTGACTTGCGATAACTGACATGGTAGGTCCACCGACGTATCCAGCGCCGATGCAGCAAATTTTGGAGATTTTCTTCATGAATTTAATTTTAATTGCGTGCAAAGATGGCAAATTTAATGCATCGAATATTCAAATACTCGTTAAAGCACTAATAATATTGGACGTAAACAATTTGTAGGAAAAATTTTAAAAAAGAAATGAATGTTGATTACTGCGGAATAAAAAATTAAAATCGATGTTG
>JBBQAM010000080.1:0-11459 GCA_038316335.1 Flavobacteriales bacterium
GGTGCCAAACCAATCACTAAAGATCGGGGGGTATTCCCAGTTTTCGATAATTGGTCGATCGCTTCGGCCAGGTCTTTAAAGATAGGAATGCCGTTTGATTTACCATCTAATATTTGGCCAGCATCCCGCCCGGCATAGGAAGCATCTAAGACACCAACGATCACATAGCGTTCAGTAAAGCGAACGAGGCCATGTGCCGTTTTGCCATTCGGCGTATTAAAGGCGCCATCACAATATACAAGTGCCTTCCCATCGATCGAGTCTTTCATTTAGTTAGTTTTTAGCAGTTAGTACGGCGACAAACCGGCCAGGTTCAAAATTTAATTCCTCGTCCATTTCCAACAAGGCAATGAGACCGGCGGTGGCCGCTGGTAGAATACGAAACCCTTCTTTTTTTGCCAAAATTCCGGTCATATTCTTTAATTTTTTATCACTTATATTAAATGCTTGACCTTCACTCTCCCATAAGGCATATAAGGCTTCCTCCCCGTCAAAGCTATGCCAGTTGATAAGGGGTTCATTGTATTTGGTTTCCTTGATCGCGTCCGGATCCAAGTCTTTACAATGTTTCAATCCCAAAAGAAATGATTGTACGATTGGATTTTTATGGGAAGAAGAAGCAGCGATCATTTTTGGAATTCCAGAGGTCTTCCCCCTTTTGTACAAACTTACGAAACCTCTGTAGATACCGGCAAACAAGGTCCCATTTGACACCGGCACGGCACAATATTTTGGGGCGTCTCCTATTTCGTCATAGATCTCGAAGGCAATCTGGGAGTAGGCGGAAATCTGCAAGGGGGTATTCGATCCACCGGGATTCGCATCATACCAATCATTTACCCTTGCAAGCTCACTACTTTTAACTACCACATCTTCATAACTTCCTGGCAACCTAATAATCTCGGCCTGTAATGCATCCATTTCGACTATCCTATCGGTATGATACGATTCGGGAATATAGATCTTGCATTTCATTCCCGCCAAATTTGCGGCCAAGGCGACGGCCACTCCATAATTGCCACAGGTAGCTAAGGAAACTACATCATACTCCCTGCGAAGAGCATCGTAAATCTGTGCAAATGCAATTCGGTCCTTTTGGGTACCAGTCGGGTTATCCCCTTCATATTTAATAAACAATTGGCGAATACCGTATTCCCGTTCTAAGGCTTTTGCACGATTTAAGCCCGTATCACCGACTTCCAAGTTAATGATATCTTCATAAGACTCTAAACGGTCGACCAAGGAATTAGATTTATCCTTGACGAAAATACTTAGTTCTTGAGCCTCCTCGGAAACCTTATTTTCCGATGTTTTTACGCCATCTTTTAAATCCATTAAACCAAATTCAGATATCACTTTATAAATTCAACTATTTTATTCATCAAAGATAGCATTACCAGAAAATACTTTCGTCAATTTTGAGTTATAGTTAAAGATAAACTTAGATTGAAATCAAACCCAAAATTTAAATTTTAACAATTGAAAATCCAAGCCAAGTTACAGGTTTCCTGTTTACGGGCAATACACTAAAATCGACGTCCTTAAAATTTAACAATGACCACATTAACGGAATCTATAACTTTGAAAACAACTTTGACTGGCCTATGGCATCCTTGAAATTTCGCATTTTACCGTGGCTTATTTTTACATTGATCACAGCTTCCCTTTCAGCCCAGGATGCATTGCCCATTGAGATCCATGATTCCAAGATCAAACCTTTGCGAAATTTGTTCGATAATTCGTTCCAGGCCCATTTGGAAAATGAATTGAACAAACATAGTGATTGGGCCAAATTAATTTCCCAGAAGAAAATGGCAGTTGGCATCGTAGATCTTAGTGACCCCGAAAATGTTCGGTTTGCACGTGTAAACGGAAATTATATGATGTATGCCGCTAGTCTTCCAAAAATAGCCATTCTTTTGGCCGCTATGGATGCCATCGAAAAAGGGGAGCTAAAGGAGACAGTAGATGTAAAGAACGACATGCGTTTGATGATCAGTAAATCGAACAACCAGGCCGCTACCCGTATGATCGATCGTGTTGGTTACGAGAAAATCGAAGCCGTGATGACCGACCCCAAATATGATTTCTATGATGAGCATCAAGGAGGCGGACTTTGGGTAGGAAAACGATACGGGGGAGGCGGAAACACCAATCGTGAGCCCTTAAAACACTTGAGCCATGCGGCAACCGTCAATCAAGTATGCCGATATTACTATCTTTTGGCCAACGGCCGGTTGGTCAATGAAGCGCGTTCCAAGCAAATGCTTGATATCCTGGAAAATCCCGAGTTACATCATAAGTTCGTCAATACCTTGGATAAAATTGCACCGGATGCCAGATTGTTCCGAAAATCGGGATCCTGGAAAACTTTCCATTCCGATTCGATATTGGTTTGGGGCAAAGATTCCGGAAGACGCTATATCTTGGTTGCATTAATCGATGATCCCAATGGAGAACAAATAATACGCGATTTGGTACAACCCATCGAAAAAGTCTTAAAAAGTGATATATCTTTGACGGCAAAATAGGTTTATTTTCCATAAAGATATATGCTTCGAACTATAATCAAGAGAGTATTCGATGTTCGTGAGGGGGAATTCAAGGTCTCCCTTTGGATGCTTTCGTATATTTTTCTGATTATTGCCGTGTTGCTTATCGTTAAGCCAACGGTAAATGCCCTTTTTCTTTCCGAACTGGGTATCGAACAATTACCGTTTGCCTTCTTGATCGTAGCCGTCATAGCTATAATTAGCTCCTTTTTCTATTCGAAGGCGTTGACCCGATATTCGCTGAATAAAATTATCGAGATTACCTTGATTTCCTCTGTGGTGATTCTTGTAAGCCTTGGAATTTTATTGAAACTGGACATAGTTGGAGGTTGGCTGCTTTATATCTTTTATATTTGGGTGGCTATCTATGCCGTGCTTTCGGCATCCCAGTTTTGGGTGTTGGCCAATTTGGTATACAATGTTCGGGAAGCAAAGCGATTGTTTGGTTTCATAGGTTCGGGAGCTATTTTAGGCGGCATCTTCGGGGGGTATCTCACTTCATTTTTAGCCCCGCTAATTGGCAATGAAAGTTTGATTTTTCTGGCCGCTTTTTTACTCTCATGCTGCATCCCGCTTTTACGCAATATTTGGAAATTGCGCATTCGAAATCTCGGCAGATTCAAGGAAAAAAAAAGAATGGCGGCCGCCTCCGACCGGCCATTGAGCCTTATAAAAAAATCAAGGCACCTCACCTACATCGCCTGTATCGTGGCCGTAAGTGTGCTCGTTGCGAAATTGGTCGACTATCTCTTTAGTGATTTTGCTTCTGCGGCCATTGTTGATCCCAATGAACTTACGTCGTTTTTCGCCTTTTGGTTTTCTACCTTCAACCTGGTTTCATTGGTGATACAATTATTTTTCACTCAGCGGATCGTGGGCATTTGGGGTGTCGGATTCTCTCTTTTATTATTGCCGATCGGCATCTTTGCAGGGAGTCTTTTCTTTTTAATACTTCCTGAACTCTCTGCGGTTGTAGTCATCAAAGCCATGGATGGCATCTTAAAGCAATCAGTGAATAAAAGTGCTACTGAACTCCTTGCATTGCCCTTGCCTTTTGATTTAAAGAACAAGACCAAATCATTTATCGATGTGGTGGTAGACAGTCTTGCAACGGGTATAGCGGGATTTCTTCTGATTTTTGTTATCCAAGGGCTACAATTGCCCTCTATTTACATTGCAGTCCTCATTATACTCTTGGTCGGACTCTGGTTTTACTTCATCTTCAATGTCCGTAAGGAATATTACAAGACGTTTCGTAAAAACCTTGAATGGATTACCGAAGGCACTGGTAAAAGGGAAAAGGCCAACTACAAGCAGTCGTCCGTATTACAAGGCATGCGCACGGTCTTCAAAACGGGTACCGAAGAACAGATACTTTTTATGCTGGGCAAATTGATGGAAATTAATGACAAAAGGTTCGAAAATGATGTTCAGGATTTATTAAGACATCAATCGACCAAAGTACGCACGGCTGCCTTACAGAACCTGTATTTTATGAACAATGCGGTCATGGTCGCTGATGTGCCGCGCTTACTGGATTCAGACGACGATGCGCTTACCTTGGCCACCTTGGAATACATGCTGGCCCACGCTGGGAAAAACAGTGAATTGGTTTACCAACAGTATTTAGACCACCCCAATGTGAACATTGCGGAAACGGCCCTATATTGCTTGGCACGGGAAGCCAGGGACAACCATACTTTGAAATCCTCGTACCGCTTGAAGGAACGCATTGCCGAAAAAGTAACAGAATCGGCTATGAATCAAGCTGACCACGCATCACTCGTAATTCTATTAAAAACAATCGGCGTGTCTGACATGCCTCAATTTTATCCCTTAGTAATCGAAAATTTTCAGAATAACGATAAAGTGGTAGTCGATGCGGCGATTACGGCTGCTGGGTTGAGTATGAATCCTCTTTTTATTGACGCCTTGCTTTTATTTTTACCCAGTAAGCGGTATCGGACAATCGCCGCTGCGGCTTTGCAAAACTATGGCCAAACCATGATTTCGGTATTGTCGACGACCATTAAGGAAAAGAACCTGCCAGCAGAATCGATGCGATTTATCCCAATGGTGATTAAAAATTTTGGATCCCAGGAAGCGGTACGGCATCTTTTTCGTCTTTTGGAAGATGCAGACTTGACCATTCGGTTAGAGACCATTCGTGCCTTAAGCGATATTCGTAGAAGCAATCCCGAGTTAAAATTCAATCGGTTTAAGGTAGTGGCTATAATTTATGATGAATGTAAGCTGCATCATAAGACCTTATCGGCGATGCATACCCAAATCATTATTTCGTATCGCAATCGAAAGAAATCAAATCAAGAAATCAATCTTGAGGAGCGCGAGGCGCGAACGAGCCTTTTGGAACTTTTGGAGCGTAGACTGGATGCCGGTTTAGAAAGGATATTTAAATTATTGGGACTGCGATATGCACAAAAGGATGTGGATATTGCCTATGAGGGGCTACAAAGTGAAAAACAGGAAGCACGCATCAACGCGCTTGAATTCTTGGACAACTTGCTTACCGGCGATCTAAAACGCACACTATTACCAATAATCGAGGAATCCTCACTTGATATTTCCTCAGAGGAAGTCTTGCAAAAGATAAAGCATAAGGTGCCCTCGGAACTTGAATGTTTTAAACTATTACTTGAGGGAAAGGATTTGAAGGTAAAACTAGCCGTCTTGTATCTTATTAAACAGCAAAAAAATATCAAATATCTCCCGATGGTAGCGCTACTTACACAAAGTCAAGATATCAAAATTCGAACGTTCGCCGAAGAGGCCAAAAGTGCGTTACAGGACCTTCCTACTTCTTCCTGATTAGTTTGTCAATGTTTCCGGCTAAATACATGTGATCACTCGCGGAATTCTTGCGTAAGACATTCGTCATGAGCACTACCATATAGGTACAATTGTCAGGATGTTCGACAATGGCAACCGAATTCATATAATTTTGAACATTGCCCATATATTTGCCGCAGGGTTCCCCATTGCTTCGGTCACATTTGTAAAGACTGCCCGATTTAAAATAAACAGCAGCGTCTTTTAGAGCTGAGGCCTGCGCATAGCGAATTCTTCGATCGGTCATGTACATCAGGCGTTTCATTTCCAAGCTACTATTTTCATCGACCACTTTTCCTTGTTCAAGCTGAACCAAGAACTTCATAAGACCCAAAGGGGTTCCGATACTGCCCCCTTTATCACCGACATAGGTATTGGGCCCTTGTGTAAAAAAACTACCCAACCTCCATTCCTCGGCAGCTATTCCCAAATCACGCAACGGAAGGTTTACGACATCGTTTCCTAAATCGGTCAGTTCCTTTTTTGGGGTTTCCTTAAAATACGCATCTGCCGCTTCCTGGGTCAATTCGGGATATTTGTCACCGAAGGCCGCCATCAACATGACCTCCCGCCAAACGATACTTGCCGCGCCATTGTTACTGACCGACATCATATGGTCGGCCCATTCATAGAGGGTAAAAACATCACTTGCGATGACTTGACGTTTGACCAGCGTATTCTTTTCCAAATTGTAAATTGGAATAGTATGTTCATCAGTAAGGCCCCATACCCCTGCTTTGACCGATTTATTGCGCAAAAGTGTCGTACGGTCTTCCCAAGAGTCGGGATAAATTTTTTGCAACTGTGTAAAAAGCGCCGTAATCACGGCCAATTTACCAACGCTTCCCGGTTGATAGCCTGCCCTCTCATTTCGCGACGCGTAGCGCGTAGCGCTCAAATCGGAAATATCGAGAATCGCAAGCGAATAACTTTTATCGAGCCCCCGAAAGAGGCCGTTCACTTCTTTTTGAAAGGTAGAATCTATTTGCATCAAGCTGCCTGCACTATCCTGGTTTTTGGAGAGGAGGTTTAATTTTATTTCACCATAGGTTTTAAGTGCGCCTGGGGGCAATGATAAATCGCCTTTTATCTCCCCTTTCTTAAGGAGCTCCAATCGCTTAAGCCGCTTGATTCCGGTATATTCATAACCATCGATCGGATAGTATCCAAGCGTGGTAAATGCAGCACAAAGCATCAATAAAATACTATATTTGGCCGTTTTTTTCATTCTAATGTTGTTGCTAGTAAAATCTCTTTTGTCGAATCTATTTTTGGCGTAATCGATTCAAGGTACCCTGAGCTCAATGCTTTTTTGTTCTCGACAAAAGGTCGAATCTGAAAGAGCCACAATTTGTCGTTTTGAAAACCGAGCTCTACATCATAGGCCCCATGATAATCGGAGTTGGTTTCCTTCGGCAAGGTTTCACGGATCGTCTTTGCGAAGCTATGTATTTCTTCGATGTTCTTATTATTCAATATGGGCTTTTCAAAAGTCGCCGATTTCTTACCGGTTCCACCAGATTTGGGTAGTGTGTTGTAATAGGCTTCACGGGATGGCGCTAGGAGTCGATACCCGCCTTCCTCTTTGATGGTATAGGTCTCGGCCGATTGACCATCTACTGCACCGCCGGCACCGCGACTAAACGCTACCGTCAAATCGGAATCATTTCCCGAGTTGATGCCTTTCGTAATCAAAACGCCCGAATAATCAACATCGACACTTGGGATTACCAAAATCGAAGGAAATACATTTTCAGGGTTTAAAAGGTATTTCTGTCGCCATTTGAAACTGCGTTCGGTATATGGGGAAGCCCAAACTTCCTTTATCCCATTTAAAATCAGTTCGCGATCAACGACGTTGAAAAGTGTTAGATTGAGGCCAGCACCTGTGAAGTCCTTTAAGTCCTCCATGTTGGTATCACTGCGCAAAAAAACGGGGATGCCACCCAATGGGCGGCCCAGTATTTCGGTAAAATATTTCTCCAATTGAGAGACAAAGTCAGGCTTTAAAGGCATTTTTTTAATAGCTTCCCTAAGGGTTTCCAATTGGCCCAACTGATAATTTTCAACTTCGGTTTCGGGGACATTCCTTGCCCTCATAGCCTCGGCTTCGGTAAACATCGCATTTAAAAATTGCCAATACGACTTATTATGAGTTGGCATCTCTTGGTTCATGTGCTCGCGAAAAATGCCAAAAGGAATCACCATGCCTTCGACGACTTTGTCGGGAAACATTTTTTTCAATTGACCTAAATTTGCAGCCTTTGGCCCGCATATTTGTCCAGAATCACTGGCATCGACAGATCTTAAGTTTAAAACATCGGCAGTGTCTAAGTGTATTTTCTCTATGGGTACTGCAATTTTTTCGGTGCCACGCTCTTTTTTGGTAAATAGTTCGCGTTCCTGGGGAGTCATCTCGGTCTCCGGTTTTAAAATAACATTGCCTTTGTTAGACACGGCATAAAAAACAGCTTGACCATTAAATTTGACCAAATCTTCAAGGTTTTCATCGGATAAGGCCGCATTCGGAATCCCTAAATTACGAGCCAACAATTGTACATGCGAAACCATATTGCCTTCAGAGACCGTTGCAATTCCGGCAACGGGTTTTAAATCAGACGGGGCACGTCTAAAAATATAGATCTTGTCGGATGAAACCTCCACATCTTCTGGGATACCTTCTACAACCACGAGTTGCCCAAAGGCATATCCAGGATTTAGACCGCGAATCGTACTCTGATTGGGAATATCCAATACTTTGTTCGTCAATGCAGATTCCTTGGCTATAAAATTACCGAGCTCCCCTACACTGTTTCCCAAGTTCAATATTACCGAGCCCCGAATGCGATCATCGATAAACCCATAGGCGAGTGGTTCAAAACCGGTGTAAGTGTTTACGACTTCCTGATAATTCGCCTTTACCATACCAGCACCCCATTCAACGGCACCTCTCGCCGTTTCAAGTGCCATAGTCAAATCTGAAAGCGACATGGCTACTTCCTCGGTTTTACTTAAAGCTCCCTGCACCTGTTCCCATTCCCAAAGCTCCAAATAGCCTGCCCCCACGGCCGCTGTAGTCAAGGCACAGATTTTTTCCATTTGTTCCTTAAGGGTAGCTGGTT
This sequence comes from Flavobacteriales bacterium, assembly GCA_038316335.1. Classification (GTDB taxonomy): domain Bacteria; phylum Bacteroidota; class Bacteroidia; order Flavobacteriales; family Flavobacteriaceae; genus JALHST01. Next base: position 8,525 of record JBBQAM010000080.1, read on the forward strand.
CCCAATGAGGCGCCTCCTTGAATACGATTTCTTCCAGTTTGAGGGATACCTCTAATAATTCCAAACGCGCCAAAGGCCGCTTTTCGGTCAGTATGTTTTCACGGATCTGTAACAGTAGTTCTGAAGTTTCGGAGATCAGTTGAGCGGAGGGCTTTTCAGAAGCATTCCCTGAAATATAGGCGTTCAAGGCCTTACCCATAGGCGTATTCTTAATCAATACTGCCTTTTGACCCAATTTGCGAATGTCTATTGGTTTGAAGAAATTGTTCATGGTGACCAACAGTTCATTGAACTTTACATTTAAATCATTGGTCAGTTTGTCCTTATTTTTAAGCTGAAATGCCTTCACCTTCAGTATATCGCCCACTTCAGGTTGGCTATGTATTTTTACCCGGAGGTCCATAAAAGGGTCATATAGATCGGAGAGTACCTTAGATTGGCTCCGCATGCTCTGTGACAGGTTATCGTCGCCACTATGTGGAAGATCTTTTAAGGATTGCCGCACAAGAAAATAATTCTTGGTCAATATCGTATCGTTGTTCAAGAGCCATTTGTAGAAATCCTTGCCCCAGGTTTCCTCGTCCTCCACTTGCAAGGCTCCTCGGTAGAATTGCGCCTTTTGGAGAATCCAACCATTATCGACCGACCGCAAGTATTTATCAAGTTCATATTGCTTCAATCTGGAATGATCGCGCTCGGCATCCCAAAAATCAGTTTTATCGGTATAGGCCAAAATCTGGCCCAGATACACATGGTCTTTTTTGCCTATTTCAACAACCTCGTCCCTGTAGCGTGCATGTTGTACCCCGGGACCAATGGCTTCAGGGCAGGGATCTTTGGGTTGACGAATACTGCCATCGGTACAAAACCAACGAATATCCTTATAAGGACCGCGAATGGCTACCTTGTAGGTGGATATCAGTTTTTTTAAATTTTCGTTGTCAATTTTACCAGAAGTTTGGGAATAGTGCGATACATGCACTAGAAAAAAAACAAAAACCAAATAGTTCCTCATGTTTACTAGGTAAAAGCCGTGTATCCTACAAAAATACTGCCATTTTTAGTCAATTCGCCGATAAGACCAACAAATATTCAACTTCCTAAAGATTTAAACTAACCGAGACGAAATGCAAAAGAATTCTAGGCATGGTGCAAAATTAACAGCATTGGCTAATTTGGGAATGAGCAATTATATAAGTAACTTCCCGAACACTTTATGGAGGCCAAAATGGCGTTTCCATACATCGCAAGGAATCAACAATGAATATGGCACGATTCGTCAACAAGCGCAAGGAAGAGATCGGGATGTCTCCTGATGATATGACGTTTAGGGGTAAAAAGAAAATGGACAATGTCCTTGTGCGTATCATTGATTTCAATGCGAAGACGTTGGAGGAGAAAAACCTGGTAGATCTCAATGAGATTTTAAGCTATCAAAAAAAGAATACGGTCACTTGGTTGAATGTCGATGGCTTGCACGATACCGAGTTTATTCAGGAAATTTCTAGGGTATTTGAATTCGATACCTTGGTAATGGCCGATGTTATGGATGTAAATTCACGACCGAGCATACGGGAACACAGTAACTGCATTTTGCTTTCCTTGAAAATGCTGCAACAGGATGGCATCACCGGAAATTTTTTGGTAGAAAACCTAAGTATCATAATCACTGAATCAGTGCTCCTATCATTTCAGGAGCAACGGGGCGATGTTTTCGAACCGGTGCGTGATCGTATACGTCACCAGCGTAAAAGGATTCGAGAAGGTGGTACCGATTATTTGGCCTTTGCCTTATTGGATGTCGTAGTTGATCACTATATCTATATTATCGGCGTTTTGGGTGAAAGAATCGAAACCTTGGAAGACACCCTCCTCCAAGAGCCTAGAAAAAGTGTTATCGATGAGATCTATACGTATAAAAGAGAATTGAATTTTATACGAAAATGCATCACTCCGGCCCGGGAAATGATACTGAGCCTCTCTAAAATGGAATCGGAACTAATCGATGAAAGCACCCATGTGCTCTTCAAGGAACTCCTGGATAATATCAACCAGGCTAACGATTCTTCGGAAACGTATCGGGAAATCTTATCAGATCAGCTCAACATTTATCATACGACTATTAGCAGTAAATTGAACGATGTAATGAAGTTCTTGACCATTTTCTCGGTTATTTTTATTCCTTTGACTTTTATTGCAGGGATTTATGGCACTAATTTCGACGTACTGCCAGAACTCCACTTTGAATATAGTTATTTTATTATGCTGGGGGTCATGGTTTTATTGGTCATCGGCATGCTTTTTTATTTTAGGAAGCGCAGATGGTTGTAATAGCTGGTAACATGGGTACAATAGCGTACCTTTGAATTCGAAAAACACTGGTATCAAATGCACATGACCGCTTTTGCAATGTTCCCAAACCCTTAAATAAAACGGCGATCCTTCCACTATACCAAAAGAACAATTTATTGCCAAATATGCCCGAACCTTTCCCTGGCTATGCACAACCAAGAAACACCTTCATACAATGAAAATCGTTATCCTTTCGCAGAATCCGACCTTATATTCCACCAAAAGGCTTATAGAAGCCGGTGAGAAAAAAGGCCATGAAATGAAAATCATAGATCATTCAAAATGTGATCTAATTATCGAAAAGAAAAAGCCCGGCCTTATTTATCAAGGGAAGGAAATTGAAAATGTAGATGGCGTTATTCCGAGGATCGGGGCTTCCATCACTTTTTATGGTACGGCCGTCGTACGCCAATTCGAAATGATGAAAATATTTACGGCCGTTGAATCCCAAGCCTTGGTTCGTTCACGAGATAAACTGAGAAGTCTTCAGATTTTATCAAGGGCGGGGTTAGGTCTTCCGAAGACCGTCTTCAGCAACTATTCAAAAGATGTTAGTGCCATCATCGACAAAGCTGGCGGCGCC
>JBBQAM010000099.1:0-6245 GCA_038316335.1 Flavobacteriales bacterium
TATTTAGGAAAAAGAAAAAAGACTGCATATGTCCCTCTTTCACAACCAGAGATATATGCGGCCGATGAAAACACTAATACGTCCGATGAGACAATGAAGTTACTTTATAATGCGATCGACAATCTTTCCCAAATCAATAAAGGTATCATATTGCTCTATCTGGAAGAAAATAGTTATGAAGAGATTTCACAAATCACGGGACTTACAAAATCAAACGTAAGTGTCCGATTGGTAAGAATTAAAAGGGAACTTGAAAAGGAGTTAAATAGAACAAAAAATGACTGAAAAAATGCAAAATTTTAAAGATTTACAAAGGAACTGGAAGGCAGGAACTGAACAAAAGGATTCCGAAATCCTTGATAAAGAAAAATGGCAAAATATTCTGAAACAGTGTATTAAACAACAGAAGAATATCACCATGCAATATTTTTGGGCGTCATTGATCTTTCAGATTATCGTTTATGCTTTTTTAACCCACGTAATAGTAATGTATGGACACGATATGGATGTATTGCTTCCAAGCGTCTTCTGTCTTTTAATTTATGTCCCATTTACAGTTGTCTTAATGCGAAATTATAAGCGAATGGCTATCCTCAAAGAGAACAAAAAATATGCATCCAACTTGTCAATTAAGGAATATATTATGACCCAACATTCACTTTTGGAAGGCTTCTATAAGTTCAAGACCAAATATGAAATGGTGCTCGTGCCGTTGAGCTCGACAGTTTTTGTGTGGATTTTTTTCAAGCTGTATATGCCTGGCGGAGTAATGGAGCATCCCATAGGGTCATCGTTGCTTTTCATAGCAATCATGGTAGCTTGCATAGCCGCTATTTTAGCCGAAAACAGAAGGAATTTCAGAAGGCCGCTACAACTGTTGGAAGAAATCTTAAAAGATATAAATGCATCTTAAAATCATATTTGATTTTCAGAATTCACTCGTAATAAGAACTAAAACTAAAAAAAATGAAGAATAAAATTATAGTATTGATTATGGTAATGATCGTGGTCAATGTGCAAGCGTCGATATCAATTCAACCCAACGTTGGATTGCCAGATAAACATGCAGGTACTGTCTATGCCAATGGTATCAAGATTGCCTATGAAAGTTTTGGCAATATAGAAGATGAAGCCATTGTGATGATTCAGGGTACAGGGGCGCAACTGACCGCTTGGCCAGAGGTATTGTGCCAAAATTTGGCCAATCATGGGTATAGGGTAATCCGTTTTGATAATCGTGATGTTGGGCTGACTTCGAAATTAGACTCTTTGGGAATGCCGGACTGGGCGGCAATCATCCCCTCGATAGGAACTTGCGATACCTCAAAACTTCCATATACATTAGAAGACATGGCAATAGATGCCATAGGTCTTATGGATGCACTAAAAATTGAAAAAGCACATATTGTCGGCGCCTCCATGGGCGGAGCCATAGCACAATTGATTGCCATTCATTACCCTGAAAGGGTACTATCGTTAACATCCATAATGGCATCATCGGGTAATCCCAAGGTAACGCCCGGTAATCCCAAAGTACTTGGACTCATGGGGACACCACCTCCTCAAACAGATGATAAGGAGATCATCGCCACATATTTGTTCAATATTTACAAGGCTATTGGGAGTCCTGGATTCCCAACAAATGATAGTGAGTTGATGAATATTGCAAAACAGAATATTGAACGTTCTTGGTATCCTATGGGGAATGCACGGCAGGCAGCAGCTGTAATTATCGGGGATAACTGTGATAGAAGAGTGGAACTTAAAAAAATTAAAGTTCCAACTTTGGTAATTCACGGAGAGAACGATCCTGTGGTAAATATAGAAGCTGGAAAGGAAGTAGCCGAGGCAATCTGCAATGCCAAGTTTGTGTCTATACCTGGAATGGGCCATGACCTGCCTGTTGCATTGGTTCCCGAATTAAGCCAGGCCATTCTTTCACTAATAAAGGTTGATTAGGTCTTTAGGGGCATCCCAAATTGGTCTTTTGCAAAATTCAATGAAGTATTAAACGGAAGTTAATAACAATATTTGAATTAATGGTTTTCATAACTATTTCGTCAATAGATTTTTATTTGCATTTTCCTATATATTTAGACTCGTTTTGAACGCACGGCTTTTATTTTAATGATAGATTTTTCTGCTACAACTTTTGCATATTCTTCTGTTTCCATACTGAAAATAGCGATTTTGCAATCTTTATTATAATGAACACCGAACCCATACCTTTTGGTTAATGAGGTAGTCCTTCCGTATAGAATATTGTCTCCTTGACCCATTAGTTCAGTATAATGTTGATGTAATTCCACATCTTGGATTCCAGCTGTATGGTCGCAAATAGCATCAAGGGTCGTATTAAATACTGCAATTATTTTTCTCATTTTATGATTGTTTAATCAACTTCGGATTTTCGTAAACCGTTTCTCCAAAAACCATCAACTTTAGTATCTAAATATGATAATCCTTAAAATTCAGCCTATTAATCAGCAAAAGCGAAGTAATATAGTAAAATTTGCAAAAAATTGTATGAAAACGACATTTCTGCCAAACTATGAGGAAGTAATATTCTTAAGTGTTATCAAGTATTTGGAGCTTCCTTTTGAATTTACCGAATGGGTTTTTATTAAATTATGAAGTGCTTTAGGAGACATTCCGGAGAGTAATTGGGTTTCTTTTATGAAATGACTTTGATCTGCGTAATTTAACCGATACGCCAAATCTGTATATTTTAAGTTCTCAAAAGTCTTTAGAATTTTTGAAGCTTCATGAAATCTAGCCAGTTTTGCGAAATGACTTGGATTAACACCTGTCGTTTTCAAAAAACGTCGCTGCACTTGTCGCTCGCAGAGGGAATAATTTTTATATAATTCTTTAAGATTGACCTGACCATTTTGACTCTCTATTTTTAAAATAAGGTCATTTACTATAAGGTCATTATTAAAGGAACTTTGCAAACGTTTAAACAAAAACTTACTGATAATATTGAATTTATCAAATAGATTTTCGGCGTTGAAAACACTGTTCTCAAAATCAGGGTCAATCAATTCTGTAAGTAGAATTTCCCTGTTTGTTAAATAATGGGCATCGATGCCGAAAAATCCATAAAAAGCAGAAGGATAGAAATTGACCCCAAAAACGGTTAAGGATTGTGCGGTCACAATTTTTGCTGGTTTAGTAGAAACCCCGTGTATTACCGATTTATAAACCTCTTTTCCATTTTCAACTATAAAGGTTATGCCAATGGAATTATTAGCAAAAGAAGTTACTTCGCAAGCTTGATTTAAATCTTTTTCTATTTGCAAATACCAATATTCCTTTATGTGTTTTTCAAGTTCATATGGTGGAGGTATTAAAATATGTTTCAAAATAAGCACATTATTATGCTTGTAAATTTAACATTTTTATATTTTAATTTTCATCGACACTATGAATTAAATTATTTAATCCTTTTAGGGACAACTTCCGTATATGCTGATTTAACAGCATCTTTTAATACATCTTCGAGTATCGTATTTAACTCAACAAACGTCCAACCGTGTTGCCCCCATTTATTGGGAACAGGATAAATGGTTGCTTTGTCGTGCAAGGAAAATAAATCCTGATTGGATAATGAAAGTTTTAGGCAAGCACGATTATTCTTGGCATCATAGGTTACAAAAATCTTCTTCTTTACCCGAAACGATGTTTTTTCAAAATGTGAATCTTCAGTCGTTTCAGGAAAGGACAATGCCAATTTTCTTAATTGGGGAAGTGAAATCATTTTGAATTGGGATTTTCTTTAAACCATTTGACAATCGAGGGCATATTCCGTTCAAACCCTCCAGGAATGAAAAAGTTGAGCAAGCCCATTCTTTTACTGGTTCTATTTTCAAAGTCGTGTAGGGTATTACAAGGGATTCGGATAAATGTTCCCTTATCTACATCTATCCAATTATCATCAATAAGTATGGATGCCGTACCTTCAAGAATATAGAATATTTCATCGTTTTCTTTGTGCAAGTGTATTCCCGGACCTTTGGAATTAGCATCCATCCACCATTCGGAAACACTATATTCGAAATTTGTCTCATCTTCATCAGCTTTAAAGATTGCCGTCATTGAACCGCAATCATAGTTGCGACCTTCATTCGGTTTTAAGATGATGGGCTGCATATGTTCTTTATATATCATACATTGTCAATTATTTAATATCGCCAAAAATCTATCCTACTATCTCTGAAGGATAACAATTAGAATCATTGATTTCACCTTCCAAATTCACAAATGGTTTTTAAGTGTAAATCTTTCAAATGTGCAAGAGGCGGATTATCTGGTAAGACTTCAATAAAGAAACCAAGATTTTCAATGAATTGAATAACCAGATTGTTATCGACTTTACTTTTCGAACTTTCCACTCTTAATATATTGTCGCAATCTTCAAGATCAAAATTGATTTTAAAATGTGGGAAATTTTGTCTTAAATTTTTGATTGCCAATTTTGCCTGCTTCTTATTTTCGATATTAGTTCTATATACTTCGACCATTTATAAAATTTTAAAATAGTGTTTTGCTCATATTCAAATGGCTTGAAAAAATCCTTAAAGATTAAAATGATAGGTATAAGATTAGGGATTAAGACTAATCTCAAAATATTTGGATCTCGCTATTGGATTAAAACGATAAGGGTCAATTTCGTAAAATCCTATTTTCTTGTAAAGTCCGATGGCAGACTGCATTGTAGGTAACGTATCAAGCCGCATTTTATCATATCCCAGTTCTTTCGAAATTTCAATGGCTTTATTGAGCATTTGTTTCCCTATACCTTTTCCTCGCCCTTCTGTTCTCAAACACATTCTTTTTAGCTCACTAATAGAGCCTTCCAAGGGTCTTACACCAAAATAACCTATTGGATTTTCAAGTTCATTGTAAACAATCAATGCAGCACCTACTAGTCGCGAATATTGATTTTTGAGATTCTCAATTTCTTTCCTGAAATTCTGAAATTCCAAATCAATTCCGGTTTGCGAAGCATATTCCTTGAACAAGTCGCTTGCTATATTGTAATCCTTGAGCGTTTTAGCTTCATTAAATTTTACTATCATATTAAACACATATACCCTCATTACTCTTTTGTGGAAGTAATCCACCATGTATTTCCAAAAGGATCTTTTAAACCACAGGTACGCCCATAATCCTCGGTTCTTAACGGCATTATTGTCTCTGCACCGGCGTTTATTGCTTTTTCAAAAGCTGCATCGGCATCTTCAACATAGATAAAAAGATTGGCCGTTTGTTCTTTCCAGTCTTTGGTAGTTTCGCAATACATAAGGGTACTGCCATTTATTGTCATTTCAGAATGCATTATGGTCTTACCGTCTTCGCGTAGTCTGGTCATAACATCTTCAGAGTTAAATACTTTTTTTGCAAAATCATTGAATTTTGAAGCCCCATTTAACATTAGATAGGGCATAATAGTTTGGTGACCTTTTGGAATGTTCATGATTACAGGTTTTAATTAATTTTAGTATTAGAACAAATTTATAGCATCTATCTTGCTTAAAATTGGACAAATGCGACGTATTAAACTTATCTCCATTCCGTTCCTTCTCCTGAACCAGAAAAATATTGCTTCGGATTATGACCTGAAAATTCTTTAAAATCCCTAATAAAGTGAGATTGGTCTGCATATCCCATTTTATAGCCAATCTCTGTTAAGGACAATTGCCTATTACCGTAATGTTTTAATGCATTCTGAAATCTAATAATCCTTGAAAATAGTTTTGGACTAAATCCAGAGAATTGTTTAAAATTCCGTTCAAATTGGCGGACAGAAAGGAAGTTCCGTTCTGCCAACGCTTCCACATTTACCATTCCGTTGGTTTCAATAATGTAATTAATAGTTTCGAATACACCTGGCTGTATTATTTTGGCTTTGGATAACCTGCCTTCCAAAAATTCGGTAATGATTTTTACTCTTGATGCTGTATCCATTGCAAGCATCATCTTTTCTTCCAAACCGTTTTCCTCCTTTCCCAATAGGGTTTTTAAATCCAGCATTTGGTTTTTCAACTCCGTGGCGGATATTGAAAAGAGATTGGAAATAGCAAACGGATATAGGTAGGTCCCAAAAATTCCAAAGTTTTGGTTAATCGAAAATCTTCTGAACTGTTGTGATTGTGCATCCAGTCCAAAAGTAAATGACTTTTCTGATTGACCATTTGTAAAAAGTTCATCAAAAATGCCTTGATAATGAAATACAAGCTCCG
>JBBQAM010000082.1:0-11321 GCA_038316335.1 Flavobacteriales bacterium
CGCAGCAGCACATCTGGATTACCACCTCCTTCAGCGCGCGTAGGTTTTTCAACAAAGAAGGTATCTTGCATTTCGCGAGCGGGGTGATTTTCAGCAAAATTTAATGCTGTGAAGTTGTGCCAGTCGTCTTCTATCTCGGGGCCATCCGAAACATTAAAACCAAGCCGTTCAAAAATTTCAATAATTCGGTAGCGGGTTAAGTTTAAAGGATGAAGGTTGCCGGTTTTGTTGGAAATGACGGGTAATGATAAATCGATTTGTTCAGTAGAGTCTGCGGAATTGGACTCAAGGGTTTCTTGCATCAACTTGAATTTTCCTTCAGCCAATTGCTTGAGGTCATTCAATACCTTTCCTAGTTTCTTTTTTTCTTCTACCGATGCTGACTTTAGGTCATCAAACAGCGAGGATACTTCTCCTTTTTTGCTGATGAATTTAATCCTGAAGTTTTCAAGTTCGGCTTTGGTTTTAACTAGAAATCCAGTTACCTCTTTTTCAATTTCCTTTACTCTTTCTTCCATACTGTTATTGGACCTTTTCTAGTTTAGCTCTCTTGATGCTGAAATTAACCACCAAGCAAATTGCTACGATGATCGGCAAAATTAGTTTATCTGGCTGACTTCTTAATAGCCAGGCGAGAAGTATGAACCCGATGTTGATCAATGCTAAAACGATCACAGATTTGGCATGTGAATACCCCAAGTTCAAAAATTGATGGTGCAGATGATTTCTATCTGCCTTAAAAGGCGATTGAAATTTGCGCAATCGTAAAATGATCACCCGCAGTGTATCAAAAACAGGAATGATCACCACCGCGATGGCAGTAGAAATAGAAGCTTGAAATTTAGAAGAATGCCCGCTGGGTAGTTCATAATTTTGGTTTATAAATTCGATGGCCATAAAAGAAAGCAGAAAGCCAATCATAAGCGCTCCGGTATCGCCCATAAATATTTTTGAGGGCTGCCAATTGAAAAAGAGGAAAGCAAAAAGGGCTCCAGCAAAAGCCATAGCAATTAGACTCAATGGCGTTTTTCCGATGGAGTGAAACCACAGTCCAAAGAAAGTGAGTGCAATAATTCCGATAGTTCCAGCGAGGCCATCTAATCCATCGATGAGATTGTAGGCATTTGTCAAGATTACCAATGTGAAAACACTGAGTACATAAATCAACCAAAGCGGCACAAAAGGCAGGGCTATGATTCCGTAAGTAGACCGCAGTGTTACTTGATTTAGGAAGACCAACAAGAAAACGGGGAGGAACTGGCTGTACAATTTTTGCTTAGGCGTAAGGGCGAGCACATCATCTCGAAGCCCAATAAAAAACATGAGCGCCAGCGAGATATAAAAGTATTTGGCATCCATCCAATCTTTTAGCGACAGCGACATAAGCAAAGCAAAAGCAGCGCCCAGCAAAATGGCTATGCCACCCAATGACGGAGTGAAGTCGGAGTGAATCTTGTGGTCTCCGGGTGAGTCATACAATTTCCACTGTCTCAAAATTTTGATCAATACCGGAAAGAATAGGAACGCTATTAGAAATGAGATGGCGGTATAGAGGAATAGGCGGATGATAATATGGGTGGTTTGAGATCAATAGGCTTTTTCGCTGCCTTTAAATAAGTGGAGAATGGTTTGAATTATTATTTTAATATCTAGGGCAAGCGACCAGTTTTCAATATAGAAAACATCTAACCGAAAGCGACCTTTCATGTCGTGAAGTTTTTGGGTTTCGCCACGATAGCCTTTTACTTGCGCCAACCCGGTAATTCCTGGCTTTACGGAATGACGAGACATGAATTTTTTGATCCGCTCGGAAAATAGCTCGTTTAGTACGATTGGATGAGGCCTTGGACCAATGATTGACATGTCTCCGATTAACACGTTCATAAATTGTGGTATCTCATCCAAGCTAGTTCTGCGCAAGAGATTGCCCACTCTGGTAACGCGTGGATCATTGCGGGAAGCTTGAACAGTATCAGCCAACGCATCTACTTGCATGGTTCTAAACTTTAAGCAGTGAAATTTAAAGTTATTCCGCCCGGCTCTGAGTTGCTGAAAAAACACGGGGCCTTTGGAGTCAATCTTAATTAGTAACGCAATAATGGCAAAAAGCCACCAACCAATTAACACCAGAAAGAGGGCTGCAAACAAAATGTCGAAAATTCTTTTGAGCAATTGGTTTCTTTTATCATCGAGTGGCAAGGAGGTTACACTTAGGATGGGGATATTATCGTACCGCTCCAACTCAACCCCCTTTAGAGAAAAGGCGCGAAACTCATTCAACACTTTTACTTTGATAAATTTGTCTTCACTCCAATCGATTACCTCCCGCACATGTTGATATGATACGTACGGAACGCAACAGTATACCTCATCTATTTTGTTGTTAATCACATGATTGAAAAAATCTTCGATGCCACCAATCTTTTTTCCGCTCTTCGCTTCATAATCAAAGAAACCCGAAACCACATATCCATACTGAGGGTTTCGCTGAAAAAAGCGTTGCAACTGTACCGCCAATGACCCATATCCCAATATGGCGACACACTGAATATTTTTTCCTTTACTTCGATACCACCTTAGAAGGCTAACAATCAAAAGCCGCCAGCCTAATACCAAGAATAAGAAAACAGAATACACAATGGCTAAGCTCCACCAATGTACTTGCACTACTTCCATCAAGTAAAGAATGGTAGAAGTAATTAAAAAATGTTGGAAAACGGCAAAAGTAATTTCGCTAGCTACTTGCCCCAAATTAACTATGCGAAACACTTTGTAAGGATTGGAATAGAACAAAACAACTAGCCAGGTTAGGTTTGTCAAAGCCAAAAATAAAAACCATGACTGATCTACTGGATGAATAATCAGGTGACCCACAAAATAGAGAATCAAATACAAGGTATTTAAAAAAGCGACATCTCCCGCAAAAATGACGAGCCTAACCGCACGTGAAAATTTACTCTCTTGCATTGCGGGGCGAATTTAGCAAAACTAGTTGGATATGTGGCCAAAGATGTTGCTGATCTAATCCCGAAATGCTACCTGCAATGCTTACTTTTACAAAATCTATTTAAGAGACTTACTTCTATAAATTGAAATTCAAGAAGAGTTCAGCGGTTCTATTAATTATCACGCTATATGGAGTCAATTATTTTGTATTTGAGAGAATCTTTTTCTTTAACGAACTTTTAAGTCTTATCGGGTTTGTCTATTTCATTCAACACTCATTTACCAGAGATTATAAATTTCGTTCCCCTCAAAGTATTATTTACAAGTCCGTTCTGTTATTTATTCTGTTATGTGGCTTTTACGCCTTACTTAGTTTATGGCTTAAGACTAACTGGTACTACTATTTTCGGAATTTGAGCATTATCTATTCTGTGTTTGGGTTTTTTATTGGCTATCGTTTATATTTTGATCAGTTCGATTTCTTCAACAAGTTAAAAGGCACCATTTATGGGTATGCCCTTATCGCTTTTTCCTTTGGCTCCCCCTCATTCATTGATAGAAATGCCTATTCTTTCTGGTTTGCGTTGTTGCAAAAAAACTGGAAAATAGTAGCTGTATTCGGATTTATTGTCTTACATATTCTCTATTTTATTTCTTACACCTCCCTCACTATTATTGTTATCATGATGAGCGTTTTGGCTATGAGGTTTGTGATTAAAACCTACGCGCAATTTAAGTTGATGGTGTTGGTGGCTTTCATTGCATTTTCTATTATTTTCGTTTTGGCAGTTCCCTATTTAAAAACGTACGGACACGGTGGCTATTTTTTGTTCGGGAATGTCGTACATGTCTACTCACAACATAGTTGGTTCTGGATTGATCATAATAGCAGTTGGCGATTACTATTTTGGTATCGAACGGTAATTGAAACATTTCCGCAAAATTTATTAGGAATAGGTATTGGCACTCCTCTTCTTCCTTATATGCAAAATATGAACACTACACAGCTTCCTTTCAACGATGAACAGATAGCCCATGTTATAGGCACGCATAATACTTTTATTACAGTGATGGTGCGGTTTGGGATTTTTTCCATTCTATTATTGGCAATAATTTATAGAAGCATTTTTAGTGAGTTCTTCAGATACAAACAGTATTACTTAAAAAACAAAAATGATGTTGGCCTTTTCTTGAGCTTCTTGGTACTAACTATTGTAGGCTTATTCAATCTACTATTAGAAACTCCTACGCTGTCTGTTCTGTACTGGGTCTCTCTTGGATTTGTTGCAAAGGCGATTAATAATCGAAAGAATGGAAATTATGAAGTGCAAAATATGTGAAAGTCAGTCCGATGCGGCCTTTACTACGGCCATACTGAAAAAGTATGAAGTTAGTTACTATGAATGCACGCAATGTGGTTTTGTGCAAACAGAACAACCGTATTGGTTAGAGGAAGCTTATGCAAATCCAATAAATGTTTCTGATACCGGAATTGTTCTAAGAAATCAAAGATTGTCACAAATTACCACCAGTTTAATTTTTCTCTTTTTTAACAGAAAAGAAAAGTTTGTTGACTACGCGGGTGGCTATGGTCTGTTTACCCGAATGATGCGTGACATCGGCTTTGATTTCTATTGGAGCGATCCGTATACCCAAAATTTGGTTGCCAGAACATTTGAAATGGAGGCGGGAAAAAAATATCATTTAGCTACTAGTTTTGAAAGCTTCGAACATTTTGAAAGACCTGTTTTAGAAGTAGCTAAGATTCTTGAGATCACAGATAATATTATTCTTTCCACCGAGCTGCTGCCCAACCCTATTCCAAAAGTTTCCGACTGGTGGTACTACGGCACCGAGCACGGTCAACACATTTCGCTTTACACCAAAAAAGCTTTTATTGAATTGGCTCGTCAATTTAATTTACACTACTATAGCCTTGACAATGTTCACCTACTGACCAAAGCGGCACTACCGATTCATGGAAGGTTATTGTTTCAGTTTCGGTATGCCAAGCACGTACTTTATGTCCTCTCTTTTTTAATTGGCGTATTCATAAAATCTAAGACACAGGAGGACATGAATAAATTTAAATGATGTTTGCCGCTCAAAAGCTGGCCCCGAATTAAAACTCATTAAGCGTCATTTTTGCAATGACTTCTTTCATAAAGGTTTTTGCTTTCCAGCCCAAAACTTTTTCTGCTTTGCTGGGGTCTGCCCTACTAATTTTTATCTCAGAAGGCCGGAAAAGTTCCGCATCTTGCTCCACATAATCTTTCCAATGTAGTCCATGAATTGCAAATGACTCTGACACAAAATCTTCAAGTGTATTGCTTTGTCCGGTAGCCACCACAAAATCTTCTGGTTTATCTTGTTGAAGCATTAGCCACATCGCCTCTACATACTCGGGTGCCCATCCCCAATCTCGTGCAATATCCAGCCGTCCTAATTTCAATTTTTCATCTGACCCAGCGGCAATTCGAATAGCGGCTGCGATGATTTTTTTTGTAACAAAACGTGTTGGTCGAAGCGGTGATTCGTGATTAAATAAAATTCCGGTGCACGCAAATAATGAATAGGCATCTCGATAATTATCTATTAGCCAATAGGCCGATGATTTTGCAACTGCGTAAGGACTCTTTGGATGTAATATCGTTTTTTCATTTGCCGGTTCGCCATTGACATCTCCAAAGCATTCACTTGATCCTGCATGATAAAGTCTTATAGGATAATCCAAGAGTCGACAAGATTCCAATACATTGAGAGTTCCTAAAACAGCACTTTGAATTGTTTCAGCTGGTTGCTCAAAAGAGAGACCAACAGAGGATTGACCTGCCAAATAGTATATTTCCATTGGTCTCGCCCTCTTTAATGCAACGAATACACTGCGAAAATCTTCTGGCAACATGGACAAAAGATGGACTTGATTATGAATTTTAAGTTTTATTAGATTGGTAAGGATGTGCGCCTGAACATCTCTGGATGAACCCCATACCTCGTACCCTTTTTCTAGTAAGAGCTTTGCCAGATAGCTTCCATCTTGC
Source organism: Flavobacteriales bacterium (assembly GCA_038316335.1). GTDB lineage: Bacteria > Bacteroidota > Bacteroidia > Flavobacteriales > Flavobacteriaceae > JALHST01. The sequence continues at coordinate 5,988 of JBBQAM010000082.1, forward strand.
CCGCTAATCCCACATATAAATGCTCTTTTCATTATTTCACAAGTCGGTTATAGATATTCAATGTATTTTCAGCGCAATTATTCCAAGTAAAAAGTTCTAGTCTTTTTTTACCCTTCAAAATTAACTCTTCTTTTCTTGATGATGAAAAAACAACGTTTTCTATTGCAATGGCCATTTGTTGCATTGACGTTGGGTCAAAAAATTCCCCCGCATCGCCAATAACTTCCGGCATAGAACTCGTATTGCTGCTTACCACTGCACAGCTTTGAGCCATGGCCTCAAGTGGCGGCAATCCAAATCCTTCGTACAATGATGGGTAAACAAATGCCGCTGCATTCTTGTAATGGCTAGTCAAAATATCATCACTACCTCCAACTTGCCTAATTTGTGTTTTTTGGAAGCCTAATCGATTGATTTGAGCAAGTTCTGATCGCGAAAAAACTCCGCCTCCAAAAGCGATTAAGTCAAATGCTGATAGCAGGCGCGGGGAAGATGCCAAAGACTCCAATAGGAGTGAGAAATTCTTGTGCCCATTGCGCGTACCCACATACAATAGATAGGGCTTACTATTTTTGCTTTGCAACTGCACAATAGGCGAAGTGGTAAACCCTAGGTGTACAACCGAAACTTTGGCTTCTAAGGCTGGGAAAAGTTCTAATAAATCTTTTCTGGTGCTTTCTGAGATACAAATAATATGGTCAGCTCTTTTAACAGCTTTTTGTTTCCAAGTAGATGTAGGATCGAATCTATTAAAATAGCTTGGGAATTTTTCATGGATCATGTCATAAACGGTAACTACCGTTGGGCAGTTTTTTGGGGCGGTTGATTTGATTGAGAAATAAGTTTCATGCAAAATATCAGGGTTCCATTTACGTATTGCCCCTTTAGACTTTATATGGTTGATCATCAACATTACCAAAGCAACAGGCTTTGAGAACCCTGAGCTTACCCGATTTCCGTGCAAAACTGATGGCGGCAAGCCCTCCAACAATTTATTGCAATGATAAGGAGCAAAAATATTTACATCCTTTCCCCGGGCAATCAGTTCTTCAGCCAGTCTAACATAATAACGAGATATCCCTCCATACGACTGTTGGGTAAACGTTTGATAATCGTAAGCTATTTTCATGGGACAGCAACCCTGTTTAATTGGGTTGCAACAATTGTTTGGTGAAAAAATAAATGAATTTTGCGTTGGAAGACGCATACCTCCTAAACAGTCTTCTAGGTTCTTGCGAAAGACGAAATGCCCATTCTAATCCAACATTTTGAATCCAAACTGGCGCCCTTTTAATTCCTCCTCCGTAAATTTCAAAGCCACCACCAACACCCAATAGACAAGATTTAATCCTTGGGCTGTTTTGTGCCATCCACTTTTCTTGCTTAGGACAGCCGAGTCCAACAAAAACGAGATTTGCCCCAGAAGAATTGATTTGTTCAATTATTAAATCATTTTCTTTTTCCGTCAATGTTCTAAATGGTGGTGAAATTACGCCTGCTATCCTTACGCCCGTAAATCTAGTATGGATATAATGACTAAAGGAATCTAAAACCGCTTGCGTTGATCCGAATAAAAATATTGATAAATGTCCACTTTTACACATCTCTAGTAAATCTGGAATCACGTCCATGCCAGCGATACGCTCTTGCCTAATTCCGTACAATAACCGTAAAGCAAAAACGAGCGGCATACCATCTGCGAATACAAAGTTGGCATTGTTTACCATTTTTTGAAATTCTACAGAATTTTGAGCTTCAATTATCATATGTACGTTTGAAAAGCACGCATACGATGGAGTATTTTGCTTGCCTAATCCGATGATGTTGGCCAGTGCCCGCTCGTAACTTTGTACTGTTACATCAAGGCTAATAACACGTTCGCGGATTAATTCAGAGGCCATATCTATAAAATATGTTTGATAGGGGTAGACTCCGGGCCATCGTGCAGAAAGAAAAATGAAAGCGTGAATGCCATTACAAGAATCCCTTTGTTAGTTTCCAGCATTGATTCAGTAAGCATTGCTGAGGCAAGCGTAAAAAGCAAGATAATTAAAAACCAATTAGCTTTCCCCTTTTGTAATAGTAACAGGAAAGAGCACAGGCAGAGGACGAGGCCAACTAACCCAAAATTTACAGCTATTTGCAAATATTGATTGTGCGTGTTAAATTGATTGTACCTAGATGCAAAATAGAACTGCCGGCTTTCGTATGCAGATTGTAATTGATCTTGCCCGTCTCCCGTGCCCACTCCCGACCAAGGGTTATTTGCAATCACATCGAGAGAGCAAAACCATAGGGCTTTTCTAACGGCAATGCCATTCCAGGATCTACCAAGTGAAGCATCGCGATCTAATGGAATCGTGTTCTCACTGCCGCTTACAACTTCATCAAATTTTGTTTTTAGTGTTGGAACAAAAAAAACAGATGATATTGTAAGAATAATTGGTAACATAAAAATGCTTGTGCTAAGCCATTTATTTTTATTCAAGCGTATGGCATAGCAAATAGCAATTACAATCCATGTTAGAATAATTTGTTTGACACTTAGAAGTAGAATAAAAACCGATAAAAAAAGTGCCATGCCGGCAATAGCATATCGATGATGTAATTTCGGATGAATCTGAATTTTTCCTAATCCCGCTTCAGCGACAATTAACAACGCTAGTAGACACAACAGCGCCAATATGTAGGCATACAAATCAATAAATTCTACCAGCCCATGCGAAAAAAACCTTTCGGTGCTGTTTTCTTGAATAGTGAATACTAACGCGTTTACTAAACTAATAAGACAAGCAGCTAAAATACCCATAATGAAACAGGTAATGATCCATTTTGACTCCACTCTCCAATCAATTGACACCGTTCCAAAAACAAGAGGAAGGATCAACAACAACGATTTTTGTTGTAGCCTGAACAAACCTTCTCCGGTGTTTTGAGTATACAGCATTCCGGCCACCGCTAGCCAAAATAGGCTTGAAATGATGGCAATTATTATGAGCCGAGAGGCTACAAATTTTTTGCCCATAAACAACATCCAAAATAAAAGTAGAGCAATACAAAATAGTGAGTTGTAAATTGCTTGAAACGGAATGGAGAGGGCGATTGCCGATGAAAGAAGAAGGAAAATCCTTTTTTCTAAAACAAGCGGTATTCTAAAAACCTTTAGTCCATCTTTCATTTTAGCCAGATTAACTTAAAATTAGGCAATACTTTACAGCGTTTTAGATACCGGCAAGGCAAACTTCTTATGAAAGAATAATAGTAGGATTAAACCCATCATGCTAAAACTGGCAAGATACGCGACTAAACTTTCTCCAAAAACTATTTTAGCTAAAATTGGTAGGCAAAGTCCCAGGGCGCATTTCATCAGGAATGAAATACGGTTCCAAACGTCAGTCTTATTGAAAAAGGAAATTGCTAACGAACACGAGAAGAAAAGCTCGCCTGCCAGTAAGCTTAGCGTAATCATTTCAACTTTCTTGGAAAACTGAAAAAGAATTAACAGCAAAACTGCAGAAATTCCAACCGAGCCAATTGCGATTTTCATAAAGGGAATGTCCTTTCTCTCCAATAAAACTCGTGTGGTGGCACTGCTAAAAATGCTAAAAGTTAAAGCAGATGCTCCCAAGAACAGGAAAAAGTTTTGATTGTTTAAGAATTGGTTGCCAAATAAAGCCGACACAAAGGTGTTTGGAAAAACAACCACAGATCCAAAAAACGCCAATCCTATCATTATGCAAATTTGATCAATGCCCAGGCAAATTTTCGCATCCACCATTTGGTTTACAAATGCCTGGTGAATCACCCGAATGGCGCCTTTATAAACTAAGTAGAACTTAAGTGCCAAAAATGAAACAACCAATTCTTCCGCCTGATAGAAAAGCTGCGTGAAGAGTAGAAACCCCAAGCCGAAAAAATAAAAACAAAGATTGATAATGCCTAAGGGAATGGTCTTCAAGTATAATTGCAGTGAATCGAAGGAGGGTAGATAAAAGACTTGTACGCGCAAAAAAAGTGACATGAACGTATTCGTGCTCAGGTAGGCGAGTACAATACCAATCACGTACGCGTGCAGAATATACTCCGGCCAGTTGTAGGTAGAGATAATACCTAGCAATAAAGGCACTACCACCCGCACAAGTGCAACCAGCGCACCAATGACAGAGTAGCCTCTAGCATACAGTGCGTAATCAATACTGGAGGCTAATATTGGCGCCATCATAAAGTAAAGGTATTCACCCTTGTAAAAGGAAAAAATGCCGATCATCAACAAAAAAATGGACAAAGTAGACCGTGCAGTTTGGGCATCTCCCAATTTTTCTTTCCACTTTTCAGTTTGAGAAATATTACGAATTGCATCTGTTTGCATACCAAAACCAATCAGGCCGAGCATCAACTGCGTAATTGATTCAATCTCAGCAATCCCCGCCACTTGTGTAGCCTGGCCGCGCTGGGCAATGAACTTCAGTGCTATTATGGAAAACCCATGACCGACCCCGGTAATTACAAAAAGCAGGGCAATTCGCTGGATCATAATTAACAACGGAAGTTCAAAAAAATGGAGGGAACCAAATTACATTCAGTTAGGAAAAACCTGATTATTAGAAACTTTCAGACTTCCTGTTTCGAACTCTTCGGCCTATTTTAGATTTTTAAAGTTTTAATTTATCAGGCTTCGCAGTCCCTCCTCCAACGCAATCGATGGAGTCCAACCCATTGAAGTTAACTTTGATACATTCATAAGTTTTCTCGGGGTGCCATCTGGCTTTGTTGAATCATACTTAATTTCTCCTTCAAAGCCAACAACGTCTTTAATCAAAAGAGCGAGATTTTTAATGCTCAATTCCCTGCCGCTTCCGATATTTACAAATTGCATATCAGAATAATGGAGCATTAAAAATAAACAAGCATCCGCCAAATCGTCCGCGTGCAAAAACTCCCTTAAAGGAGTTCCCGTACCCCAAACGACTGCATGAGGGGAACTATTTTTTTTTGCCTCTACAAATTTCCGTATCAAAGCAGGAATCACATGTGAATTATTCAAATCATAATTATCGTTCGGGCCGTACAGATTGGTAGGCATGGCACTTATAAAATCACAGCCGTATTGCGCCCTGTAACTTTCGCAGAGTTTAATGCCTGCGATTTTCGCAATCGCATAGGGCTCATTTGTTTCTTCTAAATAGCCTGACAATAGTGACTCTTCTTTTAGCGGCTGTGGTGCTAACTTGGGATAAATGCAGGAGGAGCCTAAGAACAAAAGTTTCTTTACCTGATTAACATAGCTTTGATGAATCACATTGCTTTCGATCATCAAATTCTCATACAAGAAGT
>JBBQAM010000059.1:0-23840 GCA_038316335.1 Flavobacteriales bacterium
ATGAGTATCGATGGTCCGGATCACAACGTCCTTAAAATCAAACCCCCATTGGTGTTCACCGAAACGAACGCCCAGGAAGTGATTTTCTATCTACGGAAAATTCTGCAAGAGGACTTTATGCAGGTTGATTGAAAAATACCAGTGAGAGACCAAAAAGTACCGTCGCTTCCAAAGGTTTGAACGCCTTAAAATTGATTGATCGACTAGGTACTTGGATAGGGCAGCCGCCCTACGCTTTTAGGGATACGTTGCACAGATACGTACTATAAGCATTTAAAAAAACGCTGCATGGTTCAATACCACCCCAGTGGTTAGTTTTTTAAAGTCCCTATTACGGCCTTGTTGATTGCGCTTACTCTTTCAACCTCTAATTTATCAACTTTTCGATCATAGGTCATGAGTCCGTTGACCTCTCCTTCAACATCGGTAGTCTGGGTATAAATAGCAGCCGAAAAACCTGACTTTACAAGCTTCTTGAGCATTTCGGCATATTTAACGTATTCGTCAGTAGTTTCCTTGGAGTTTTTAAATTTCACATAGCCCCAATTATTGTCGGTTTTCCATAAGTGCCCTTCCAAGGGGAGTCCGATACCTCCATATTCTCCAAGAACCGTAACACGATTGGCGTCATACAAGTACATTTTTGGTTCAGGATAGTTGTGTAGATCAAGTATATCGCCTGTTTGAAAGAAATTACCACCACTGGCCGAATTCACTAACCTTGAGGGGTCCTGGCTTTTCGTCCATTCGGTAATCTCGACAGTCTTGAACTGGCCCCATGCCTCATTAAATGGCACCCAGACAACAATACTCGGGTATGAATAGAGATTGTCCATGATTTCCTTCCATTCTTCCCTATAAATTTTTTCCGATTCCTCGGTTCGTTTTAATTCGGAACCATCAAAGTATTTATGGTTCTGCCAACCATTGGAGCGATCCCCACTGGGCATGTCTTGCCAGACCAAAATACCGAGACGGTCACAGTGGGTATACCACCGGGCCGGCTCCACTTTCACGTGTTTGCGTATCATATTAAAGCCATATTCCTTGGTCTTCTTAATATCATATGCTAAGGCCTCATCACTCGGGGCCGTATAGAGTCCGTCGGGCCACCAACCTTGATCCAAGGGCCCGTATTCAAAATAGTCGTTGTTATTGAGCTGCATTCTAACGATTCCGAAATCATCGCGTTTCATGGAAATCTTTCGCATGGCAAAGTAGCTTTTCACCTGATCTACTTCTTGGTCCTTGCTGATCAACTTTAATTGAAGATCATACAGAAAGGGCGATTCGGGCGACCATAATTTGGGAGCTTCCAAGACAATTTCCAAGGTCTGCCCAGCGGCAGCCTTGGAAGTGGCGACAACCTGTGTACCCGAAGAGGCCGTAACTTCGATGATATCCCCGAAAGATTGCTCATTGATCTCGGCCAAAATATGAACGGAATTATGATCGATGTCGGGAGTGATCCGAAGGTTTTCAATTCTTTTAGCATTAACAGGTTCAAGCCAAACCGTCTGCCAGATTCCCGTTACCGGGGTATACCAAATACCTTCTGGCTTCTTGACCTGTTTGCCCCTTGGTTGTGCGCCCTCATCGGTAGGGTCCCAGACCCGAACTACCAAATCCTGGGGGCCATCCTTAAGAAATGGGGTAATATCAAATGAAAAAGGGGTGTAGCCCCCTGCGTGTGACCCTATTTTTATACCATTGACCCATACATCGCTTTTCCAATCGACGGCCCCAAAGTGGAGCAAGAGGTCTTTTCCCTTCCAATTGGCCGGTAGGATAAAATCGGTATGGTACCATATCTCATTTTTTGCCCCTACTTCCTTCATAACTCCGGAAAGGCTTGATTCGACCGCAAAAGGCACCAATATCTTCCCGTCGAATTTTGAGGGCATGGCACTGCCATAGGGCAGAATGGCATAGTCCCAAAGTCCGTTCATATTTTTCCAATCGGACCGCTGCATGATCGGCCTTGGGTATTCGGCCAGCACCTTGTTGGGATCGATACTTTCGGACCATCGGGTCTTTATTTTATCACCCGCGGGTTTCCATTGTGCCGCTATGGGCAACTGGATCATAAATAGGATGGCACATAGTACTATTTTTTTCATTTTGGTGTCATTTCGGATGTACCCGAACCAAAGGCTTCGGCAGGGGATATCGTGTTATGGGGCATGAAAATAAGAATTATTATTCGATAAAAGGTAGTCTGCAACACCCTACGACCTTAATTTTGTTGCTCGTCTTTTGGTCCTGGTAAATGAAGTTAGGTGGTAAACCTTAGGGCACGAATTTTGTTCAATAAAAAAACTAAATAAATTGTTGCGTCCTAGAATTGTAAAAAGTACATTTGCATCCGCGTTTTGAGCGCAAGTTCTTTGAAGAAAACTTTAGGAGAGGTGCCGGAGTGGTAACGGAGCAGATTGCTAATCTGTCGACGCGTAAGTGTCGCCAGGGTTCGAGTCCCTGTCTCTCCGCCATCGCCCTCCATAGCAGAAGCGACGGAGGGCATTATAAACTTAAACTGGGGGCGTTGCCAAAGGTAGCTTTAAAGTCTACTAAGTACCTTTGGATACGATTTTGGAATTTGGTGCTTGCTCCCGATAGTTATCGGGAGCAATTTGATACCTTCGGGGTGTAGCCCCGCAATACTTGCGGGATAAACTCCGCTCCCGCCGTTGGCGTGACAGGCCGGTATCGCGTCCCGATTTATCGGGAAGGCCGCAAAGGCCGATGACAAATTGAATTGGCAGGATCTGATCCTGCAAAACATACACCATTCGGGGTGTAGCCCCGCAATATTTGCGGGATAAACTCCGCCCCCGCCGATGGCGGGACAGGCCGGTATCGCGTCCCGATTTATCGGGAAGGCCGCAAAGGCCGATGACAAATTGAATTGGCAGGATTTGATCCTGCAAAACATACACCATTCGGGGTGTAGCGTAGCCCGGTATCGCGCCTGCTTTGGGAGCAGGAGGCCGCAGGTTCGAATCCTGCCACCCCGACTTAACTAGTTTCATCTAGTTGCATGACGTTGCAAATCACCTGATTTGCAACGTTTTATGTTTTTAGGGGTAGCAGATGAAACCTCATGAAACTACCTGAAAACACCGCTCTGGTGTCCATAAAGGGATTTTGAAACCACCGTATTTTTTGTACATTGAAGTAGCTTTAGTAGGTATTTAACCTTGTGTTTTTTACCATTTTATTTACTAATTTAAAGCTATGTAATATGTTGGAAAACAGTAGATTATCAGTCGTATTTGTCGTTAGAAAACTCACTTCTAAAGTTGACACCATTAAGATTTACGCCCGCGTAACAGTGGACGGAAAAAGAGCCGAATTCAATCTAAATCGGGAATTGTCGGTGTCTCTTTGGGACGAAAAACGCAAAAGAGGTAAGGGATTTTCGAAGTACGTTATCTCCCTGAACAAGTATATAGACCAAGTTTTTACCGGATTACATGAGGCACATCGACAACTTTTACAAGAGGAAGTTGACATTACTTCTGCGGGAATAAAGGCACGATATTTAGGGGAAGATGAAAAGGGTGGATGAGCCGGTCAAAGTGAACCACGTGCGCCGGATGAAAGTGAGCATAGCAAACTAGTTGCTCGAAGTCGATTCCTTTGTGGTTAAATTTACTGTTTATTTTTTAGTTTTTTTCTCATGGATTCTCCCTTGATGTCGATTCTGTGGGCCGTGTGTACCAGACGATCTAAAATGGCATCCGCGATGGTCTGCTCCCCGATGATCTCATGCCATGCCTCTACGGGCAGTTGAGAGGCGATTATGGTCGATTTCTTTCCATGCCTGTCCTCGATGATCTCCATAAAGGAGTGCCTATTGATGTTGTCCAGGCCTTTGAGCCCAAAGTCGTCGAGTATGAGTAGGTCTTGCTTTTCCAGTTTGTCTATCTGTTTTACATAGGAGCCGTCCGCTTTTGATGTTTTGAGCATGGTAAAGAGCTTGACGGTGTTGAAGTACATTACCTTATAGCCCAGGGAGCAGGCTTGATGGCCTATGGCCGATGCCATATAACTTTTTCCCGCGCCCGTGCTTCCCGTTATCAAAACATTATCTTTCTGTTTTACAAAGTCGCAACTGTTGAAGCGTTGTATCTGGTTCCTGTCGATATTGCGTGTAGGGTCGTAATCGATATTCTCCATAACGGCACTATACCTGAACCGGGCGGCCTTGGTCAGCCGTTCTATCTTACGGTTCTGGCGGTCGTCCCATTCCGACTGCATCAGATAGGCCATCAGCTCGTCATTGGTGTAACCGATGCTCTGCGGCGATAGACTGGTGCTGAAGGCCCTGTGCATTCCGTGGAGCCTTAACTGTTTCATTTGTTCCAATGTCTGTGTATTCATATTCGTGGTTTTAAAGTTTCCGTTCTATTTGTAATAATGGCCTCCCCTGATGTTGCTATGGTTCGGCATATCGATTTCTTTTTCGGTGTCCTCATCTAGGCTGTCCCATCCATTCTTAAGGATGCGTTCGATGATATTGTAATTGTAGGCCCCATAGTCCAATGCCCTTTTACAGGCATTGTCCAATCGGGTATTACCGACCTTTTTGGTCAGGTGCAATACGCCCAGACATGATTTATAGGATTGTTCCGGATGTTGTTTCTTATCGAGTATCTTGATGATATATTCCTTGCAGTTTTCTCCGATATGGCCTGCCCAGGCGATGAACTTCTCGGAACTCCATTCGCTTATAAAGCGATGGTGCGATGGCATGTGTTCCTTTATCGTTGTATAGGCATATTTTTCTTCCTTTCCCTTGGGTGTGCGGCCAAGCGTTCCAATTTATGGAATATCTCGACCAGGTTATCCGAGTAGATGATCCTGATACGTTTTCCTATATGTTTATACGGGACGCTGTAGTAATGCTTGTCCTTGCCGAAGTAGATATGGCTGTTCTTGTGTACCGTTCCCTTGGCGTATGATTTGATCTCGTACTTTTTCAAGGGCAGGGGTTCGGGCTCTTGTTCTTCTACTTCCCTGAACAAAGAATAACGGGAGTACTCCCTTCCCCTGAAGGACATCTTGTTATGGGTCTCCAAGAGTTTGAGTATCTCCTTGTTGAGTTCGGCCTTTGTATGGAAGGTCTGGTGCCGCAATGGCGCAAAGACCCTAGTGTATATAATACGAACGGCGTTCTCGACTATAGCCTTGTCCCTTGGCCTGTATGCCCTTGTCGGCAATACTGCTGTTTCATAATACTCCGCAAAGTCGGCAAAGGTATCGTTGACCTTTGGTTCGTAACGGCTACTTTTGGTAACCGCTGCTTTAAGGTTATCCGGCACTAGGGCATGTGGCACCCCGCCATAGAACCAAAGTGCGTTCTCTACGCTCTGTATAAAATCTTCCTTCTTTTGGCTCGTACTAGCTTCTACATAGGTGTATTGACTGCTGCCCAGAACGCATACGAACACTTCCAGGTCTTGCAGTTCTCCCGTATCACGGTCTACGATAACGAGTTTCTTTCCCGTATAATCGATAAAGAGCTTATCACCGGCCTTATGCGTAAAATGCATGACCGGGGATACTTCCTTTGTCCATTCATTGTACCAGTACTTGAACTGTGATACCTTGAAGCCATCGGGGTGTTTTGCATAATATTCTTCCCAGAGCAGGTGTCTTGTAACCCCTGTTTTACGAAGTTCCTTGTCAAAATAGGGAAAGTACTTCTCCAAGGTCGACAACTGCCGGCTCTTGGGCTTTTGGTCCGATTTGAATAGTTTGTGCAGTTCTTCCAAGGTCATTGCCGAGACCTCGTAATCGGTAAGTTGGTAACGCTTGAAAAAGGCTATGTACTTGGTAACGGTGTTGCGCGACAGCCCTAACCTCGAACTTATCTGGCGTTTGCTTGTGCCCTCAATGTAGAGTCTGAAAATCTGTTTTACTTTTCGCATATCTATTTGTTTGTTGGCCATCGTCTTTTTAACAAAAAAAGACCTTTGGCTTTTTACAAATAGAATCGACTTTTTCAGTGGTTCACTTTCGCCCGGCGAAGGTGGCTCACTTTGGCCCGGCCAGGGTGGTTCACTTTAACCCGGCGAGGGTGGTATACTATGTCCGGCGTTTGAAGGTAGGAAAGGAAAGCGTTTTAACATATAGGTTTTCCAAGAACCAGGATGCGAACCTTAAAGGTACTTTGGGTATCAGGATATCTTTCTTACTGTGATCTAAAATTATGTTGAACAAACTTGTAGTATCCAATAAAAGATTAATCAATGAAACTTCAAAAAGAGAGCGAGTTTATGATACTCAAAAATAAAATTTTGTGTTTCGGACAAACCATGCCTTAAAACGGCGGTTTTTTGGCACGTACATCTCGTGCCGAAAAAGCAAGATAATTTGATAGAATTCTTGCTTTCATAGGTTTTCACAAAATTTTTCAAAAAGTAATTTTCTTGTTTCCTAATATTGATGGTTGTTTTGTTCTTTTGTGAAAAAAAATCTTAGTTTTAAGATGTTGCCATTCAGCTTTTGAATTGGTAGTTTCACGATACTTCTTTCAAATTCTATCTTAATAAAGACCATCAAAACAATGACATGACCATAACGATCGAGAACATACTGCTGGTGGGCTCCTTATTACTTTTGATAAGCGTCATTGTCGGAAAGCCCTCCTACAAATTCGGGGTCCCTACCTTGTTGATATTCCTGGTTATCGGGATGTTGGCCGGATCAGAAGGAATTGGCGGCATTTATTTCGACGACCCTAAGATTGCACAGTTCATCGGGATCGTTTCCCTAAACTTTATCCTGTTCTCAGGGGGGCTCGACACGAACTTTGATGCGGTAAAACCGGTCCTGAAACAAGGACTGGTCTTATCGACTTTGGGGGTTTTGTTGACGGCGGTATCACTCGGAACTTTCGTTTGGCTTATTACCGATTTTACGATTTATGAGAGCCTGTTGTTGGGATCTATTGTCTCATCGACGGATGTGGCGGCCGTATTTTCCATCTTACGCTCCAAAAATCTTGCTTTGAGAGAGAACCTGAGACCGACCTTGGAACTCGAAAGCGGGAGTAACGACCCCATGGCCTATGTTATGACCATTGCTTGTTTGACTCTGGTCATCAACCAAGACCAAGATGTCCTGTCGACAATCCCTTTCTTTTTGCAGCAAATGGTACTGGGAGCCTTGGCCGGTTGGGGATTTGGCCGGTTAAGCAAAATCGTTATTAATAAGATAAGACTTGACTTTGAAGGGCTCTATCCCGTATTGGTTATCGCATTGATGTTTATTACGTTTTCCGCTACTGATTTTGTAGGTGGCAATGGTTTTTTGGCTATTTATATCTGTGCGGTCTATTTGGGAAATCAAGACCTGATTCACAAGAAGACCATTATGAGAATGTATGATGGCTTGGCTTGGTTGATGCAAATTGTTCTTTTTCTGACTTTGGGGCTCTTGGTATTTCCTTCCCAAATTGTTCCCGTAATCGGTATCGGATTGCTGATTTCCCTTTTCCTGATCTTAGTGGCCCGACCGGTAGGCGTTTTCATAAGCCTGATTTTTTTTAGGATGAAATTGAGAAGGCGATTTTATATAGCTTGGGTCGGGCTTCGGGGAGCAGCTCCTATTGTGTTCGCCACTTATCCCCTATTGGCAGGGATAGACAAGGCCAACATGATCTTTAACATCGTCTTTTTTATTTCGGTGACCTCGGTCCTGATTCAGGGAACCACCCTAGGCAAAGTTGCCAAATGGCTGAAGGTAGCCCTACCCGAAAGCGCTAAAATTATTGCCCCGACCGATGCCTTTCTGGCCGAAAACCCCAAAACGGCCATGAAAGAAATTCTAATAACCGCAGATTGTATGGCAGCCAATAAAAAGATCGTGGAGTTGAAATTTCCCAAAAATGCCATCATCGCCACGATAAAACGCAATGGCAAATACTTGGTGCCCAAAGGTTCAACAGTAATCGAGGCAAATGACACCTTTATTGTTCTTTCTGATACAAAGGAAGGCTTGGACAAAGTAGATGAGTGCTTGCTCAAAAGTCATACCGCTTGAATTGCTATAGCACTACCATCATTTTTGATTCAGCAAACATAAGACCGGTCATTTCAGGCGTTTCCCTTGTGTGATCAACGATAGACCCTGTTGGCCCATGACGGACGTCATAACACCCTCAAATAAGGGCTCGGTAGTAGATTTCGCCTTTTGCCAATCAAAAATAAAATTGGAACCTGTGCCCCCCTCCACATCTATTTCGTCAATGACGATTTCTACGGTTTCCATCGGAGCCAAATATATGGGATAATCAAAATAGGTGCGAATGGCTTTACCGTGACTATCAAAGTACACGGCTTTGGTCAGATAAATGGTATCTGTTGAACTGGTATTGCGTAAACTTGCCACGGCGGTAAGATTGTGCCTATTCATTTCATTCCTATTGTAAATTTGTGAATAAATGGAAAGATAGGTCTCGCCTGACTCCAGCGAATCCTTGGAGCTTATATTTGCCGCCCGATTTTTCCATATTACAGGGTCTAAGGAGCTTAATTTCCCTTCCTCTTTACAAGAAATTATACCTATCAAAACTAGTAGTAGTACGCCTATTCTAATCATTGTAATGCGATCTTTTTGAGATTAATCCTTGCCGGTGCCTGACATGGCTAAGATACGCAATGTTGCACTATTACTTTTACCCTGATATTTTTATTTATTTGTAAACTATCGTATTTAGGAACCTTTGCCGAGTTTAAGACTTAATTCCAAAAACCGGTTTTATAAGACGTTTTTTGTTCTGAATTTTTCTCAATAAATTACAAGGATACGCGTTGCCAAATCGGGTTTATTATACCTAGGAAGTCCAGCGAATTAGGGTCCCAGCCCACTTTAACCGTTCAATGCCTTAGCATCGCATTGGGATCCGGGTATAAATGCTAGGCCTAAATTCTTACCATTTATTTTGTGGATTCGCATATTTGCTCTATCGCTAGCGGCATGTACCCTACGCTGCCTTCTTTTCAATTCTTCCAAAGTTGTTGCTAAAATCGTGCGCGATGGTTCAGAGGTGGTTATGGAAAAACAATTCTAAGAAGTGTTTTTGCAGTTTTTTGTCATCCAAATATTCCCCCTATCCATCTCCCCTTCCTATAAATTCCGGGCAATCCAATCGGATATCTTGAGTCAATAATGGTTTTTCCAACAGGTTGCAGTAGTCCGCTGTTTCGTTTTTTTGATAAAATTTACAACCGTAGCAGGTCCGTTGCACGGTAAGGATTCCGTTACGGTTCAGTTTGTAGATCAGTTCGCTTAAGGTTTTGAATACATCATCGAGATCGGTCTGCCTAAATGTATCTATCTGTGTTTTTAAGGCCCCGGCAAAATCATTGGTTTCCGTAACTATCTTTCTGCCCAAAGGGGATAATTGTATGGAATAACTGCGACTATCGGAAGAGGAGAAGTCCTTTACGATCATCCCCTTTTGATCCAACACCTTGATGGCATCGCTAATGGTCGGTTTTGTAACATTGAACTCCTTGGCAAGATGGCTTACGTTGCATAAGGCTGGTTTGTGAAAAGCGATGAAAATTAGCAATTGGATTTGAATGGGACTTAGCCCGACCATCTTTGCCTTTTCCCAAAGTAACACTTTGAATACTTCTGAAATTCGTTCAAGTCCGGCCACGATTTTGCTGGCAACATCGTTCTGCTGTTGATCCGGATTGAACACGCTTTTGTCTATCATAAAAAAGCCCGCTGGAATTTGTTCGACAGGCAAAGTTAGTCATCCTAATTAAATGTACTCACCTTGAGTATATTTAATCACAATTTTCCATTTCCAGGATATCATAGCCTTTTTTGGCTATTCGTTCGGCCATTTCATCGGTTGCCCGCTCTATATGGCAAAACCGACATTCTTTGGCGGTCAGCCCTGAAATTTCCGATAATTTCGATTTTAGATATTCCATCCCATACCCGTAAACGATCCCTTCATCCTTGACATCGCTCGGCGTTAAAATATCGAAATGCATTTTGCGCCCGTCTTCCCGTTGCACATAGGTGTCCCAAACTGAAATTTTCATCGACCTTGCATAGTTTTGGTTAATAAAGTTAGGATTTATAAAATTAATTATGAATCCTAACTTTATGGAATTGAATTTAGCCTTTTACAGCGGCCATGAAGGCACCAAAATTAATGTGCAGCGCATTGCCGTTGGGTGTGACCAAAGCGGGAACTGATTTGACGCCTGCCTTCTCCGCTTCTGAAATTCTCGATTTGTCCTCTCCAATATTCACTACTTCAACATTGTCGGCACCGACCAAATTAATGATGTCATGCTCTGCGCTAACGCATACCGGACACCCTGCGTGATAAAAAATCGATTTTTTCATTTTACCTTGTTTTTAAGTTTGTGCAATAGTGCACTACAAATATAGTAAGGATTCCTAACTATGCAAATGAAATCATAGTTATTTATCAATCAACATGGACTTCGACGATCATTTCTTCAGTAGTTGCCAATAATAAGGCCCTAAATAAAATACCCCGAAGCCAAACTAACAATGCAAAAGGTTTACTATTATTTTTTAGAATTGGAGAGCTTAACCACATTTCGATGACCCACAATCCTTGCAGGTCAAACAGCCTTCCTGATACATCAGGTTCGTAGATTTGCAATTGCTGCATTTTTGGCCTTTGGCTTCCGTGCCGTCCATGACATACCGTTTTAATGCCCGGGCCACGCCGTTTTTCCAAGTGTTGATCTGTTCACTATCAAGTTGCAGGCTATTAATAAGGTCCACGATTTTCTCGATGGGCATGCCATGGCGCAGGGTCCCTGATATCAGTTTGGCATAGTTCCAGTATTCGGGATCGAACTTATGTGAAAGTCCTTCTATGGTGGTTTTATATCCTCTTGTGTTTTTATATTGAAAATCATAGCGTGAGGTGCCGTCTTCATCTCTATTTTTAATGATTACGCCTTCATCGACCCAACGGGGAATCAAGATACCGTCTTCATCGTCTGCCAATCCGGTAAAGATTTCGTAGGGTTTGTCATCGATACGCCCGATAAAGGCGATCCATTTTTCCTTATTGTTTTGAAAACGCACTACATCGGCCTCAAGGATTTGCGGACGTTTCTTGGGAAATGCCGTCAACCTCTCCACCGCGTCCTCCTTCTGGTCATCGTTGGAAATCAATACGCCCGTACGGGATCCATCGCGATATACGGTTACGCCCTTGCAGCCTGCTTTCCATGCCTCCAAGTATAATTCTCCTACCAATTCTTCAGAAACGTCGTTGGGCAGATTAATCGTAACACTGATGGAATGATCCACCCATTTTTGCACCGCGCCTTGCAATCGGACCTTACTGAGCCAATCCACATCATTGGAAGTAGCCCTATAATAAGGCGATTTTTTTACAATAACATTGATTTCTTCTTGGCTGTAATTTTTATCGGTAGCATATCCATTGGCCTTCATCCAAGTTTTGAACTGATGGTGGAACACCAGATATTCTTCCCATGAATCGCCCATCTCGTCCACAAAATCGACCCTTGCATTTGCATCATTGGGATTCACTTTTCTTCTTCGCTTATATACTGGAAGAAATACAGGTTCAATACCCGATGTAGTTTGGGTCATTAAACTTGTGGTGCCCGTAGGGGCAATGGTCAACAAGGCAATGTTTCTTCGACCATATTCGAGCATTTCGTAATATAATTTTTCATCGGCATCCTTCAGACGGAGTATAAATGGATTTTCCTTTTCCCGCTCGGCGTCAAAAATTTCGAATGCACCGCGATCACGTGCCGTATATATCGAGGCACGGTAGGCCTCAATGGCAATGGTTTTGTGAACTTCAATTGCGAATTTGTTCGCCTTCTCACTTCCATACCGCAATCCTAAGGCGGCCAACATATCGCCCTCGGCGGTGATGCCAATACCCGTTCGGCGACCTTCCTGAGCCTTTTTCTTGATGTTCTGCCAAAGTTTGTATTCCACCATTTTGGTCTCTTCCAATTCGGGATCGTCTGCTATTTTTTTCAGGATGGCATCCACTTTTTCCAGTTCAAGGTCGATAATGTCATCCATGATGCGTTGTGCCACTGCGATGTGTTTTTTAAAGAGTTCGAGATTAAAGGATGCTTTCTCCGTAAATGGGGCATCCACATAACTCAAAAGATTGATGGCCAGCAAACGGCAAGAATCGTATGGGCATAATGGTATTTCCCCGCAGGGGTTTGTAGAGACCGTTTTGTAACCCAGGTCTGCATAACAATCCGGTACGGATTCTTTTATAATGGTATCCCAGAACAAAATGCCAGGCTCCGCCGATTTCCAGGCGTTATGTACAATCTTATCCCATAATTTGGAGGCTTTGATTTCTCTTGAAAACTTTGGATGTCTACCATGAATAGGAAATTTTTGTATATAATTGCTGCCATTTTCTACAGCTTTCATAAAATCATCATCTATACGAACGGAAACATTGGCACCTGTTACCATACCCTGCTCCATTTTGGCATCAATAAAATCTTCCGCGTCAGGATGGTTGATCGATACCGAAAGCATTAATGCACCCCGACGGCCATCTTGAGCCACTTCGCGCGTGGAGTTCGAATAGCGTTCCATAAATGGTACCAAGCCCGTTGAAGTCAAGGCGGAATTCTTGACGGGGGAACCTTTTGGACGAATGTGTGAAAGGTCATGCCCTACCCCACCCCGGCGTTTCATCAATTGCACCTGTTCTTGGTCTATTTTCAAGATTCCACCATACGAATCGGAATTGCCATCGGTACCGATCACAAAACAATTGGAAAGGGAAGCAATCTGAAACGGATTGCCAATACCCGCCATTGGGCTTCCTTGTGGAACGATATATTTGAAGTTTTTAATCAAATCGAAAATATCATCTTCGCCAAGAGGATTAGGATATTTGGCCTCGATCCGTGCGATTTCCCGCGCGATCCTTCGGTGCATGTCGTTGGGGGTAAGCTCATAGAGATTCCCCTCCGAATCTTTAAGAGCATATTTGTTTACCCATACACGGGCAGCGAGATCGTCGCCTTTAAAGTAGATCAACGATGCTTCAAAAGCCTCATCATGGCCATAGGTTTTGGTAGTCATGCCGGTAGTTGTTGTATGCATTGGCAGATAGTTAAGGTTAGTCAAGGCTTTGATTCGGAGATAAAATTAGACAAAAAGAAAACAACAATTTTATGATAAAAATCATAAAGTATACCAAAAATACAAGTAAGTAATTGATAATAAGATGTTTAAGAATTTATCAACATTAAAAAGTTGACAAAAAAATGTAATTCCCATTGTTATATTATAGAAAAACACGTCAATGCTGCCATTCGTAATTTAGAGGTGAAAGTTGACTGTCTTTGGCAATCTCAATATGCCAATTCAATAATTTTATCGACTGTTTCCTTGTTACTTACGCCAAGCCCTTCTTGTTGATGGGCCAATTCCCCACCTTGGTTAAAGACACTTATGATGTTGGAGTGTGAAAAGTCCATAGGGGAGATTTTCTTGTAGTTTACGGCCAACACCGCTGCAAATTCACGGGTATCCGCTTCAGAACCTCTAAGAAATACCCATTGATCGGATGCCATTTCATTTTTAATGGCAAATTCCTTTAGCCGTTCGGGAGTATCGGTTTCTGGATCTATACTTACTAACACGAGCTTTACGTTGTCTTTTTTGGCTTCCGGAATCTGTTGTTCGATGGATCGCATATCCGCCGCCAATCTGGGGCATGCCGATTGGCACGAGGTGTAGATCATAACCATGACCAAGACTTTTCCTTTCAGGTCTTTAAGCTCGATTTCCTGATTATCTTGGGTCGTCCAAACCGAAGGAAGGTTATAGATGGAAAGATCGGAGATTTCGCCTGTTACCTGAACTTTGTTTTCAATGGGCTGAAGTTCCATTTGACAGACAACACATTTTCCCTGCTCTGCGTAGGTCTTGTCACCTTCACAGTTCATTGGACAATGGTATGCTATTTCGGATTTATTAGTAGTCTTTTTTGTGTTGCAGGAAATTATATTTGCTAGCAAGAAGAACAGAAAAAATACTGGACTTATTTTTTTCATAATTTAATTTTTTTGAAGATAACCCCTAAGCGGCCAATTAAAATTTCGGGCAGGATAGTTAATTATTACGGCCTATTTTATTAGGAATTAAAATTCACTGAATTTTAGGAATATCCTTGGCGCATCGGAATCCCAAATTTTTTATTGAATAGTTTGCTTTCATGCTTCCTCGAAATGCGTAGCGCATAAAGGCGGCATAATTCATCAGATCCGAGGCCCCGACCGCAGCACTACCACAAAACAGGTTACTATCTTTATCAACATCTTTTCTTGATTCTCCCGAAATAAGCACCGAATTGAAATCCAACGTCCATTCCCAGACAAGTCCATGTAGATCGTAGATACCCCAATAATTTTTAAAGGTGGACCCAATTTCATTATCGAAAGAATTTGGGGCTTCGTACCATTCTAGAATCTTTTGATTGTAGGTCTCCTTTTTTCGGGCATCGGCGGTTTCTTCATCCGCCATGGCCACGTATTCCCATTCATCAACGGTAGGCAATCTTTTTCCCTGACATTCACAATATTTCTTGGCGGCAAACCATGAGATACTGGTAACCGGGGCTTTATCTGATAGCTGATTTCCGTAGTCCAAGTTGCCCTGCCACTGAACCAAATAATTTCCATCGGCGAACAAACGTTTGACCTTGCTTTTTTGCCATTCCGGATGTTCTTCTAGAAACAACTTATAGGCTTCATTGGTCACTGGAAAAACATCCATCAAGAAATCATTGACCAAAACAGTTGTTGAGTCTACCCCGTACAAAGGAATATAGCTCCCTCCTTTTACCGTGGCCATAGTTGTAGATTGGGTATAGGTGTTATGAGAAATACCAAAGCAGAAGGCTATTAAAAAAAAAGTGCTATAGGTGTAAGACATTCTTTATTTGGCGTTTCGAACCGATTTTACCACGGCCGGCGTAACTTCTTTCTTTGAATTGCCCCAACTATTATAAACATAGGTAAGCACATTGGCCACTTCTTCATCCGTTAAGGTCTGAGCGGTCATAACACTGTTGTATTTTTGACCATTGACTGTAATTTCGCCAGTTTTGCCATGAAGAACAATGTCAATTGCCCGGTTCACATCGGCATTGAGGAAATCAGATTTGGCCAAAGGAGGGAAGGCATTCGGGATCCCTTGCCCTTCGGCCTGATGACAAGCAAAACAGGTTTGCATATACGTTTGTTTTCCAAATTCCATACGTTCGGCCATTGATTTGGCTGGAATTTCTGATTCGGGCACCCCATTAGTAGTCGGCATTTTTTGTATGCCACCACCTTCGGGCAAATAAATATCGTCTCGTAACTCGCCAGAGTAAATCGCTTCGTTCTTGTCACCCTGAACCTTAAGCATCCCCAAAGCCCCTTTGTTGAACGCCCTGAATATGGAATGGTCCACTAAGATAAAAGTTCCGGGAACCTCGACCTTGAACTCAACGATCGCTGCTCCACCTGCAGGAATTATAGTGGTCTGTACATTCTCATTAATTAAACTTCCTCCCTCAACATGAACTTTATCGAATATTTCTCCGATCACATGAAAGGAAGAGACCAGGTTCGGACCGCCGTTGCCTACATAAAGGCGCACGGTTTCGCCAACATTTGCGGTGATGGCGTTGTCACCCGTAAGTGCCCCTACCTTCCCGTTAAACACCACATAGTCGGCCTTTTCATCAACCGCCTTTTGCATATCGAATGGTTGCAACCCTCGATCGCCATTGGCGCCTTTGGTATAAAAATCTCCTTGCATAATGTAATATTCCTTGTCTACAGCAGGTAAGCCTTCTTCGGGCTCGACCAAGATAAGACCGTACATGCCATTGGCAATGTGCATGCCCACAGGGGCGGTCGCACAATGGTAAACGTACAGCCCCGGATTAAGGACTTTAAAAGAAAACACCTTTTCATGGCCAGGTGCCACAAAAGAAGATTCGGCCCCGCCTCCAGGGCCGGTAACCGCATGAAGATCGATGTTGTGTGGCAATTTATTATCGGGATGGTTTTTTAGATGAAACTCTACTTCATCACCGATCTTGGTGCGAATAAAGCTTCCGGGCACCGTGCCACCGAAAGTCCAGTATACATATTTCACGCCATTGGTCATTTCACCTTCCTGTTCGAGGATCTCCATGTCCACTACCAATTTTTTGGCCTTTCTTCTGCCCGTAGGTGGCGGAACGTTGGGTGGCGAGGTCAAGATGGCCTCCATTTCCACTGTTGCCGGAATATCAATGCTGGCAATTTCGTTGTTTTCATTGTTTCCCTTGCAGGATAACATAAAGGTTAACAATCCTACCGCAAATAGTTGTACCAATTTCGATTTTAGTTGATTTGATTTCATGGTTGCCGTTGTTTTTTAGACAATAAAAGACTTTTTTGTCCTCAATAAGCGGCAAAGATAATGATGTTTATAAATTACGATATAGGTCTAAGGTACTATTTTACAGGTTTGTTCCTTGGTGGTGGTTTCAAGGCTTCAATTTTCAGGACCAAGGCATCCAAAAGCCTCTTTACTACACTGCAAATCATATAAAATTTTCGCCTTAGACGTTAGGAATACCTTCATTGAACTGATTTAAAGTTGTTCGTAGTAGGCAATGCCTTCGCGTAGATTCGTCGTAAAATTCAATAGATACTGCCTTTGTTTTTTGTAAAAGCCCTGCTGACCTCTGTAATGTGATCTTCCAGGTATTCTAGGTATATGGTAAGCTCCTTAACGAAAATATTTGGGCTATCCGTTCTTTGACCCACCCTCTTAATTCATTAAGATTAAAGGAATTTTGTGCCAGATTTTTAAATTCATGTTTTAAGGGAGAAGCGTCGCGGCAGGTTAAAATATACATGATGCCGTTTGCAGTTTGGACCATGGTGTTCTTTTATTCCTCGATTTTTTTTAGGCCAGTTCATGGATCTGGTCAAGGTAGGATGTAATTCTTTTTGCCCTAAAACCTTCCATTTTATCGGTAATCACAGTATACGGGATTTCAAATTTTGCGCAGTACATCTTGCGAAATTTTTCACGAAGGATATCGTCGACCAAGGAAATAACCGAATCTATCCCAAACTGTTACAGCTTTAGCGGGGAATCGATGCTGTAGCCGATGCCCTTAAACAGGTATATGAAAGGGGGGTGTGTTGGTCCTAATCAGATCATTTATAACATGTTAGGATTCTTAATTTTTTGAGGTAATAGGATTAAAGGATATCAATCCACATTATTAAATAAAGTCGGTTTAAGGGTGATCATGAGCCAACCCCAATTGTTGGTATTCCCATCATAATTATTCTTTAAGGCCTCTAAGCCTTTGTCGGCAAATAATTGAGAGTACCCCCCGGATAAAGCAATGTTCTTATCAATTGAATAGGAATAGACCAGGTCTAATTCTGTACCCAATTGACTAGATATATTCGGTGCAATTTTAGAAGGTGAAGCGAAATTGTGCACGGCCAAGGCCAGATTCGATTTTTGGTTCACAACCAATTTGCCCCTTAAATAGATATCCCATAGCCCGATACTATTACCGTGATTTCCGACATAGAAATAATCCATCAGTCCATTGAACTTATGATTGGTACCGTAAAAAGGGGTAAAGGCGTAGTTCTTTCCATTAGATGGCGCCCCATTTTCGTTTCCACTCTGCAGTTCGGTACCGAGGGTCAACGTCCAAGCTTGTGAAGGTTGATAATTTGCTTCCAAGGCCAAGAGATAGGCACTTAAGTCATTGTTGGCAACATCCTTTCCGAATTGGTAATAGAGATTTGATGTGAATCCCAAGTTTCCTTCTTTATAGTTTAAATGGGTTCCAAGTGTTTGAGAATATCTGGTTTCGTTATTTTCCGAATTGATCAGATCGATAAATTGCAATCCGTTGTTCAAGAACAGGAAACTCGCTTGAAAATACTGCCAATCTTTATGAAGCCACCCATACTGAATACTTTTATAGGTTCCTGGTGTGGTCAATGTACTGCCAACTACATTTTCGGTATCTTGGTTAAATGCAAAACCTAGGTCGAATCTAATTTTTTCATCGGAAAATCTTAATAGGGCCGCATCGTGGCTACGGGCCTGCTGAGCCCAGCCGACACTGCCAAAAATACGCTCGTCGTCATACTCAATTTCCTGGCGGCCCAACTTCAAGGAAAATATTTTGTCTAACCGAATTTCCCCCCAAGCCTGATGAATGCCCAGCCCGTTACTGTCTGAGGTGTTCAATTGGGGCACATCGCCCCAGACCCTAACGTCCTGTAAGCTTATGTAAAAATTTAGTTTTTCGGTAACATACCCGGTATTTAAGCGTGTACGCTGTGAAACAAATGCCGCCGGGTCTTCACTATCGGGAAAAAGGGTCTTAAAACCATGCCGGTATTCAAAACGAGGCCGCAGTTCGGCGTCAACCGTAAGTTGCGCGTTGACCAGTGAAAGCGATAGTAAAGAAAAAAAGAATATGATATTTTTCATTTATTTCATTTGGGAGTTCTTAAGAATCGCCGCCGCAAAATAACTGCCAAATAAGAGAATAGAACATGATATATGTCAGGTGTTCTATGGACGCTTTCTTGCCATCTTTGGCTACATGTCCCTTTGTTTTCCTAAATTGGGCTTTCAAAAATGATGGACTTAAAATCACATAGTAAGGTGGCCCTGGCCTATTTTTTTTTGGCCGCAATATTTGGGGTTGTATTGAGGTCGATCCATTCCTTTGATATACCTATTACCTATAAATTTATAGTTCATACACACTCCCATATTGCACTTTTAGGTTGGGTATATTTGGTCTTGACCACCGTTTTATATAAAATGTATTTGGAAGAACAGGGCTTGGATAAAAAATACAGATACATTTTTTGGTTTACCCAATTAACGCTAGTTGGTATGCTCTTGTCATTTCCATTTCAAGGCTATGCATTGTTTTCCATTATTTTTTCTACTCTTTTTCTATTCGCTTCCTATTGGTTCACTTGGTTCTTTTTTAAGAATGTTCCCCGGCATGCTAAAACATCGCAATCCTACAGATGTATTAAGATTGCGCTTTGGTATCTGGTGGTATCAAGTCTGGGACCCTGGGCTTTGGGCGGTATAATGAATACCCTGGGAGCGGTTTCCATTTGGTATCGGTTGGCCATATATTTTTACCTGCATTTTCTGTATAACGGCTGGATGATTATGGCGCTTATCGGGATGTTTCTATATGTTTTAGAAAGACATCGAATAATCATGCCCAATACTATTTTTAAAAGTTTCTTCCGGCTTATTAATCTTGGTATTATTTTATCCTTTTCACTATCAACGTTATTTACGAATCCACCGATAGGTTATAATATATTAGGGGGTGTCGGGGCCTTATCACAGCTTGCTGCCTATGGAATTCTTCTGTGGCTGGTTTTTAAGAACAAACGGCATATCATCCTGCTATTTTCGGTTTTTCAAACAGGATTATTAAAGTTGATCGGCATTCTATTAGGGGTGAAAATGCTTTTGCAGTTACTAACGGCATTTCCCTACTTCGCCCGTTTGGCATCGACCTATCTAGATTTTACAATTGGTTATTTACATTGGACCTTCTTGGGGGTGGTTACCCTTAGCTTGTTTCTGTTTCTGGATTTTTTTGATTTGATCAAAATCCCAAAATGGTTTTATACATTGTATATGATCGGATTCATAGGTACCGAGGTTCTTATTTTTTATAAGGGATTCGCAGCATGGCAAAACCTGTCCCTTTTTGCAGGTTATTTTGAAGTATTGGCCATAGGAAGTCTTCTGATTCCGTTAAGCCTGATTCTTATCATTTCTTCCAAAAAAGGCTAGTAGCATCAAACTAGACCGTCGCCCAATATTTTGAATACCAAGCCGTTCAATTCGGCATTTACCGGAATTTGACAGGCTAGGCGACTGCTATGGGTTATACCCTCGATTTTCGACAAGGTTTGTTTTTCATCTTCGGCTATTTTTTCTGTTAGGTTGCCCTCTAAAATATCAATGTGACAGGTCCCACACCAGGCCCGGCCTTTGCACTCGCCCCATTCTTCGGCATATTTGTCGAACAGCAGCTCCATAAGGCTGTGGTATTCGTGCGTCCTGAAATCTGCGTGGCATTCCTCTCCCCGCTCGTTTAGATAGATCAGGCTATAAATACCTCTGGTCATCGAATCGGATTTTTCGAGCTTTTCTTGGTGGCCTTTCAAAATAAATGGACCATGATAACGATACAACTGAAAACTACGCTCAGTATTAATAGGTTAAACGTGGTCTTGGATTTGAATTGTGCCAAAACCGCCCCATTATATGTCATGCAGAACATGGTAACCAAGAATAGCAATGTCAGATTGATGAACGTTAAACCGTTTAATAATAACATCATTGCCGCTACCGCTCCTAAGCAGCTTTGAGGTATTATGGCGATAGAGGCATACCCCATTTGTTCCCTTTTAAATTCGGTCAATAGATTGTTGTAGATTTTCAATGGATTTCCTTTTTTTGATTTACTCCCAGAAAAGGTCGTCGGTATTGTCGCTGAATTTTTCATCGGTATGTAATTTTAATATGGTTTTGAGTTGTTCTTCCGTGGCGACTTTTTGAATGTCATTAAAAAGCATCCGTTCCTCAAAACGGATGTGCTGCTCAAGCTCCTCTTCAATTAGAGGAAGTGATTTTTCAATGTTTTCTGAATCATTAAAAAGTCGTACTAACCTTTTATGATCTGAAATGGCCTTTTTAATCATTTCATTATGGCTTGGCAAAATGGGAAAGATCTGTTTTTCCTCCATTTCAAAGTGGGGGCGCACATGATGGTCAAAAAACCAATCGGCATAGCGTTTGATTCTTACGGGCTCGATTCCTTTTGAAAAACCCATTCTTATTTTCCAACAGAAGAGCAGGCTATGATGATGGTCACGGCTCAAGGGTTGCAAGCTTTTATGTCTTTTGATCGGTTTTTTTGATTCTTGATTCATTCGTTCAATACGTTCTGAAGCACTACGGCCTGGTTATGTTCGGTATCCTTTGCGCCGTATAAGAGCGTAACCGTCCCATCCCTTGCTTTTATTCGGATTGCATCTAGATTTCCTTTCCTGTCCTCAAGTTCCTTGCGGTATTTCTTCTCGAAATCGGAGAATTTATCGGCATCATGATCGAACCATTTTCTGAGCTTTTCCGTGGGTGCGATCTCCTTGTCCCAAACGTCGAGTTTGGCATCCTCCTTAGAAACGCCCCTGGGCCAGACACGGTCTACCAAGATGCGAACTCCGTCAGCATCTGAAGGGTTTTCGTAAATTCGTTTTATTTTTATTTTTCCCATCTACGTCTGTATTTCCAGCTCTTGCAAATCGTATGTACCCAATCGCTCTAACAAGGGGTATGGGTCAGGCGATCAGCTCCAACTCAAGTTCCTCGGCTTTTGGGAACAGGATATTGTTCTCCAAATGAATATGATGATGCAAATCTTCTTCAAATTCCTTCAGCAACGAAAAGGTCACCCGATAGGTATTGCAGGCATCTGCCGGCGGGTTATAATCATTGCTTAATTTAGCTATTATGGCAAAGCGGTCGCCTTCGGTTTCATGTTCGGCCATCATCATTTGTATGGGGTTTTTAACCGTTCCAAAATGAGGCTTCTCCATTGTTCCTCCCGTTTGTTTGGCCTTAACCATTTTTCGCACTGCGGGAAAAAGCACTAATTCCTCTTTTTTCATATGCATGGCAAGTTCACCGCCACAAGCATTGAAATGTTCTGTGATTTCAAAAAGTTCAGGATGTCTATCACCATGTACTCGGCACAGTTTTTCTAAGTATTGGTTAAGAACCGGAATGCGTTCCTCTACGTAACGATGATGTTTTTTCTCGATATAATCCGCCAACAGATCTAGCGGCCAGGATTTAAAATCAATAGTGTCATTGATGTTCCGTTCCTTAACGGCCTTTATTTCCTCTAACAAAATAGTAGGGTCCAATTTGCTCTTTTTAGCTACTTCCGCAATACTACGATTCCCCTTGCAGCAAAAGTCGATTTTGTGATTTTTGAAAACCTGTGCGGTACGGTAGTCTTCGGCGACCATCTGTCCGATTGTTTTTTCTATTGTTTTTTCCATGATGTTGTTATATGAAATTAATTTCTGAATCAACGGCCATAATGGCCCTAGCCTTAAAGTCCTTTTGAATGATGAGGGTGTGCTCCTTTCCGGCCGGAATAATGAACGAAGTTCCTTTGTTCAGGATATGATCGCCCTCCGGCATTTTGAGTAGCGCCTGGCCTTTCTCTACCAAAATAACAGCTTCCTTGGTGCTATAGTGCGGGGGCATTGTCATTCCTGACACGCCTTTGATCTGTAGTATCTTGAAGGTACTGCCCACAGACGAAATTTTAATTTGCGGTTTGTTCATTACTTTCATATGGCTATGTTTTAGGTTCGCCCCATGTTTCTTTTTCGTTTTTGGTCCACAATTTTGGGAAGAATTTGCGTTGCTGGTATTTTGGGTGTAGGTATTTTTTCCATTCCGAACCTCCGGTTGCGGCCTTGTTTTCCCCTTTTCGGTTCAGGTAGTACTCCGCGGTCCTTAAATGCACCAATGGCCATTCGACATTGTACAGGCGGTCAAATTCCCTAAGTTTTTCCTGTAGCGCGGATGAAGGGTTTTTCATGCCCAAAACTTTATCCTCCAGGGTTTTTCCATGTGCCTTTTTCGCAAGACCTATAAAACCCTCCAGGTACTTTTCTTCAAATTGGATCAAGGTCAAGGTTTTTTTGCCGGTTTTTCTGTTGAGTCCGGCATCGATCCAGTAGATATGTTCAAAGTAATCCTCGGTCACCGGATGGGTGGGAAGACGTTTTTTGCCTTCATCGTTCACCAGATTTTCCAAACGGGTGCATAGAATTTCGATATAGCGGAACTGGGCACTTTGAAACCCGCTAGCGGGGGTCAATGTTTTCCTGAATTCGTTGTAATCGTCATAGTCCATTCCATCCTTCATGATATCGAAAGAAGTAATCAACATCAGGGTATAGCGGTTCAATCTACCGATCTTGATCATTAAAAATTCTTCGGTGACAATTTCCGTTTCGATAATTTGGTCGAGTTCGTGGCGCATCATTTTGAGCACGAGTTCGGTCAATTGGTGGTACATGATAAAAATGGTCTCGTCCTTAAAATGGGTACGTGGTTTTTGAAGGGAAAGCAGGGTATCGACCTCTACATAATCCCAATAGTTTATCGGTTTCGCATGAAGCAGCCCTTGAAGAAAGGTTTCGGGATTTTCACCAAGTTGGTGATATTTTTCTTGTATTTTTTTATTGGTATCCAAATGGATCTGATTTTATTAGGACAGATATGTCCGATTTAAATTTAAATTTTTCTATCGTTTCAAATAGGTCAATCCTACTTCCAAACCAACGGTCATTTCATAGAGACTTGTGTTTTCGAGCATATCTCTTAAATCTTCCCGTATTTGAACAAACTTGTTATGTACAGGGCAAGGTTTACTTGCATTGCATTTCTCCAGTCCTAGACCACAAGCCATATATACATTGTCGCCATCGATGGCGTAAACGATTTCACTAAGTTTTATGCGGTCGATACTACTCCTCTGAATTTCAAATCCCCCCGTGGCACCCTTTACCGAATCAACGATTTGGTTCTTCGACAATTGTTGTAGAATTTTAGCGGTAAATGCTACAGGGGAATCTATTTCCTCGGCAATTTCCTTGAGGCTGACCCGCCTACCCTCCATTGATTGTGAGGCGATG
>JBBQAM010000022.1:0-59192 GCA_038316335.1 Flavobacteriales bacterium
GCTGAGCAAGTAAAAATATACTATTATTATCAACTTGGATTGCATTCAAAAAGTAATACCATCCGAAAATGAAACTGAGGAAACAATGAAAAACTAATGGAAGTGTAAGCTGAAAAGGAAATACCACTTTCGTAACCATAAAAGAATGAAAAAGTCATGTTAAAAATAGTTTTGTTTTGGTTTAAAGTGAAAGCCTCAAAAGCTGCGAAAAAAGTACTTTCCCCAGACTTCGGCAAAAAGGAGATAGAAGTGACCCTTACTGGCTACTGGTTACATTACAAACAGTTAAGAAAAGACATTAAGAAAAGTCCAACTTTTGGCGGCACCCTTATGGTACACCTTGCGGCTATGTCAACGGCTTTTTATCAGGAATTAACGAATAGGGGGGTAAGTGAAACCAAAACCACCCAATATTTCTATGATATAGCCTGGAAAGTTTACAAAGTCATGGGAAAGCTCTCGTGGGGTCTGACGGGGCTCAAGCACCAAAACAAGGCAAAAAGGCTGGCCTATGCAACCGAATTGTTCCGAACCTTCCCTTTTAACAGCCCTTCCTATAAATGGAACAATATACCACAAGCTGACAATTCAGTATGCTTTAACTGCACAATGTGTCCAGTGGCGGAATATTTTGAACATCAAGGTCTTTCAAGGTTCTGTGTAAAAACATGGTGCGCACTGGATTTCCCTTTAGCCGAAATGTGGAATGCCAAATTAGAGCGTACCAATAGTATTGCTGGAGGGGCAAAAGTTTGTGATTTTAAATGGAAACCAAATAATTAATAAAAAATAGTAAAAATGAAAAACATATTAGTACCCACGGATTTTTCCGAGAACTGCAATAAGGCAGCCGACCTCGGTATCAAGATGGCCAAACTTTACAACGCCGAAATCCATTTCTTTCATTTGATACATACCCCCGTGGACTGGGTGAAACTGGATAAGCTTAAGGAAAAGCGATATCCTGAAACCCTGAAACAGATCGGAGCGGCAAAATCCGCCTTGCGGGAATTGGAAAAAAAAGCGGAAAAGGAAAATCTGAAGTGCCAGACCTTCTTGGAGTATCAGGTTGAAACCAGCAATATCTTAAAACATTCCGGTCATTTTCATCATGATTTTATTATAACCGGAAGTAGTGGCACAAAAGGCACGGCAAGGGAATTGTTTGGTAGCAACGTGGAAAAAATTGTGCGAAAATCCGATGTCCCTGTAATTGTGGTTAAAGGGGATGATGTTTCCTTCCCTTTTAAAAATATTGTATTTGTTTCTGATTTTGTGGAGGATGTAAGTGCTGCTTTCGAGCATGTAATTTCAATTGCTAAAAAATGCAATTCTCACATTCGTTTATTGCGGATCAATACCCAAACGGATACCAATAGCATAACCGCAGGATTAAATCCGATTAAAAAATTCTTGGAAAAGTATCCTCATTTGAAAAATTATTCCATGTACGTTAATAATGAAGCGTCTGTGGAAACGGGTATAAATACATTCTTAATACATGAACCTGCAGATTTGATTGCTATGTCTACTCATGGTAGTACAGGATTTTTGAGCTTATTTTCAAAAAGTATTGCCGAAGGTGTAACTAACCACTCTGAACTTCCGGTAATGACCATACACTTTAAAAAATGAAAAATCCTATCAACATAGTGAAGTATTCTGGCGAAGTGGCAGCTTTTGATGTGAATAAACTTATCAATTCCTTAAGACGTTCCCAAGCAAGTGAAGAATTGATTCAGGAAATTGTTAAGCAAGTTGAAGAGCAATTATATGAGGGGATTACCACTAAAAAAATCTACCAAATGGCTTTCAAGATGCTAAAAGGTAAATCGAGGGTAAGTGCCTCAAAGTACAAGCTCAAAAAAGCCTTGATAGAATTGGGGCCTACTGGTTTTCCTTTTGAGAAGCTAGTGGGCAAACTATTTGCGCACGAAGGGTATGTAACAGAGGTTGGTGTAATTGTACAGGGTAATTGTGTGCAGCACGAAATAGATGTGATAGCGCAAAAAGATAACAAACATTATATGATTGAATGTAAATATCATAGTGACCAAGGACGATTTTGCAATGTGAAAATTCCATTATATATCCACTCAAGATTTTTAGATGTTGAGAAACAATGGGAACATCAAAAAGGCCACGAAGCTAAACTTCATAAAGGAGGTGTGTACACTAATACGCGATTTACAACTGACGCTATACAATTTGGTAAATGTGTAGGATTGTTATTGACAAGTTGGGATTACCCTATGGGAAACGGTTTAAAAGAAAGAATAGATAAATCTGGGCTACACCCTTTAACAGCATTAACGACGCTGACCAAGGCCGAAAAAACAAAACTATTAGATAAAGGTTTTGTGCTTTGTAAAGAGCTTCACGAAAATCCTGCACTATTGGAGCAGATAGGAATTGATAAAAAAAGACATAAAAAGATTTTAGAAGATTCAGAAGCACTATGTAAAAGCACTTAACGATTAAAGATAAAAAGTTTAACAATCTTAAAAACAAAACTTATGAAAACTGAAGCATTGAAACAACAGGCCAGCATGGATTTAGAACCATTTTACCAAGCCTTGGAAGATGACCCAAAACTACTTGAAGAAGCCCTAGAAATATTATTGGGGATGGTAAACTTTGAACCCAAATCCATAAAAAAGTTGGCACTTCTTATCAAAGAAGATTCCCGCAATCTATATAATGAAATAGCAGAATTGAGTAAATCGAACCAAGACAAGGGAAACACATCTTCTTGTTGCAGTGGACACTAAATAAATACAAAAAAAATGAAAAATAATAAAATAAAAATCCACTTTTTAGGTGCAGCAGGTACAGTAACCGGCTCAAAATATTTAGTGGACACAGGTGATAGAAAAATACTGGTAGACTGCGGGCTTTTTCAAGGCCTAAAGGAACTCCGCCTAAAAAACTGGGAATATCCCCCTGTTGAAGTCCCAGAAATTGATATGGTACTGCTTACCCATGGCCACATGGACCACACGGGGTATTTGCCCCGTTTGGTAAAGCAGGGATTTAAAGGGCCCATTTATGGTACCAACCCTACTTTGGATATTGCAAAAATAATCCTGAACGATAGTGCAAAAATACAGGAACAGGAAGCCGAACGCGCCAACAAAGAGGGCTATTCCAAACACAATCCCGCAGAACCGCTCTACGATTTAAAAGACGTGGAAAAAACCATCCCCCATTTTAAGGGCATTCCACAATCACAATGGATTCCATTATTTGATGGTATTAGAGTTCGCTTTCAATATAACGGACACATACTAGGAGCTACATACATCGAGTTGGATGTACACGGAAAACGTTTTCTTTTTTCAGGAGATATTGGAAGAACCAATGACTTACTGTTATATCCACCCCTTAAACCAAAAAAAGCAGATGTACTTTTCATTGAATCGACCTATGGCGGACGGTTTCATCCAGATGAAGTAGAAGCCATTCCAGAAATAGAAAAATTGGTCAATGAAACCATCAACAGAGGCGGTAGTCTGTTTATTCCAAGTTTTTCAGTGGAACGTGCCCAACTGATGATGCTCATTTTTTGGAGACTGCTTAAGGAGAAAAAAATACCCAAAGTTCAAATGATTATGGACAGCCCAATGGGAGCCGATGTACTGGAACTATTCCACCGCACCAGAGATTGGCATAGGTTGGAAGATAATGAATGTGACGAAATGTGTTCCCATTTTACGGTAGTGAGCAGTTATCGCGAAACAATGGCATTAAGGACCGATAATAAACCAAAAATCGTGATTGCAGGAAGCGGAATGCTTACAGGGGGCAGAATGCTCAACTATCTTGAAACCCAAGCCCAAAACCCAAACAACACCTTGCTGTTTGTGGGCTATCAAGCCGAAGGAACCCGTGGCAGAAAATTGTTGGAAGGCGACAAGGAATTAAAGGTATATGGAAAATGGGTGCCGTTCAATATGAAGGTTGAGGATATAGAAGGCCTCTCGGCACACGCCGACCACACAGAACTTATAGATTGGATGGGTAAAATAAAAAACAGACCCGAACGGATTTTCATTGTACACGGCGAAAAAGAAGGTGCTGAAGCCCTTCAAAAAGGTATCAAGGAAACCTATGGATGGGAGTCTGAAATCCCGCAGCTCTATACTATTGAAGAAATAGAAAATGTGACAGTAACACGAAATAACTAAAATAACCATGGAACAACATTCAAACATGCTAACATATAAACATCTTGGTATTTATACACAGAACGAGCATGTGGTGTATATGCATGAAGATTGCCACGTATGTATTTCTGAAGGGTTTGAAGCATTGACCAGAATTAGGATATCAAATGCGACCACTTCCATCGTAGCGAGTCTCAATGTCATAAGTTCGGACATCCTTCTTCCAAATGAGATAGGATTATCGGAAGCTGCCGCAAAAAAACTAAACATTTCCGAAAATGAATCCTTGTATGTTTCGCACTTAGAACCTATTGAATCATTAAGTCATGTTAGGGCAAAAATCTATAATCAAAAGCTCAATTATAACGCCTATCATGAAATTATAACGGATATTGTTGATGGGGATTATTCCAACATTCATCTTTCTGCCTTCATAACAGCCTGTGCAGGCGACCGAATGGATATGAATGAAATATCTGATCTTACAAAGGCGATGATTGTTTCGGGCAAGCAATTGAATTGGAACAAGGATATTGTGGTCGATAAGCATTGTATTGGAGGGTTACCTGGCAATAGAACAACTCCAATAGTTGTTGCCATTGTTACCGCTTTCGGACTTACCATGCCCAAAACTTCATCCCGCGCAATTACATCACCCGCAGGTACAGCGGATACCATGGAGGTATTTACCAATGTTACCCTTTCGGCAGAAAAGATTAAGGAAGTAGTAGAAAAGGAAGGTGGCTGTATTGTTTGGGGAGGTACTGCACAATTGAGTCCTGCGGATGATATACTTATTAAAATTGAAAAAGCCTTGGATATTGATAGTGAAGGGCAGCTTATCGCTTCGGTTCTTTCAAAAAAGGCTGCGGCGGGTTCAACCCACGTTGTTATAGATATTCCCGTTGGTGAAACCGCCAAAGTACGCAGTACTGAAATGGCCCAAAAATTAAAGACTCATTTGGAAACTGTGGGAGATACGGTTGGATTGATTGTAAAGGTTATTATTACGGATGGCACACAACCCATTGGAAGAGGAATTGGCCCTTCTCTGGAAGCTATGGACATTTTAAGTGTCTTGAAAAATAAGGAAAATGCACCCAATGACCTTAAGGAAAGAGCGGTGCTATTGGCCGGTGAACTATTGGCACTATCGGGAAAAGTTGAATCGGGAAAAGGAAGCGCCACAGCAAAACAACTATTGGAATCCGGCAAAGCATACGAAAAATTTCTTGCCATTTGCGAAGCCCAAGGGCGTTTTTCACAACCAGTTTTAGCCCCATATAAAGTCGAAATTAAAGCAGAGAAGTCAGGAGCTTTGAAACGTATTGATAATAGAAAGATCGCAAAACTCGCAAAACTTTCGGGTGCACCGCAATCAAAGTCGGCTGGTATTCTTTTAAATGTTCATTTAGGAGAAAAAGTTGAAGAAAACCAGTTACTCTATACATTTTTTGCAGAATCTGAAGGCGAACTTAATTATGCATTGGAATATAAAAATAGCCATGACGATATTTTAACCATTAATTGAAAAAAACATTCGAAATGAAAACAATACTATTAAGTCTTCCAGGAAATGAAGAACTCACAGAACTTCTGGCAAAAAAAATGAACGCGGAAATCGGTGAGGCCCAATTAAGAAAATTTCCTGATGGGGAATCCTATACCCGCATCCTTTCCAATGTTAAGGACAAATGCGTCGTATTGGTCTGTACCTTACACCAGCCGGACGAAAAGCTGTTGCCACTCTACTTCTTGAGCCACACGGCCAAGTCGTTGGGCGCCATGTGCACGTGTTTGGTTGCTCCATATCTCGCCTACATGCGACAGGATAAAGTCTTTAACGAAGGCGAAGGAATTACATCGAACTACTTTGGCAAACTGATTTCCGGTTTTGCCGATAGCATTACCACCATTGACCCCCATCTGCATAGAATAATTTCGTTAGGTAAAGTATATCAAATTCCCAATAAGGTCATCCATGCGGCCAACGAGATTTCAAAATGGATTAAAGAGAACATACACAATCCGGTGCTTATCGGGCCTGATTCGGAAAGTGAGCAATGGGTATCGGAAGTGGCCAAAAATGCAGGGGCACCTTTCATCGTACTACAAAAAATAAGGCATGGTGATAGGGATGTTGAAGTCTCCGTTCCCGATGTGGCTAAGTATAAAGAAGCAACTCCTGTACTGGTCGATGATATTATCTCGACCGCCCGTACTATGATCGAGACCGTTGAGCATTTGAAAAAAGCAGGAATGAAGCCACCAATATGTATAG
Source organism: Flavobacteriales bacterium (assembly GCA_038316335.1). Classification (GTDB taxonomy): domain Bacteria; phylum Bacteroidota; class Bacteroidia; order Flavobacteriales; family Flavobacteriaceae; genus JALHST01. The sequence continues at coordinate 6,448 of JBBQAM010000022.1, forward strand.
GTATCCATGCCGTGTTTTCCGGAAATGCCTATCAGGATTTGATCGATGCAGGTGCGGATGATGTTATTACTTGTAATACAATTCCGCACATATCCAACAAAATCGACTTAAGCGACGTAATTGCCAAAGAGGTAAAAGAATTGATGCACTATATATGAAAATAGGACTTCTCTTAATACTATTCCTTTTTATGATTAGTTCCGCATACCCACAAGATAAAATGTTGATTGGACAATTGTCCGATAGAGTGGTGGTGCGGGAAAATTTTGATAAAAATGGCGATTTTCTGAACAAGCAAACTTTTAAAGCGGGAAAGATAAAAGAATCCACTGGTTTTTATGAAATTATTGTCGTGACCGAACTCTTTGATGAAAATGGCACCTCAACGGAAAAATATACCACCACTTACCGATGTAAACCCAATGAATCAAGTGTGATGGTAATGGCCTTTCCGTTTTCAAATCCAAAATCCAAGGAAACGGACATCAGTACGGTATCCAAAAACTTTAAGGAACTCTATGATTTGGCGAACTTGGAAGATGTTGAACTCGAAATGAGTTTCGACTCCGGATTGCTAAATTTCTTTGGTTCGAACAGCAAAATAAAAATTTATGACCGGGTATTGGAATCAAATGGAAATGGAAAAACAATTAAATCAAAAATCAATATTAAAGCTTATGCCTTTGGAATACGAATCAAGCAATTGGATTATGTAGCAAGTGAAAAACTTACGAGTGAGAACTTGTTATCATTCCAAAAATTTACCGAAGAAGACGGCAGTTATTTTACGATGACCTATAAAAATAATAAAGGATGAGAAACTACGATACGCTTTCAGAAGCAATTAATGACTTACAACTCCGGGGATATACTTACGACTTTAATTTGGAGCCGGAATGTTTAAAATGTGCTTCATTAGAATTGGAAATCCATCCCGAAGAATTTGAAGTGGATGAACTACACCGCTTTGAAGGCATGAGCAGTACCGATGACAATAGCATACTATATGCCATTTCTTCGAAAAACGGAGTCAAAGGTATGTTGGTGGATGCCTACGGCGTATATGCCGAGAATATTTCTGAAGAAATGAGAAAAAAATTACGATAACCCTTAAATAGGACAACATGGAAAATCACGAAGATCACAAGGACAAAAAAATGGATCATTCAAAAATGAATCACGATAAAGAAAATCATTCAAAAATGGATCACTCCAAGACGGACCATTCCAAGATGGACCATTCGGAAATGGGCCACAGCAAAGAAGACCACTCGAAAATGGATCACTCTAAGATGGATCATGACGATCATGGGGGCAATGTACCCATGGGGATGGCAGGGCATGACCACCATAAAATGATGATTGCCGATTTTAGAAAGCGGTTCTGGATTACATTGATACTTACCGGACCCATCCTTTTGTTTTCCCCAATGATCCAGGATTTTTTTGGATATAATTTTCTTCTTCCCGGTAATCCCTATATACTGTTTGCTCTTTCCAGTATTGTTTATTTCTATGGGGGCTGGCCATTCCTCAAAGGGTTCTGGTCGGAGGTGAAAAAAGCGTCACCGGGAATGATGACCTTAATAGCTATGGCCATTAGCGTGGCATATTTTTACAGTTCCGCAACAGTTTTTGGTTTACCCGGGGTGGATTTTTTCTGGGAATTGGCGACACTGATAGCCATTATGCTCCTTGGTCACTGGATCGAGATGAAAAGCGTCCTCGGAGCATCTAAAGCCTTACAACTATTGGTCAGCATGATGCCCGCGGAAGCACACAGAGTAAATGGCGAAACCATTGAAGATATCAAACTGGAGGATTTATTGAAAGACGACATAATTCTGGTTAAGCCAGGGGAAAAGGTACCTGCGGATGGAATAATCACAGAAGGTTCCAGTTATTTGAACGAATCGATGTTAACGGGAGAATCGAAACCCATTAAAAAGGAATTGAACGATAAAGTTATCGGTGGATCAGTAAACGGTAATAGTACACTAAAGGTAAAGGTAGAGCATACCGGTAAGGACAGCTATCTAAACAAGGTCATTAAGATGGTTGAGGAAGCACAAAAAACCAAATCCAAAATGCAAAACCTTTCGGATAGAGCGGCAAAATGGTTGACATATATTGCTTTGGCAATTGGTTTTGGAACCTTGGCCGTTTGGCTTATTTTAGGGTTTCCCTTTGTATATGCTTTAGAAAGAATGGTAACGGTTATGGTCATTGCGTGTCCGCATGCATTGGGTCTGGCCATTCCATTGGTAGTGGCCATTTCCACAGCAGTTTCCGCTCAAAATGGATTATTGATTCGTAATAGAACTGCATTTGAGGAATCACGTAAAATATCAGTGTTGCTCTTTGATAAAACTGGAACATTGACAAAAGGGGATTTTGGGGTTACCCGTGTGGAATCAGTGGATAAAAAGCACTCCTCGGAAGAAGTATTACGACTGGCCAGTGCTTTGGAGCAAAGCTCTGAACACCCGATTGCTGTGGGCATTATCAAAAAAGTGAAAGAAGACAAGGTTGCCATTCCCAATCCGAAGAATTTCAATGCCATTACAGGAAAAGGGGTCGAGGCCGAGGTAGAAGGAAAACAAGTAAAGGTCGTAAGTCCGGGGTATTTAAGGGATGAAAAAATTACCATTCCCGAAGATGCCTATAGTGATGCTGCCGAAACGGTTGTTTTTGTTCTAATCGATGGAAAACTGGCTGGATACATTGCACTTGCAGATGAAATCAGACCAGAATCCGCCGAAGCTATCAAAGTATTCAAAAAGAACAATATAAAAGTATTGATGGCCACAGGCGACAATGAAAAAACGGCCAAAGCGGTAAGCGATAAACTTGGTTTGGATGGATACTATGCGGAGGTATTGCCACACCAAAAAGTAGAAATTGTAAAAGAGCTGCAAAGCAAAGGTGAATTTGTTGCAATGACAGGAGATGGGGTAAACGATGCACCCGCGTTGGCGCAGGCCAATGTTGGTATTGCTGTCGGTTCTGGAACCGATGTTGCAGCCGAAACTGCCGATATTATTTTGGTCAACAGCAATCCACAGGATATTGCCAACTTGATTTTATTCGGGAAGGCCACCTATAACAAGATGATTCAGAACCTTATTTGGGCCACAGGCTATAATGTGGTCGCCATTCCTCTTGCTGCGGGCGTGCTCTATTCTTCAGGCTTTGTTTTAGGCCCAGCAGTCGGAGCCGTATTCATGAGTTTGAGCACCATTATCGTTGCCATTAACGCTCAATTATTAAAGAGAAAAATCGGTAATAAATAATGACCCAAAAGGAAAAACTTAGTAGGATATTTTTAGTGCTGCTGAGTTTATTTGTGGTGATGTTAGGGTACGGTATTCTGCTGCCAACCCTTCCCTACTACACAGAAAGACTGGCAATAAAGGATAATTTGGATTCTGATCTAATCAATTTTCATATTGGAATGTTGACCAGTATCTATCCTTTATTTCAACTTATTTTTGTGATACTCTGGGGCAAACTGTCGGACAGATACGGCCGTAAGCCCATTATTATCGTAGGGTTGATTGGGTTCATTGTTATGCAACTGCTTACGGGACTGGCGACCTCTTTGACAATGCTTTACATCGCAAGGATTCTTGGAGGAATATTTACCTCATCGGTGATTCCGGTCAGCAATGCATATCTAAGTGACATTACCTCTGAAAAACGCCGGACTAAGATTATGTCCTGGTCCGGTGTGGCGGTTAGTTCCGGCGTTATTTTCGGCCCTGTTCTAGGCGGTTTGTTATCCCAGACCAATTTTCATTATAAATATTCCCTTGGTATCCTTCATTTGGATCGTTTTTCGGTGCCTTTTATTCTAGTGTCCCTTTTGGGCCTTGTTGTTTTGCTTGTGGTCATAAAATGGTTGAAAAACACAGAGATAGTAAGCGGGTTTGCTCCGGAGAAAATACAATTTAGATGGTCATTTAGCAACTATTTTATGGTGCTTTTGCTATTATCCTTTGTCATGCAGTTTGTGGTTACGCTCTTTGAAACGGTATTTTCAATTTACGGGAAAGACGAGCTGTCGTTTAATAGCAATCAGGTAGGCATCGGTTTTATGCTATGCGGGACGGTAATGGCTATTTTACAGCCTGTATTTGCCACTTATGGCGAAAAGATACTGACCACAAAGCAACAAATAGGTTTAGGAATGTTTATTGCCGGCACCTCGCTCATTGCCTTTCCATTTTTTACGTATGAATGGTTCATCTATGGGTTGATCGTTATGTTTGCAGCTGGTGGTGCTATGGTTACACCTAATCTGCTTTCGGCAGTTTCATTGATATCAAAGAAGAATACAGGCAGAAACATTTCCATACAGAGCTCCACAAATAGTATCGGGCAGATTTTAGGGCCTGTATTGGGGACTTGGCTAATTGCGGGAGGGTTTTATTACCCTTTTATTATTGCTGGGTCAACCGTTTTGGCCGCTATGGGATCGGTGTATTTTTTGAAGCAACCAAATAAATAGGTTCATCAAGATTTATTTATCCTAATCAAATTAGGTAGTATTATTTTTTGCTGATTGATTCCGGTTAAACCAAAATGCACATTTATGAAAATGATCAAAAAAATTCTGGTAGCAATCGATGGAAGCCCTTCTGCAATGAACGCGGTCAATTATGCTATTCAAATCGCAGAACAATTCGATGCTCAATTGGAAGTAGTTTACATAATAAGATACTCTCCTGGTAAAATTGATGCCGGTATTTTCCCGGCCGACGTTCAAGCTCAGGAAAAGGATAAAGTTATTAAACTCATAGATAAAATCAAAAGTGACCACCCAGAAGTGAAAATCCATGAGTTTGAAACCCTCGGTCGGCCCGCCGAAGAAATCAATAAGACCATAGAAAAATGGAGTGCGGACATACTTATTATTGGTCACCATGCCCATTATTTCCTTAGACACCTATTAAAAAGCAGCATTGAAAAAAAGCTGCTTAAGCACTTAAGAATTCCATTATTGATTATTCCAGAAAATTACGAGATATAGAATCTCAGTTCTATTTTTTTGGAGGTTGTATAAATTATATAAAAGTAGGGGTGAGAATTTCAAAAGGAAACTATTCAAAACTTAGTGATGGATCATAGATCAACCAGTGAAGAACATAGCAAAATGGCATTTCATAACGCTAGTGACGACTTAAAATATATTAAGCTGGTCCATTCGGGAGAAGACTATTTTTTGCGGTTAAAAAAAATAATAAATAGGGCACAAAAAGAAATTCATTTACAAACGTACATTTTTGAAAACGATGAAACAGGAAAGAGCATTGCGACATGTTTAAAGGAAGCCGCCCAACGAAAGGTAAAGGTCTATGTTCTTTTGGATGCCTATGGTAGTGCGGCACTTTCTAATAATTTTACCCAAGACCTAATAGATCATGGAATCTTTCTCAGATTTTTTTCGCCTTTGCTCTCCTTCAACAATTTTTATTTGGGCAGGCGCATGCACCACAAGATTGTTGTGGCAGATGCTAAAATGGCGCTGATCGGCGGAATTAATATAGCCGATAAATATCGTGGAACCCTGAATTCGGAACCTTGGCTGGATTATGCCGTGCAGTTGGATTGCCCTGCTGCTGAGGATTTACAAAAACTGTGCAGAGATTATTTTTTTAAAGAGGGGAGTTCCAAAAAAATTAAGCCTGTCCTACATTCTGCCGGTAAGGCACTTATTGGATTAAGACAAAACGATTGGCTAAAAAATAAGACCGAAGTCTGTGATTCCTATACCAGTGCCATACTTCTCGCCAAAAAGGAAATAAGTATAATAGGCTCCTATTTTTTGCCTGGTAGAAGGTTGGCACAAGCACTGAAAAAAGCTGGTAAAAAAGGGATAAAGATAACGGTAATTCTTGCAGGCATAAGCGATGTTCCCATGGTTCGCCGTGCGGCGACGCATTTATATTCATCGTTTTTACGCCATAATATGACGGTATATGAGTGGAACAAGTCGGTAGTACATGGAAAAGCTGCCGTAGTGGACAACGAATGGTCAACTATAGGGTCGTTTAACCTGAACAGTCTTAGCTGTTACGGTAGTATAGAAATGAACGTGGAAATATATTCGAATAGCTTTGCCAAAACGATGCGAGATGATTTTGACCATGTTATAGGGCAATGTAGTGAGGTTACTTTTAACACACTCAAAGTAAGAGAAAGTGTAATAGACAAACCTGCAAATTGGGTCGCCTATTATCTGGTTAGAACAACTATGCTTTTCCTGACCTTTTTGCCGCACTTGAGGGTTTTTAAAAATTACGGTTTAGAAAACATCAAAAATCAGTCATGATAAGATATTTAAGTAGAAGAGAAAACCATTTTAAAGAGCATTTCGGTTAAACATTTTTTGGTCTTTTTATTGGTTTCATTAATTGGTTGGAAAAAATAAAATGAATACACTCCTCATTCATATAAAGAGTCTCTAATTTTAGTTTAGCCATGCTTATCAGGCGTTTTCTAAATTCCTCTATTCCCTTGTGCCGTTCGTGAACATATCTAATATGCTCTATAGAAATATTCCGATTGGCACCGTATAAGATAAAATCTGGTGTTTCGCGTTCATCGTCTATTCTGACAATATAAAGTTCCTCCTCTAAACTGGAAAGAAAACGATCCAGAACTTCTCGCTCCATCTTTTTTTTTGTGCATACCTTTAATTCCTTTGGAACGAATATCTTAAATAAATACGATTAAACTTTTCGATTTCCCAAAAGTTGTTCATTAAGTTTTGCCTCTAAAAACTCATCAGACAAATTGGGTTCTCCCAACAACCAGGCATCGATAGTTTCCTTGTGAAAGAATTTTTGCCGAATATGTTGATTGTTACCAGTGGGGATCAGTTTAAGCTGGGTAAGTTTATAAATCTTGCTTTTCGACAAACCTGTATAATATGACAAATCATCAATATTCAAGACCCTCTTGTTAAAGGATAAGAGCTTTTTAATATCCTTCAATAGTTCCAATACATTGTTATCCTCATTCATAATTTTGCGTTTTAAAAAATTAAAATGAGTAAACGGCCATTTACTTTAAATCGAATTCAGGTCAAAATGTAAGCAGATGAAAATAAAATAATTTTGGAATGCTGACATGTCAGTCAAAAAAAATCAAATGTCAGTCAGAAACTTGAAGAAATCGTCCACGTGCTCTCGGAATTCTTGATCGGGTCTGTAGTCGCTATAAGCACTTGTCAAAGCTTTTTGGGATATTGGTTTGTCCCTATTGTAGATTTTATTAGATCGCTCAAAAGTGGTCAAAGTCAATCCCTTTTTGAGCTTTTTAAATTTTTCCAAAAGATATTTCAATTCGGAGAGATTCATATTGAAATGAACTACGGATTGGTCATGGTCAAAATTATAGGCCATTACCTTATAAAAATCTTCATAGCTGGTCAATTCTTCATTCACATATTCGTATTTGGTCAAATAGCCAAATAATTTTTTCATAACAAGCGTATTAAGATCAAGGTTAAAACCAGAGGGTTCGCTTTTTAATCTTGATTTTGCCAACCCCGATCTTTTCCTCATTCGAAGATCAATGGCAAACAGAAAATATATGCAAAGGCATATAGTTATTGGAATAAGTGACCATAACCGATTCTCAACGTTGTTATAAAGAAAAACAGAGACTATCAAAAAAGGGATAAGAAGCAAAACCGATAAAACCAGAATACCATTATTACCCTTATTCAAGAAAGATTCCATACCAGAATTAACTTTTTCCCTTCCTACAAGGAAAGCGGTTAAAGCATCCACTATTTTATCAATAAACCTGTCCATTGAAAACCAGTGTTAAGTTTTAAAGATACTAAAAAGTAAAAAAAGTGGAATTTGTTGTACGCATGTTGTACGGATTGAAATAAAAAAGGCCCCCGATTCCTCGAAGGCCTTGTTTTACTAAGCGGTCCGGACGGGACTCGAACCCGCGACCCCCTGCGTGACAGGCAGGTATTCTAACCAACTGAACTACCGAACCGTGGCGTTTAGCGGTTGCAAATATACATCGCTAATTCAATTGCACAAACAAATTCCCTTAAAATGTGGTACCCTCCTCCAAAATTTCGACGTTCCACCAAATGGGTGTCCCATACCCTTGAAAAATCGGGATTCGTCTCCTGAATCCGTTTTCTGTCATTTCGTCTTGAAATAGTATCCGGCAGCCTTGCCAAAGAAGTCGAAAAAAGACCCATTCGATGGCATCGTATTCTGAATATCCTAGGACATCGAACCTCGTTCCCAGCGCATTCAAAGTCAGGATAATTATTATAAATCAGAAAACCAGTATTTTGAATGGCCATAGAAGGTACCATTTGAGTTTCTATCCTATCTTTGTTACCTATCAGACAGCTAAAGACCTGTCTCGATTTGATCAATATTTTGCAAGACAACTACCAACAACCGATAGGTTCGATCTAAAAAACGTTTAAATGGCATCCCTATGAAAAACCTTTATGTAAAACTCGCAGTCATTTCCCTACTTTTTGGCCAGATGGCTTTTTCACAAGGCCTAAGAATCCCCGGAAACACTAATTTTCCCTCCTCCGCCGGCAGAAGTGTGGGGGCCACCAATATCGAAATAAAATGGAACGCCCCTGGTGTAAAAGGCCGTGAAGGTAAAATATGGGGGACCGATGTTGCTCCTTACGGTTATACGGTGCTCGGTTTTGGCTCTGATGTCGAATCACCTTGGCGCGCCGGTGCCGACGAAAATACGACGATTTCATTTTCCACCGATGTTAAAATCAACGACCAGGCCCTGCCTGCTGGCAAATATGGGCTTCATATGGCGCTTTATGCAGACAGTACAGTTCTTATTTTCAATAAAAACACGGAAGGCTGGGGAAGTTATTTTTATGACAAGACCCTCGATATGCTCCGTGTTCCCACGCGGCAACTAAAAAACCAAACCCCTACGGTCAAAAGGCTCAATTACACCTTCGAAAACCAAACGCCTGTTTCGGTCGATGTAGCTTTGGTCTGGGAAAACTGGAAAATTCCGTTTACGGTAGTTGTTGACTCGAAAGCCAACACGTTGGCCTACATTAAAACCCAAATGACAGGCGCATTGGGTTTTGATCCGCCGAGCCTCTTGGCAGCGGCCAATTGGTGCCTGCGCAATGACCTGAACTACGAGCAGGCCCTTAGTTGGGTAAATGCAGCGGTAGACCCACGTTTGGGAGGCATAGCCAATTTTAGTTCTTTGTCGATCAAAGCGAAATTATTAGAAAAACTGAACCGAAATACCGAGGCCGATACCCTACTTAAACAGGCCATCTCGAATGCCGGTATTATGGAACTGCACAGCTATGGGCGGCAGCTATTATCAGAGCAAAAAATCGACGAAGCTTTTACTGTTTTTGAAAAAAATTATAAAACGAACCATGGGGCTTGGCCCACCAATGTGGGGATGATGCGCGCATACTCGGCCAAAGGCGACTTCAAAAAGGCAATCGCCCATGCCAAAACCGCACTAGGTCAAGCCCCTGACGAACCCAATAAAAAGGCGATTGCCGAAGCCATTAAAACTTTGGAAAGTGGTACCGCCTTGTAACCATGAATGAATTGGCATTCAAAAAAATCGTACACTTTGAAGAAGCAACTTTAAATGCATGGGAAATTCAAAATAAAATGAACCTTACGACGATTTAACTTTTTTAAGAAACAAATTTGGAATAAATTTAGGCTTTACCAAAACCGACCATGACCGACAATATTAGGAGATTGTTCCAGCAAATGGACCATAGCACCAAGGAAGAAGCCTTGGTTTGCCTAAAAAAAGAGTTCAATCTTAAAAGTAGAAAATTAGTTAAAAACGAATGGATCATGGGTGGTAGCATTCCCGAGGCCTACCAAGCAAGAACTGTCGAACTGTTTCAAACCCTATTGAGGAAACAGCAAGCCATCAAAACAAATTAGGCCGATTTTTTCTTCCCAATTTCAATTCTTCGTTACTAACACGCCCTAAAAAGGAAGCAAGCGCACTTGTTACTCAATGCTCAAATTTGTTTCAAGCCACGCACCAAGTAATGAATGCGATACTTCGAATATTTTTCAAAATTGATTGAATAGTTTTATTTTCGAATACCAATCAACGCACTGTGTTTCCCGATTTCAACATTTACAGTTCTCCATTATTGCTATTGTCTTTACAAGGCCTGATTTTTGCCGTGTTATTGTTACGACGTTATTTCCAAAAACACAATTTGTCCGATTTGTTTTTGTTCTTCATCCTCCTAATTACCTGTTATCAGGAAACATGTTACACAATCGGTTTTATGGGGTGGTACGATACCTACAGAAATACCAAGGTCAATTACTTTCTAATTCCCTTGTCGGTTGCGATTGCTCCATTGATTTATTTTTACGTCAAATCAATTACAACCTCAAAATTTATATTCAAAAAAAGAGATTGGTGGCATTTTATACCGGCCTTACTTATTATACTCTTCAGATTGGCTATTTATGTTTATGATGCAACTCAAATGGGATTTATTGACAGTCAAAACGGCATCTTAAAGCTAGCCCTGGATGAAGCAATCGTAATGCCCTTTCTGATTGTTTTTAGCAACGGCCAAATGCTTTTGTATTTGGCATTCACATTTCAATTATTTTATAATTATCGTCATAAAATAAACGCGTATTTCTCGAATACCTACAAACTTGAATTGAATTGGATCGTCAGCTTTCTTGTGGTGTTTAGCTTTTTATTTCTCTACGGTACCATTCAAAAAATTATCGAGGCATTGATTACCGATTTAAGCTATATACAAAAATGGTGGCTTATGTTCTTTACGGGCTTGGTAATTATTTATATCGGAATCAAGGGTTATTTCACAGATACGACCAAATTGAAAAAACTCGATTTCAGTTTTTCTCCTCAAAGGATAAGCATTCCGGATTCTGAAGAAAGGCAAGGTTTTAAAGTCATTTCCAAAAAAGACATGGAAATGGTCATAAAACTTATGGAAGTTGAAAAAGCCTATCTAAATCCTGAATTAAACCTCTCCGATTTAGCACTCATGGCCCATATGTCACGCGCACAGCTATCTGAAATCATCAATTCGGGTTTTCATAAGAACTTCAACGATTTCGTAAATGGATATCGTGTAGACGCCTTTAAAAACATGCTCGACGAAGATAAGCACAGACAACTCTCTTTGCTTGGTATTGCCCTTGAATGCGGATTCAATAGCAAAGCCACATTCAATCGGGTTTTCAAAAAACTAACCGCAATCTCCCCTACCGAATATATTCAATCACAAACAAAGTAAGACGTCTCAAATCGTCTTTAAGACCTAGTTGTACAATTTAGGTCGCCCATATTACAAATGTGTTAGACTTTTGTTTTTACCGAACATACACATAGGTCCTATGAAACTTCTAAAGGCACTAACACTTCCTATCCTTCAAAAATACTGGTTCGCCGATCTGATATTTGCCATCATCCGCTTTCTCTGCGGTACGCTGCTGGCATTTGATTTTGGAGCTTCCAAATTTGGGATGCCTTGGACAGACGCTGGTCAAAACCTAAAACTCTTTGAGGTAGTGGCCTGGTTTCCAGAGGACGTCGCCAAATATGGAGGCATTTTTGCCATGGCTCCTGCGATTTTCGCTTGGATGGGAGCCTTTAGTGAAGCTGTTGGAGGTCTATTTCTCGCCTTCGGATTACAAACCCGTATTGCTTCATTTTTAATAACCTGTGCGATGTTGGTCGCTATTTATTGTCAGCATTGGGGTGAAGGTGCCTGGCCGATTCTCCCTGCTATGGGTTTCTTGTGGGTAGCCATTTATAACCTGCATTTCGGGTCGGGCCGCTTTGGTCTGGACTATCTTCTTAGTAAACAATTCATAACAAATTAATTATAAAAACAAAGAAAATGAAACCCTCCAAAACAATCCACTCAAGTATTGCATTCGTATTCGGCCTAGCGGTTTTTCAATCAACCATCGCACAAGAGACCCTATCACTTGATGACTTTAAAATAGTGAACAATACCTCTTGGGAAGGCACCCTTACCTATTTAGATTATCAAAGTGGCAAACCAACTCCTGTGGCCTCAACAATGCAAATGAGAATAACCGACAACGCCATCGAAACAGACATACAATATACCTACGAACCCAATGAAAATATAAAAGCAATCACCAAAATCAAGAAAAAAGGAACGCATTTGGGGAAGCAGAAAGTCATTTCCAAAATTAAAAAGTCAGATGGTACGCTGCAATTGATTACGATGGCCAAAGGAAAAGATGACAACAAGAAAGCCACCTTGTTTTTCACCTACGAATTTAACAACCATCGCTATAAAGTCACCAAGGAGGTTCAATTTGAAGGTTCGCAGGAACGCTTTATAAGAAACACCTATGATTACAAAAGAATCTAGACAATGAAATCAACTACCTTAAAGTTCATTTCCTTCACTTGTTTCCTATTGATTGGTTGCGTACAGAAAACGCATCAAAAGACCCTACATTTTAAAGTCGACATGACTTTTGTAGAAAACCCTTTAGATGTAGGGGTCAGAGGTGATTTTGGCCAGAATCCTTGGAAAGAAACGATGCCCTTGACCGATGCGGATGGGGATGGAATTTATGACGGACAACTTATTACAAAAACAGCACAGAACACCATGCAATTTAAGTTTATAAATCATGGTGATCGGTTCGAACTTTCGGGTAAGGATAATAGGGTCATTTCATTTGAATATCGCCCGGAAATCATTGTGTATGAAGCCGTGTTCAATGATCCGAACGCCAAAATAGTAGATGGCAGGAATGCCCAGGAATACAAAAGAATGTGGAGTTTATAATGAGAAATTAAAAAATAATCTACAAAACACTGTAGTAGCCTATCCCCAACTCACAGAAAATTTTGGCGTTCCACCAAATAGGTGTTCAGTACCCTCGAAAAATCGGCTTTGACATCGACCTCCACATATTTTATCCGATACTGGGCACATTTCATTTTTAGGGCCGCAAAGTACTGGGCAATTCCTTTTTCATACGCCTCCTTGATGGTATCGGGATATAAATCGATATGCTGTCCCGTTTCAACATCCAAAAACCGTTTTGGGCCGTTTTCGAAATCGAAATGGTATTCGGTGGCCTTGTCCATCAGGTGGAACAGGACTACTTCATGTTTGTTGTACTTTAAATGCCTCAGGGCCTCAAACAGATTTTCCTGATCCGTCGTCGTCTGAAACATGTCGGTAAAGAGAAAAACCAGACTCCTACGCTTTATTTTTTCGGCGATCAAATGCAAATGGAGAAAGGTTTCTGTCTGGGTGGCCGGTTTTGAATCGGTACAGATTTCGCTCAACTTTGCCAGCAACATTTGGTAATGTCGTTCACTCCCCTTTTCAGGAACATAAAAATTATAACGGTCTGAATATACGCTTAAACCGACCGCATCGCGCTGCCGCTTTAAAATATGCATCAAGGCCGCAATTGCCAATACCCCAAAACCGATCTTGTTCAAATGGTCAAGCGAAAGTTGCGTTATCCCAGGATAGAACATCGATGCTGAATTGTCCAAGATCATATGGCACCTCAAATTGGTTTCTTCCTCGTACCGCTTCGTATACAATTTATCGGTTCTTGCGAACAACTTCCAGTCAATATGCTTGGTACTTTCCCCGGAGTTGTAGATTTTATGCTCCGCGAACTCAGCCGAAAAACCGTGAAACGGACTTTTATGGATGCCGCTAATAAAGCCTTCGACCACTTGACTGGCCAAGAGTTCGAGATTTTGAAAAAGAGGGGCTTTATGTAGCTCTGATTGTAACTCCATACTACAAATATACAGAAGAATTCGGGGTAACGGTTTAGATTATACCAGGCATATCCCCAGACCTAAGCGCCATCGACGCTAGGCACCAATAAAAAGACCCCGGAGCCACCGAGGTCTTGAATAATTTTCCTTTTAACTAAGGTGTTATAATTATAGCGCGGCGTCTATTGCATCTGTATAGACTTTCTTGGGAGAAACGCCTACCTGTCTAGTAACAATTTCACCATTTTTGAATACCAATACTGTAGGGATGTTTCGCACGCCATATTTAGCGGCAAATTCCTGATTGGCATCAACATCTACCTTTCCCACGACCGCCTTGCCTTCATATTCCTTGCTTACTTCATCAATAATGGGCCCTACCATTCTACATGGTCCGCACCAAGCGGCCCAAAAATCTACTACTACAGGTATATTGCTTTTTAAGACTACCTTGTCAAAAGTAGCGTCTGTTATTTCTAATGCCATGTCTATTGCTTTTAATGATTACGCAAATTTAGTCAAATATTCGGGGTATTCATTACAAACCTTGCATTCAAAATGCCTATCATTGCATTGATATATTCAATTGTAGTACAAAAAAAGCCACTCCTCTTAAGAGTGGCCAATAATTTTTAAAGATCTAATCATCAAAGATCCAGCTATCAATGTCCTCTGTCTTTTCTTCCCCTATGTAGGGTGATTTCAGTAACTGTACCATCGGGTTGCGTCAAGGTCGCCAACGTATCGCAAGTACCGTCCCCGTAATCCAAGACCGATGTTTCGCCTGCATTCGAATATTCCTTAACGCCCGAAGCTATATAGTTACATTCGGCCGGCTTGACTAAGGGTGTGGAAATGTTCATTGACATGACAGAATCATCGGCTGCCGTATAGGTCCAAGCCCCAGTAATTGTAATTTCATCATCTAAATAAGTATCGGTATCCGAACCAGCGGTTACTTCTACCGACTTTGAACCTATCTTCGAAATACTTCCCGATTCGGTTATGATAGTAAGGTCGAAGTTACTAGCCATTTCGGGATTCCCATTGGCATTCGAAGTTGTATAGGTAAATGACTTTGTACCATTGACCACATACCCATTCACTGTAAAATCGGCAAATGTAACTGAACGCTCACCACTGGTTTCGGTATGGGTCCAAGACAGGGTTGCAGACCCCGAAAGGGTATTCCCATTTCTATCAGTACACTCTGGATCAAAACTAATGGTCAGGGTCGTTGTATTATCAGTGGTTTCCTTTGTGAATGTAGTACACATTGAGAAAAACCCAGAGCGATCAGAATGGTCTCCTTTGCTAACGGTACCATTAAAATCAATAAAACTATTGGCGTAAAATAGGGTCTCATCCAAAAGGCCATCTACCTCATCGATCGAGGCCGCCAAATCGATTGATTCGACTTTGCCCATCGTGTCTAATGAGGCATCGCTGCTATCATTCTTTTGGCAAGACCACACGCTTAATGCTCCTGTCGCAACTACTAGTAACGCTTTGTTTGTTTTCATACGCTTTGGGGTTTAATTTCGATATTATTACATTAATGATATCGGTAAAACAGCCAGAAATGCCGATACCCTACCCGAAAAACGCTAAAAAATCAGGAATTCGATGAACTACGCTATTTGCTCTAAAAAAGAATCAATGAGCCACAAAATATGTGATTAATTTAACCTATAATGCACTTCCTTTTCTTCCAAGGTAGCCAACAGCTCACTTGAAATCTGCACTTTTTGTTTTCTACTCGATAAATTCACCTTGATCTCATCTTCCATTTCATAGATTACAAAATTCAAAGTGTGGTCTCCTTTGTGTGCGATCAAGGTTTCCTTCAGATCAAGTATGTTTTCTTTTTTGAGTTCGTCGATATTTAATTTGATGGTCAGTTTTTTTGCGTATGCCTCCATGACTTCTTGCAGCATCATAAAGCTATTGAACTGTAATCGGGGTTCTCCTTTTTTTCCGGTTTCCCGATTTATCCAGCCTTCACGAACAAAGACTTTAATGTATACGAATGAATTGATCATTAGAAAATGCCGGTATTTCAAATACTCCTCGCCGAAAATTCGGAACTCAAAGCTATCGGTATAATCCTCAATCGAAAATAGCGCCCAGCCTTTTCCATTTTTCGAAACCCTATGATGCACATCGGTAATGACGCCTGCAAAGGAAAGTTCCTTGTTGACATAGTCTTCCAAACTATTGACATAGGAGACACTCGCATTGCAAAATGCACTGATTTCGGCTTTAAAATCATCTAAAGGATGGCCCGAAATATAGATACCGACTACTTCTTTCTCCCTTCGTAATTTTTCCATTGTACCCCATTCTTCACAGGGAGGAACGGTCGGCTCGGGGATCTGAACTGCACTTGCTTCGCCAAAAAGACTCACCTGGGATGAATTTTCACTTTCCTGAAACTTTGCACCATATTTAATGACTTTTTCCAGGAAGGTAATACCGTCACCATCATCGTGATAATATTGCGCCCGGTGCGTAGTGCCAAATGAATCGAATCCCCCTGAAACAGCAAGATTTTCAAAAGACTTTTTATTTGCAGCCCTTAAATCGATACGTTTGGCCATATCAAAAACCGATTTATACGCACCGTCCTTTTTTCGATTTTCGACGATTGTCTCTACCGCAGACCGCCCAACCCCTTTGATGGCTCCCATTCCAAACCGTATGGCACCTGCTTTGTTCACGGCAAATTTATAATACGATTCGTTGACATCCGGTCCGAGCACTGCCAGACCCATGCGTTTGCATTCTTCCATAAAGAACGTGACCTGTTTGATGTCGTTCATATTATTGCTCAATACCGCCGCCATATATTCTGCAGGATAATGCGCCTTTAGATAGGCGGTTTGATAAGCGATATAGGCATAACAGGTTGAATGGCTTTTATTGAAGGCATAGGAAGCAAAGGCTTCCCAATCTTTCCAGATTTTTTCCAATATTTCCCGTGGATGGCCATTCTTTTCACCTCCGTCTAAAAATTGCGGCCTGAGTTTTTGTAGCAGGGAGAATATCTTTTTTCCCATGGCCTTTCGCAATACATCGGCATCCCCCTTGCTAAATCCGGCCAATTTTTGCGAAAGGAGCATCACTTGCTCTTGATATACGGTAATACCATAGGTGCCTTTGAGGTATTCTTCCATTTCCGGAAGATCATAGGTGATTTCGGCAATTCCGTTCTTTCGGGTAACGAAGTCGGGGATATACTCCATAGGACCTGGACGATAAAGGGCATTCATAGCAATAAGATCATCGAATACCGTCGGTTTTAAGTCTTTGAGATGTTTTTGCATCCCGGGCGATTCATATTGAAAAATCCCCACCGTATCCCCTTTTTGAAAAAGTTTATACGTTTCGGAGTCGTCTAACGGAAAATCATCGGGTACCAATTCGATACCGTGTTTGGCCTTCACAATTTTCACGGTATCCTTGATGAGCGTCAAGGTTTTCAATCCCAGAAAGTCCATTTTAAGAAGGCCTGCACTTTCGACCACCGAGTTGTCGAATTGGGTAACATATAAACTAGAATCCTTTGCAGTGGCTACTGGAACAAAGTCGGTAATATCACTGGGGGTAATAATCACCCCGCACGCGTGAATACCCGTATTTCGCAAAGATCCTTCAAGAACTCGGGCCATTCTTAGCGTCTGGGCTTCCAGGTCATCGCCTTCCGAAATATTCAACAACTGATTCACTTTCTCCAATTCCTCACTGCGGAAACGCTTTTTCAATTCGGCCTCTTCGATTCCGAAAATGGTATCTAATTTAGACATGGTCGGAATCAGTTTGGCAATACGATCTGCATCGCCCAAGGGCAGGTCCAAGACCCTTGCCGTATCACGAATCGATGATTTGGCGGCCATGGTACCGTAGGTGATTATCTGTGCAACTTGATTTGATCCATATTTATTAATGACATAATCCATTACCTTGCTTCTGCCCTCATCATCAAAATCGATATCAATATCGGGCATAGATACGCGATCCGGATTGAGGAACCGCTCAAAAAGCAGATCATACTTCAAGGGGTCGATATTGGTAATCTTAAGACAATAGGCTACCACAGATCCCGCGGCCGAACCACGACCAGGCCCTACCGAAACCCCCATATTCCTTGCCTCACGAATAAAATCCTCCACAATCAAAAAATATCCGGGATAGCCCGAATTTTCTATGGTCTTCAACTCAAAATCGATACGCTCCCTAATTTCAGGTGTAATTTCATCATAGCGTTTTTTAGCCCCTTCATAGGTAAGATGCCGTAAATAGGCATTCTCCCCATGTTGATTTTTGGCCATATCGTCCTTTGAAACCTCAAATTTGGAGGGTATCTCGAATTTGGGCAAAAGCACGTCCCTTGCCAGATCAAAAGCCGCTATTTTATCAACGATTTCCTGCACATTCAAAATGGCTTCCGGAATATCCTTGAAGTGCTCCTTCATCTCATCGGAAGACTTGAAATAATATTCTTGGTTTGGTAAACCATAGCGATATCCTCTTCCCCTCCCTATAGGCGTGGCCTGCTTTTCGCCATCTTTGACACACAATAGGATATCATGGGCATCGGCATCGTCCTTGGTGCAATAGTAGGTATTGTTAGTGGCAACCATTTGTACCTGGTGTTTTTTCGCAAAGGCGACCAAAACCGGGTTTACACGATCTTCATCTTCCTGCCCATGACGCATAATCTCAATGTACAGGTCTTCCCCAAAGTGTGATTTCCACCATAATAAGGCTTCCTCGGCTTGGTTTTCACCAACATTTAGAATCTTGCCTGGCACCTCTCCGTTGAGATTGCCAGTTAATACAATAATGTCATTTTTATATTGCTCGATGACCTTTCTATCGATTCTTGGCACATAATAAAAGCCTTCGGTATAGGCAATCGATGACATTTTGCAGAGATTGTGATACCCTTTTTTGTTCTTGGCCAAGAGGACGATCTGATATCCATAATCCTTGACGTTTTTATTGGTATGGTCTTCACAGACAAAAAACTCACAGCCGATAATGGGTTTTATGAATTCAGAAGTTTCAACTTCCCCATGCCGCAGTGCCAATTCCTTTTTTTCCTTGACCGTTTGGTTATAGGCCTTTACTTCTTTTACGAAATGGAAGGCCCCCATCATATTGGCATGATCCGTAAGGGCAACCGCTGGCATCCGATATTTGGCCGCCGACTGCACAAGGTCTTTTATATTAATGGTAGACTGAAGGACCGAAAATTGCGAATGGTTATGCAAATGAACGAATTGGGCGTCTTCAAGGGTCTTAATGTTCTCCTTGATTTCCTCCTGCGAAATACTGCCTGTGTCTTTCTCCCAAAGTGCGTCCGCTATTTTTTTGGAGGCTTTTTTAAGATTAATGTGCTTTAAGCCCAACAGTTGAATTTCCTGCGGATTTGCTTTAGAATAATCAACAAAATAATCGGGTTGAACATCCAATTGTTCCCGGGTGAAATGTTGACGTCGCACCAATTCAAAAAAGCAGCGAGTAGTAGCTTCCACGTCGGCCGTGGCATTATGTGCTTCGGCAAAGGGCTCCTTGAACAGATATTCATGAAGTTCGGTCAAGGTGGGAAGTTTGAACTTACCGCCACGACCCCCGGGGATCTGGCAGAGCAAAGCGGTATCTTCGGTGCAGGTATCTAATATCGGCAGCGTCTGTAGGGAATTCTCAATGTCTAAGCGATGAAACTCGGCGCCCATAACCTTGGTATCAAACCCAACATTCTGCCCTACTATGAATTTACATTTCTTCAGCGCAGCATTGAATTTCTCGAGTACCTCAGCCAAAGAAACGCCTTGTTCTTGGGCCAATTCGGTAGAAATTCCATGAATTTTTTCGGCGTCATAGGGTATGTTGAAACCATCGGGGCGGACCAAATAATCCTGCTGAACCACGAGGTTTCCCATGTCATCGTGCAACTGCCACGCGATTTGAACGCATCTGGGCCAGTTGTCAGTATCGGTATAAGGGGCATCCCAACGCTTGGGAAGTCCGGTGGTTTCAGTATCGAATATTAGGTACATAGAAAGAGTTTCCAGTATTGTGCTGCTTGAATTTTTGTGCTTGAAAATAGCAGCTGGCTATAATTTTAATAGCCTATAAAATTACAGAAAAGGAAAGGCTTTTACGAAGGGGAGTTTTTAGGAGTTATCAACTATTGCAATAAAAAAACCAGCTACGAGCGTAGCTGGTTTTTCAAGTGTTGGTCACAAACTTATTAGGATACTAGCTCTTCATACACCTTCGATGTTTCCAAAGACTCTTTAATGGCGTCTCTTTGCTTTGTCAGCAAATTCCGGGTCGATGGCGGTAATACCATGTCGGAATCATTTAAAATCGCATTGTACTCTTTTAAACTCGCTTTCTCGCCACGTTCAATTTCGGCTAAGACTCTTTCGGTTTCGTTGCTGGAAATTTCCGCCGTTAAATTCATCCACGTCCTATGCAAATCTCCTTTTAAACTACCACCTTTTTCTGGCAATTTGCCATACTCAGTGATTTCGGCCTTCAATTCATGTCCGAAATTGTAGCGTTGCTGAATTCTTTGTCCAATAAAATCCCTTACCGAAGTAAACTTCGTGTCCATTTTATCCTGTGCCATTTTGTAGCCTTTTTCAGCATCGTATGTTCTTGTTAATAATTCGTTTAATTTGTTTGAAATTTTTTCTGAATACTTCATTTATCACTTATCATTTAAAATCATTATCGTTATTGTCTCTCAATAACTACACTATATAAGTTAACAGAATATGACGTAAATGCAAGTATTTACGGCCTCTTAACCAATATTTAACAATTATCCCAAGGCAATGTTAATATCATTAACTTTTAAGGTTCGCATTAGATTTATTTAGATTTTGCATGTAGATACCAAGAAAAACTTATATTTGCATCCGCTTAGAGAAAAGCACCTAAAAAGAATTAATAACAGCGGGTCGTGTACCCCACAAAATTAATGTGATATGCCAGTAAAGATTCGATTACAGAGACACGGTAAAAAAGGAAAACCTTTTTATTGGATCGTAGCCGCCGATAGTCGTGCAAAAAGGGATGGTAAATTTTTAGAAAAATTGGGTATCTACAACCCAAACACCAATCCAGCAACCATTGAACTTGATGTTGACCATTCGGTGACTTGGTTACAAAATGGAGCGCAACCAACAGATACGGCAAGAGCCATATTATCTTATAAAGGCGCCCTGATGAAACATCATTTATTAGGTGGTGTTCGCAAAGGAGCCTTGACCGAAGAACAGATGGAAGCGAAATTCAATACTTGGTTGGAAGAAAAGGAAAATGCTATTGCCGCTAAAGTTGGCGGATTGGACAAAGCGAAAGCCGATGCCAGGAAAATAGCCCTTGCCGCTGAAAAAGAGGCCAACGAAAAACGCGCATTGGCTGCAGTTGCTGTAGAAGAACCCGCTGAAACAGCAAATGAAACCGCCGCCGATATCGTTGCACCTACCGAAGATGCTGTTGCTGAATCAACTGAAACGGTAGAAGAAGTAGTGGCAGCCCCTGCAGAAGTAGTCGTTGAAGAAACGGCAGTAGCGCCTGTAGAAGAAGTTGTTGAAATTGCCGAACCAGCCGAAGGCGCTGCTGAAAAAACAGCATCGAAAGAAACGAAAGTTGCCTCTGAGGAAGCTACTTCAGGCGAAGAAGAATAATAATAATACAATACGATGCGCAAAGAAGAATGTTTCTATTTGGGCAAAATCGTTTCAAAATACAGTTTTAAAGGGGAAGTCCTAGTAAAGTTAGATACCGACGAACCTGAAATTTACGAAAACATGGAATCAGTGTTTGTTCGCCTTTCGGCTGGCAATCTGGTTCCATTTTTTATTCGACGTTGCCGTCTGCACAAATCGAATCTCCTCCGTGTCGATTTTGAAGAAGTCGTCAATGAAGCAGATGCTGACAGAATTATGGGTTCAGAGTTGTATCTTCCCATAACCTCTTTACCCAAATTATCAGGCAATAGGTTTTATTTTCATGAAGTGATCGGCTACTCGGTAATCGATAGTATTCATGGAGAGATCGGGAGCATCCTAGCTATCAACGACATGACTTCACAAGCACTTTTTGAAATTGAGAAAGACGGGAAGCAACTGCTGATTCCTATCAACGATGAGATCATTACCAAAGTTGATCGGGATAACAAGACCATCTATGTAACTTCACCGGATGGCCTCGTTGAATTGTATCTGGGGTAAGCCACTTCGTTGCTTTAAATTTTTAGCCTCCATACACACATTTTACAGGTCAAAAAAATCTAAATGCGACCTGTTCAACGTATGTAAAAACGATCTACATTTGAACCGTTTTAATCGCACATAATTTATGATACATCCGAATACCGAATTGCGCTTTATTAACAAGGAAATAGGGCATGGCGTTGTTGCTACCGAACTAATTCCGGCAGGTACCATCACATGGGTATTAGATCGGCTTGATCGTGAATTTACCCCCGAACAATTTCATGGCATGGAATCGCTTTATAAGAATATCCTTGATATCTACGCCTACAGAAACAACAAAGGAAACTTCATTTTATGTTGGGACAATAGCCGTTATATCAATCATAGTTTTAATGCAAATTGTCTGACCACGGCCTATGACTTTGAAATAGCCATTCGTGATATACAGCCCGGCGAGCAGTTAACCGACGATTATGGCTATTTGAATATCCTAGAGCCTTTTGAAGCCGTTGATGAGGGTACTGAACGAAAAATCGTGTACCCAGATGACCTATTGAATTATCATCATGAATGGGATCATAAGTTGTTGCAGGTTTTTGGAAAAATCCCGAAAATGGAACAACCTTTGAAAGCCTTGATATCCCAAAAACTGTGGAGCGAAATTATCGCCATATCCGATGGGAAAATGAAAATGGACTCCATTCTAAAAAACCATTATCAAAACGGCAGTATCTAACAGCCATCAATCGATTGAGCTGCGAGGAATAATGCAATTAAGACAAGCAGGTCCTGCAGAATTCCAAACATCGTTTGACCTCATCAACAGGATTCGAACCCTCCGGAATTTCATATTCCAATTCGATCGTGGCAGGAAATTTATAATTGTTATCCCGCATAGTCTGAAGCGCTTGGGCTATTGGGGTATCACCGGTACCCCAAAGGACATTTCCTTTACCATGTTCCGGATTTTGCCGATCTTTTATGTGCATGCTTAAAATTCGGTCGTGCTTGGCCTTAATAAATTCAAGGGGAGTGGTGTTTCCTGCGGCTACAAAGTGACCTAGGTCAAGATTGACTGCATTAAATTTTGATTGTTCCAAGGCTACATCCCAAAAAGTCGGAGTCTGTTGTTCATGGCCATGATATGCCGCATAAATACCATGCTTTTCGCCCATTTCGCCTAATTTTTTCGTCCAAGCATCATCACTAGGATGTTCTAGCGTAACATGACTAGCACCCAACGCCTTTGCCGCCCGCATGCCCCAATCAATTTCGGCATCGGTGTTTTGCTTGCCAAAGGCATTTGGCTTGAAGGCATAAATAGTCACCCCGGCATCATTATACATTTTGCGCAATTCTTCGAACTTATCCATAGAGACCGCTGCCCGCCATGCGGCGACTTCTTTGTTATAGGCTTCCATTTTTGTCTGCATCCCGGTCATTTCCTTCTCCTGTGTCTCACTTAATTTCCCTTCCCTCTTGGCACGCATCAGTCCGTAATATGCTCTTACATCCACCGGATTTTCAGGTTTACCGGCATAGGTTTCAGCAGGATCGCCCATTAATTCGACGGCATTCACACCCGAATCCAAAATATATTGCAAGGTAGCCTCGGCGCTTTGGTCGGGCATGCTTCGAAACGAGTAGGTGATTAGGCCGATCTGTACGCCGTTTATTACCGAATTGGGCCTTTTGAACGAACTGTGCCGTTTCATCCCAAAAAGTGAAGGCCCGATAAGGGCGGTCCCGGCCGCCAATGCAGCCGTGTTCCCTAGAAATCTTCTTCTACCGAGTAGGTTGTTCTTAGTTTTCATTTTTCTTTGTTTTTCTATTCGTTGCTACCGTTATTTTAATTTATGGATTTTGCAGTTTTTTGAACGGCAAAAAGTTTCATTTGTCGAATCGACCAAGGTGTTATATCCTCGCTTTCAACGTTTTCGAGTAAGGTGATTCGCAGGAATTTTACCTGAACGGGATCGACCCGAATTGCGATATCCTCTTGTGTTCCTTTCGCTTGTGCAATCGGTTTAAAATTCGAACCATCCATCGAAACCTCAACTTTAAAGTCCCTTGGAAAAGTCTGGATGGGCGGTGGTGCATCCGGGCGCCATCCTCGACGAATGGGTGGGGCATTAAATTGAACTTCACTTAAATAGGTAGGTTTTGGCAATTCTATCTGAAACCACATGCCTTTTTTCTGGGCTTCCCCAGTCGTCCATCCTTCAAAATTAAATGCACTTAGTGGTGATGCCGTGCCTCCAATTCGCGTTGGGGCCGAATTGCTGGCCGTTATTTTCCAGGCACTTGTAGGTACCAGTGATTGGGGTACGGCGTTTTCCAATTCATCATACTGGTAGGGGCCGGTTTTATCGGCCGACTTCTTTCGAATGGCCGCCACATCATCGGTAGAAACCATCCCGGCCTCATTGGTCAGGTTCATTCTTATATAAGACGCTACGTCGGCAATCCATTCATCAGATTGGTCTTGCATGCCAACCATAATGGCCCCTGGATAGGTAGTGCCATCAATGGGGCCTTCCAATCCGTGCAAAAGAGTCCTTATGACATATTCAGGATGTGACTGTACCCTGGGCGACCCGGTCAATGGCGGCGCCATTATGGCCCCCTTGCCCAAAGGTGTCCCAGTACCGTCGATTCCATGGCACTGCACACATAATTCGTTGAATATCACTGCACCTCGTTCCAAGACCTCCTGTTGCGCCATAGTTAAATCAGGGCCTGAATTAATTCCAAAACCCCTCATTTCCGCAGGATTTAAAATTTGCTCCCCTACCAATTGAATCCCTTTGGCGGTATTTTTTTTCATTATAGATCGTATTTCCTCTTTCAAATTAGGCACTTCCAACACTTTGGCGGTGAGCATGGCCTGTATGGCAACGTCCACATTCGGATCATTCATCAGCCTGAAATACCCCTCTGAGAAACTTTTATTACCCGCTTTGTATAAGGTTTCACTGACCCGTAAGGCCTGAATTCGCATCCGTGGATTGGGATCATTTAACTGTTCATTTACCAATTCTGGGGTTAAGGCACCTAGGCCTTCCAGGCTCCAGAGTGCATGAAAGCGGGCAAAAAGCTTTTTATTTTTACGCACTACCGCTTCCAATTTCGGAACGATACTTTGGTCTTTTGACAATACGATCAATTGTTGTGCCTTATCGCGCCACCAGCCATTGGGGTGGCCCAAATAGGATATCAACTTTTCCGGACTTTCGTCCAACATTTTCGGGGTCTCCGTATCGCGTGATTCCGAATCGTGCGTTATCCGCCAAATACGGCCTAGGCCGGTTACTTTGTCAAGCTGGTATTGCTCGATTTTTGCACGAAGATAAGTGCCTTTCTGCGCCCATTGCCCTTCTTGTATGATGCCGTGGTACATATCAACCACATAGAGGGTTCCATCAGGGGCAGTGGCCATATCAACAGGTCGAAAAAGGGGGTCGGTAGAACGTAAAAATTCCGACTTTTGATCTTGATAGACATTGTGTAAAGTAGTAAGGCCTTCGGATACGACAGGATTTATTTGGCGTACGATACGGGCTACCGGTTCGCCATAAAAATACTGGCCATAGAGCTCATCGGGAAGTCGGTCCCCACGATAGATGTCATTACCGGCCGCACCCGTTACCCGATTCAAAGAGCCATCTGGGGCACGCACCTCGTCCATTCCGCCTTGTAAATCGGCTATTTTTATGGGCGCGCCATACGGAATATCGAAGCCCTCGGCGAATTGATTCTCCACCGTAAAATTGCCATAATGAATCGGAAATTGAAAATAGGAAGGAACCCCACTCGCCCCACCCTGAAACCAAAGTTTTCCATCGTCATCTTGTGCTACTCCCCATTGTGCCCTATTAAAACCCGTTTTTTCGCGTATTACGCCACCCGGTGTCTCACGAACCCTAAAAGCATTTACAGTACTATACAACCAATTGTCCATACCCCAATACATAAAGGCCTGCTGGTGTTCAACATTTCCTGAACGGCCATATTTGTTGGTAAAAAATTCCTTTTTATCTGCTTTGCCGTCTCCATTGGTATCGGTGTATTTATAGACATTGTCGGCATCGGACTCCATTGTTAAAATACAATCTTTACCATATGGCAGTACAAAGCGGGGGAAAATAAGACTATCCACGAAAACGGTGCCCGTTTCATAAACCCCATCGTTATCCTTGTCTTCCCAGCGTGATATCCTGCTGGCTGGATTCAATTCCCCATCAGAATCGGCCGTCAACATGTAGGTCCTCAGTTCAAGTACGAACATGCGCCCATTCCCATCAAAAGCGATGGCTCCCGGTTGATCGATCTGTGGCTCGGTCAGTACGGCCTCGATATGATACCCATCAGGTAAAAGCAACTGCTTGGCCTCCTCTGAAGGATAGAGCGGCAAAACCGGGTTTTTGGGATCCAGATCGATCCCTTTCCAATTTTCGTCTTCCGGGTCGGCATCTTCTGGTAGCAGTATCTTAGGAAGGGTATCCGACATCGATGCCACTACCTTTTCTACTGGATCCACGACCTTTGGTTTGGGCGTGCAGGATGCTAATAGGAGTATAAGAAAAACAAGGGCCTTCGATTTCCCTATGAAGAATGCGTTGCTTCCTCGGTTAATGCAAATTTGAAAGGACATAGATCGGCAAATTAAACATCTGAATCTATGAAAATTAAGTATATTCATGGCAACAAACAAAGTTTTTAATGTAAAATAGAAAATCATGGGTATGATCGCACACTCGGTTCTTTTCAAATTGAAGTATGACGGTGACACTCCTTACGAAAAGAAATTTCTACAAGCTGCGCATCGACTTGCGCGTATTCCTGGAGTGCAAAACCTACATTGTTACCGTCAAACCAATAAAAAGAATAGATTCGACTTCGGGATAGCCATGGAATTTGCGTCCCAAGAGGCGTATGAGATCTATAACAAACATCCACAGCACATTGACTTTATTAAGGAATTTTGGATTCCTCGAGTACAGGAATTTTTGGAAATAGATTACGAACCGATTGCTCCAATCGATTTGTAATGGCACTCCGTAACATTAAAATAAACCTTTAATTTTATACAAGTAGCATGCTAAAATTGCCGAGAATCGTATTATTCGCACATTTTTCGATACTTGTCATCGCGTGTAAAGGTACATCGGAAAAACCACCGGTGGCCGAACAACGGCCTCCCAATGTGGTATTGATCTTTACCGACGACCAGGGATATCAAGATATCGGGGTTTTCGGTTCGCCAGACATTGAAACACCGAATCTTGACCAAATGGCCAAGGAAGGTGTGCGGCTTACAAGCTTCTATGCGGCCCAGGCCGTTTGTTCGGCGTCGCGGGCGGGAATCCTGACCGGCTGCTATCCGAATCGTATCGGGATCCATAACGCCTTAATGCCCAATAGCCCGGTAGGGTTGAACCTAGAAGAGACTACCGTGGCCGAAATGTTGAAACAAAACGGGTATGCCACCGCCATTTTTGGCAAATGGCATCTTGGCGACCACCCAAAATACATGCCCAACAAACAAGGATTCGATGAGTTTTTCGGCATCCCCTATTCCAATGATATGTGGCCTCTTCATCCACAACAAGGGACGTTGTTCAATTTTGGGCCGTTGCCTTTATATGAAAATGAAACCGTGATAGATACCCTTACCGATCAGACACAACTCACCACCCAAATAACTGATCATAGTGTCGATTTTATTCAACGAAACAAGAACAATCCTTTCTTCCTGTATGTCGCCCATCCACAGCCACATGTGCCCCTATTCGTATCCAATAAATTCAAGGGTAGTTCAAAACGAGGTCTTTATGGCGACGTAATCATGGAAATCGACTGGTCGGTGGGCCAAATTTTAGAGGCCCTGAAAGAGAACGGAATCGATGAAAATACACTTGTTATTTTTACCTCCGATAACGGACCTTGGCTGGCATACGGAAACCATGTGGGAAGTGCCTTGCCCTTTCGGGAAGGCAAAGGTACCGCTTGGGAAGGTGGCCAGCGGGAACCCTTTATCATTCGATATCCCCATCTATTGAGCCCGAATAGATCGATCGACATTCCAATGATGGCGATCGACATCCTGCCGACCATCGCCGAAGTTACACACACCTCCCTTCCCGACAAAACAATCGATGGTCGAAGTGTTTGGAAAATTTTGACCGGCGAAAGTAAGGATAGTCCTCAGGAGGCCTACTTCTTTTATTACAAGGTCAACGAATTACAAGGGGTGCGTTATGGGAAATGGAAACTCTATTTTCCGCATACCTATCGAACAATGCAAGGACAAGTACCTGGCAAAGACGGTTTGCCAGGTGAATACAACTATGTGGCCCTAAAAGAATTAGCGCTTTATGACGTATCGAGAGACCCTAGTGAAACAAAAAATGTCGCCATGGATTACCCCGACATAGTAGAAAAAATAAATCAACTCGCCGATACCATGCGTCATAGATTGGGCGATTCGCTGTTGGATATAAAAGGTTCGGAAACCAGGGCGGCAGGTTCGGTAGAAGTTCTTCAATAAACAGTACACCGTATTAAAGATATTTAGCGTATTGAAAGTTAGCAAAACGCAGGTGCAAAAAGCCAACACCATTATTTGAACGTATTCTCACTAACCCGTAGCGCATGAACCCCTTTCGTTTTAAACAATTCACGATCCATCAAGATAGCTGTGCCATGAAAGTTGGCACCGATGGCGTACTTCTAGGCGCTTGGACATCGTTGATCAATCAACCTGACCGCATTCTTGATATCGGAGCTGGCACAGGTCTAATCGCCTTGATGCTCGCCCAAAGAAGTGCTGCCGAACTAATAGACGCAATAGAAATCGATGCAGAGGCCTATGGTCAATGCGTTGCCAATTTTGAAGCTTCGGCATGGGCCGATCGGCTCTTCTGCTATCATGCAGGACTAGATGAATTCGTAGATGAAATGGATGAAAAATACGATCTTATTATTTCTAATCCACCCTTTTATGCTGAAGACGTTCCGAGCGGCAAGAAGTCAAGGGACCTGGCCCGTCAGAATCAATCGCTCCCTTTCGACGAGTTGCTTGACGGCGTAGCAGGCCTACTTGCGAGCGCTGGTACTTTTTCGACCATCCTGCCTTATAAGGAAGAAGACCGATTCATATCGCTCGCATCGAACGTTGATTTATTCCCACAAAAAATAGTGCATGTCAAAGGTCATGCAACCGCTGATATCAAGCGAAGTCTATTGGAATTTGGTTTTGAGAAAAACGTCATAACGCGAGGAACACTGACCATAGAGCTAGGAAGACATCAGTACACCCCCGAATATATTGCCATGACCAAGGATTTTTATCTGAAGCTATAAAATTCCCGATTACCCAATACGTCTAAGGGGTCGGGTTAGACAGGTGGGTCCACCTCCTCCTTTTACACTGATCTCTTGACCTCGATACGTCTGAACATGACATCCAAAGCGTTCCAATGCCTCTTTGGTTTTTGGATTCCCTTCAACCATAATACATTTTCGAGGGGCAATTGCAAGTACATTACAACCCATTGATTCGAATTCGGCCTCGGGCACCTCGACAAATTCGTACCCTCTCTCGAGGATTTCATTCCTAAAACGAATGGGCATTAAGGGGGAATAAACGACGGCCAAATCCTTATCGACCGGACTAAAAATAGACATGAGATGAAAAACATCTGAAACACCCCGGTAGTGCGGCAGATCAACCTCTATTACTTGAATATCGAATGGGGATACCATTTGTTTCAACTGTCGAATCCCTTCTTTGTTGGTCCGATAGGTATGACCAACGGCCAAGGTTTTTGTGTCGAGCCATGCCACGTCGCCTCCTTCGATTGTGCCGGGGAAGTCAATGGTTCCCAATAGGGCGATGTTATCGGCCAAAAACGCTTTTTTTTGCGCCTGAGGCTCCTGTTTTCTTGCCTCTTTGCCCATTTGACAACTGATTATGCCATGGTCGGTCGCAATCGAGGCGTCACGACAATACATGGCATCTAACGACAATGTTGCATCTGTAGGCAAAAAGCGTATTTTAACATGGGCGGTCTCCAATAGGTGTTGAAAGAAATCATATTCCAGAATGGCACCATTTATATCGGGCTTATCCAAAAAATTGAGGGCTTTCCATTCACGATCTATCTTAAACTGATCGATAAAGGCATTGATTGCAGGTTTAAGGTAGACCTCATGCAATGGGAGGTATTCTGAATGACAGGTATATTTCATAGCAACGAATGCCTATTCAGGTTTTTTATGTTTCCATTTCATTAACACATAAACGGGTGTCCCTAAAAGTAGAAGGATGAAACCCAAAAAGACCGATTTCTCACCGGCACCGAAAATAGCCCAAAGTGAATACCCAAACGCCAAACTACCCAAAATAAAAATACCCATTATAGAACGTCCTTTCACAGCACGTTGAAGCGATATGACCACAAAGGCAGCGGAAGAGAATAAGTAGGGTACTAATACACAAAAGGTCGCGAGCAAGATCATAAATCGAAATTGCGCAACCAACCCTTCCGTATAATTCATCAACATTACCATAGAACTCAAGATACTCCCTATAATCAAACCCCAAATGGGCACACCCTTTTTATTTTCCTTCTTAAAGATTTTAGGAAACAAATGGTCCTTGGATGTGGCCATGGCCACCTGGCTCTGTATAAGAATCCACCCATTCAATGCCCCAAAGGCCGCAATGGCCGCACCGGCTGCAACGATTTCCTCTCCGATTTCACCACTCATGATGCGCATAGCATCTGCAAAGGGTGCCGGTGAAGTAGTTAATTGATCTAAGGGTATCATACCTAGAACCACCACAGTACTAAGAACATAAATAAGTGTGGTAAACGCAGTCCCCAACATGGTAGCTCTTGGGATAGTTCGTTCAGGGTTATCCACATTGTTAGCCGGTACCGTAGCACTCTCCAGTCCCAAAAAGGCAAAGAGTGTCATCGTGCCCGTTATGGCAATCGCACTTAGGCTAGACTCGCCGCTTACATTGAAGGGAATAAAATTATCAACTTTAAAAAAGAAAAAACCCCCAGCGATGATCACCAGGATGGGGACAATTTTAAGGAGGGTGGTTACCAGTTGCATTATTCCCGAATTACGTACCCCTCTCGAATTAATCCAGGTAAGCAACCAAATCGCCCCTAATCCCGTGAATACGGCTACTATAGGATTGGTCTCAAGTTCAGGAATAAAAACACTTAAGGCCCCAACAAAGGCGATTGTAATGGCCGCATTCGATATCCAACACGATATCCAATAGCCCCAAGCAACTAGGAATCCCACATAATCGCCAAACCCTGCTTTTGCAAAGGCGTATGGTCCCCCATTACTATCCTTTATTGTCTGACTGAGCTTACTAAAGACCCTTGCCAGTAGTAGTGCGCCTATCGAGGAAACCACCCAGCCCACTATGCTAATACCGCCAAAGCTCGCCAAGGCGGCCGGCATTAAAAAAATGCCGGCACCGATCATATTGCCGATTACTAGGGAAGTGGTCATCCAGATTCCCAGTTTGTTCCTATCTTTCGTTTGATTCATTCAGGAAGCGGTTTATAAAAAAGAATTACATATTTTTAAATGTACAAATTAAATTCCCATGGGTCACAATTTCAAAGTAGCTGCAGATATTCACGAAGCGGAAACATTACCAGCCTCATTTTATAGAGATCCAGAAATCTTTGAAGCCCTTAAAGAAAATGTTTTCTATAAAACATGGCAATGGGCCGGCCATGAAAATTTGGTCGATTCACCACACGAGGTGTATCCTTTTGTTCTCTTGGATGAATTTTTGACCGAACCCATGTTACTTACCAAGGATGGGGATAAAAATATCCATTGTTTAACGAATGTTTGCACGCATCGCGGTAATTTAGTTGCCGCCCATTCCGGGAAGTCGAAAAAATTGGTCTGCGGGTATCATGGAAGGAGATTTGCGTTGGACGGCACCTTTGAGTTTATGCCCGAATTCAAGGAAGCTAAAAATTTTCCCAGACCGTGCGATAATCTATACCAGTTTCCGTTGCGCCACTGGGGACCCTTCTTATTCGCTGGTCTAAGGCCGGCGTTCGATTTTCAAGAGGTAATCGATGTCATGGAACAACGCGTCGGCTTTTTGCCCCTTCACGAATTCAAGTTCGATGCGAGTCGTGGCAAGGACTATTTTGTAAATGCCCACTGGGCATTGTATTGCGATAATTTTTTAGAAGGATTTCACATTCCTTTTGTCCATGATGATTTGAATGCAGTACTTGATTATGGTGCCTACGATATTGAAATCTATTCCCATTGCAATCTACAGATCGGCTATGCAGAAGGTACCGATGCCGTCTTTGACCTGCCTGAAGGCCATATCGATCACGGCAAAAAAATTGCGGCCTATTATTATTGGGTATTCCCCAATATGATGTTTAATTTCTATCCCTGGGGATTATCTGTAAACATTGTGCAACCAATGCAGATTGACCGTACCAAGGTTTCTTTTATAAGCTTTGTCTACGACGCCACGAAATTGGAAAAAGGTGCCGGGGCATCGCTTGACAAGGTTGAACTTGAGGATGAGGCGGTTGTGGAAGGAGTTCAAAAGGGGGTACGTTCAAAATTTTACCAAGCAGGACGATTTTCCCCGACACGCGAAAAAGGTGTCCACCATTTTCATAGACTGCTGGCACACTATCTGCGTTCATAAAAATATAAATTAAGGACGTTGCCCTGTTATATTCCTTTATTTACCTTTGACCAAATTTACCGAATATGCGACCCGATGTATTTGAAGCTCCTGATTATTATAACTTGGACGACCTGCTCTCTGAGGAACATAAATTGGTACGGGATGCCGCCCGCCAATGGGTGAAGCGATCTATTTCCCCGATTATCGAGGAGTATGCACAGAAAGCCGAATTTCCTAAACAAATTATTAAGGGATTGGCCGAAATCGGTGCTTTTGGCCCTTACATTCCCCACGAATATGGCGGTGCGGGATTAGATCAAATTAGCTACGGCCTAATAATGCAGGAGATTGAACGGGGCGATAGTGGTGTACGCTCAACGGCTTCGGTACAATCTTCTTTGGTTATGTACCCTATATATGCCTACGGAACCGAAGAACAACGTAAAAAGTTCCTCCCTAAATTGGCAACGGGTGAATTCATGGGTTGCTTTGGATTGACCGAGCCCAACCACGGTTCAAACCCCGGCGGCATGGAAACAAAATTCAAGGATATGGGCGACCATTATCTTTTAAATGGGGCCAAACTTTGGATTTCAAATTCCCCTTTTGCAGATATAGCCGTTGTTTGGGCCAAAAATGAAAAAGGAAGGATTCATGGCTTGATCGTCGAACGTGGCATGCAGGGGTTCTCCACGCCTGAAACCCACAATAAATGGTCTTTACGGGCATCGGCCACCGGAGAATTGATCTTTGACAATGTAAAGGTCCCTAAAGAGAACCTCTTGCCGAATAAGAGCGGATTAGGTGCACCTTTGGGTTGTTTGGATTCGGCCCGATATGGTATTGCATGGGGGGCGATCGGAGCTGCCATGGACTGCTATGATACCGCCTTACGTTATGCAAAGGAACGAACACAGTTCGGAAAACCAATTGCTGCATTTCAATTACAACAAAAGAAACTGGCAGAAATGATTACCGAGATAACCAAAGCACAATTATTGGCACTACGGCTGGGGCAATTAAAGAATGAAGGAAGGGCAACCACCGCGCAAATATCAATGGCCAAACGAAATAATGTGGATATGGCCATTAAGATAGCCCGTGAAGCGCGACAAGTTTTAGGGGGCATGGGCATCACAGGCGAATACAGCATCATGCGACATATGATGAACCTTGAAAGCGTAATCACGTATGAAGGCACACACGATATCCATCTGTTGATAACGGGGGCCGACATTACTGGAATCCCGGCTTTTCAGTAAACCATCCCGGTAAATTGGTGTGCTAAGGTGAAGTTTGACTAAATTTTCTCATAGACAAGAAACAACTCGTCATCGGCGATATTGGGATCATCTATAAAAGTCAATTCCAAGATGTCATTTTTTACGACATAGGTAAATCGGGCACCATTCTGCAAGATAATCTGGTTGCCATTCACCACATAACTTCCTGAATCACCGACCAAAAATTGGGTTTGGCCAGCATTCATTACCGTCAAGATACTACCATAGAACGTGATTTGGTGATCGCCAAAATCAGAGTTCGGTTCAAAACCACAGAAGCAAGCCGCATCGGTAAGGATCCATTTTCCTTCTAGTTCGACATTAATAATATCATCATTGTCCTTCGAACACGAGACTAATAAAAGGGATACTAGCAGTATGGTGGTTATTCGATTCATTTCAAGTTAGTGTGTTACGCGCTTGCTTGTCTCTAATTAGAACGCCGAAAAAATGAAAGAAGTATGTTGGATCTGAAAATTTGGCCTCCAAAAAACAGAATTCGTACTTCTCACAACAAAAATCAAAGCATTCACATCATTTAATTGGTTCTGTCAATTTCTGTGCCTAAGTTTAGCATGTAATTAAAAAGAAATAAAATTTTTCATTTTCATATAGTGTTCTCGTAAAAGAGTCTTGTCATAAACGATAGGGCTCTTTTTAGTTTACTTCGGTCCCACTACTTTATTTTTTGAACTTATAGGGAGGCAAGAAGAACTCGACAAGCCATCCCTTTTACCTTCTATGGCATCAAGCGTGCCTTTGTTTTATGATGATCAGGTAGATCGTACTACCGTGACCTTGATCGATTTGCTAATGGGGGTTTTACTTCGATCCGCATAGTGATTATGCGGTACCAAGACATTGGTCTCCGGAAAATAGGCCGCCAAGTTTTTTGTAGGAATGCAATAGGGTACGACCAAAAAATTATAGGCCGTTCGTTCAATGCCGTCATAACGGCTTGTTATATTCACAACGTCCTTTTTTTGCAATCCCCTTTTATCCATATCCTCTTTATTCATAAACAGCACTCTGCGCTCATTGTAAACCCCTCGGTACCGATCGTCCAAACCGTAGATGGTCGTATTGAATTGATCGTGTGATCGGATGGTCATCAACATTAGTTCGTCTTCCTTGAGGTGATGCATTGGCACTTTGTTCAAGGTAATACGGGCTTTTCCATTCGGCAACCCACTAAAGTCAAGTGAACGCACATTGTTTGGCAAATAATACCCGGCGCCTTTTGATCGTTCATCGGTGCGCTCAAAACCCTTGGCGACCAAATCGATGAAGTTGCGAATCAGACCATAATCCTCCCCTAAGGATTTCCAATCGACCGAATGGTCCCCCTTAAAATACGTATCCGCAATTTCGGCAATGAGTTCAGGTTCACTTTTTAAGGCCTCGGAAGCCGGTTTTAGCAAACCTTTCGATTGTCGCACCCTTCCCATGCTGTTTTCGACGGTAATATACCGCCGCCGACCCGCTTTCATATCTTTTTCCGAACGTCCGAGGGTAGGCAATATCAGCGCCGTTTTTCCGGTAACCAGATGAGATCGGTTTAACTTGGTACTGATCTGTATGGTAAGATTACACCTTTGAAGGGCTTCGGCGGTGTATTCCGTGTCAGAGGCCGCCATTAGAAAATTACCTCCCAAGGCCATAAATACTTTTGCCTTCCCTTCATGCATGGCCTGTATGCATCCTACCGTGTCAACCCCCTCTTCAGTGGGTGGTTTAAAGCCTAGGTGTTTTTCGATCCTGTTGTTCATTGCCGTATCTACAAAGTGCATAATGCCTACACTTCGGTCGCCTTGGACATTGCTATGGCCACGAACAGGACATGTGCCTGCATGCGGTTTCCCCAAGGCTCCTTTTAGCAACAGAAGATTGACATACTCTCGAATATTTTCAACCCCGTTCTTATGTTGCGTCAGGCCCATGGCCCAACAAATAATGATTTTTGATCGTTGCGATAGAATCTGTACCGCTGCTTCGATCTTGTCTTCGTCGACACCGCACGAAGCCAACAATTCTTGTTCTTCATAGGTTGTAAGATCCTCCATCAGGCCCTTATAGCCCTCGGTATATTTCGATATGAATTCATGATCGAAGACCGAGTCATCGATGGCGTCCAGATTAGCCAATTTCTTGATAAGTAATTTGACCAAAGCAATATCCTGATTGATCTTTATCGGCACATGAAGATCGGCCAAACTATCGCCCGAGCCTATCCATCCATTGAACTCTTGGGGGTTTTTAAAATTTACCAGCCCTGTTTCCTCGAGCGGATTGATGCTAATGATCTTGCCACCGTTTTCCTTACATTTTTGCAAGGCCGATAGCATTCGAGGATGGTTGGTCCCAGGATTTTGTCCGGCCACGATAATTACCTCTGCCCCGTAGAAATCTTCCAAGGTTACCGAACCTTTCCCAATACCCAAGGTTTCGCCCAAGGCGACTCCGCTACTTTCATGACACATATTCGAACAATCAGGCATGTTATTGGTTCCAAAGGCGCGTGCGAAAATTCCATATAAAAAGGCTGCCTCGTTACTAGAACGCCCCGAAGTATAAAAAATAGCCTCGTTCGGAGAACCTAATTGCCGTAATTCATGTGCAATCAGTTCGTAGGCCTCCGGCCATGAAATCGGCTCGTAAAAAAGGCTATCTGACCTTAAAACCAGGGGTGTCACCAACCGCCCGAATTTATTGAGTTCGTAGTCGGTGAGTAAGGAAAGTTCCTCGATTGAATGCCTGCTGAAAAAATCGGAGCCAATTTGATCGGTCGTGGCCTCGTCGGCCAGGGCTTTCGCCCCATTTTCGCAATATTCGCCAATTTTGGAGGGTTTCTCCGGATCGGGCCAAGCGCAACTTGGGCAGTCAAAACCTTCTTGCTGGTTCATCTCGAGCAAAGCACGCATTGACCTAACAATCCCCATCTCTTTAAATCCATGCCGAATTGCCTCCTTGACGCCTAAAAGTCCCGCCGCAGTGCGTATCGGATCTTTAATTTCGAGCCCGGTAAAGTCCTGATTTCCCCGGATTGAAACATTTCTACGAAATTTTTGTTGCATGCCTAAAGATACAGTTAATTGGCTAAGAAGGCCACAACACGTCACAGCGGATTCCCAAA
Organism: Flavobacteriales bacterium; assembly: GCA_038316335.1. GTDB lineage: Bacteria > Bacteroidota > Bacteroidia > Flavobacteriales > Flavobacteriaceae > JALHST01. The sequence goes on from JBBQAM010000022.1 coordinate 43,630, forward strand.
AATGCGCTTACCAGAAGCACCCATATGTATTCGAAGCGGGTCAATAGTTTATTTTTAAATTAATTTGTTACTTTTAATCATACTCAATATAAACAAAACCATCGCCCATGCATCCCATCCAGGTCAACCCAATAGGAATGCGCAACCGAATTCTCATTATTCTCGCACTTGCTTGCAGCATGGTGGCATGTCGTGAAAAAGTTCAGAATACTCAGGATGCTGTTGCCGAAGAAACAGGATTCAAGCCTATTTTTGATGGGGAGACTTTACAAAATTGGGAAGGGAATACAAGTTATTGGCGCGCAGAAAATGGAAATCTGGTCGGCGAAATTACCCCGCACAATCTCCTAAAGACCAATACTTTTGTCATCTACACCGGCGAAGTTCCAGAAGATTTTGAATTAAAAATGGACTTTCGAATTACCGAAGATGGGAACAGTGGCATCAACTATCGCAGTGAATTATTAGATACCATTCCCTTTGCCTTACGGGGGTACCAAGCCGATATTGATGGAAAAAATCGGTATACAGGTCAAAATTATGAAGAGCGAAAACGCACTACCCTAGCCTATAGAGGTGAAAAGGTCGAAATTTCATCACAGGTCAACCCCGGCACTCCAGGTTCCCTTTATGCCAACATCATGAACAATGCCTGGCAAAGTAGAACGGTTTTGGACTCTCTTGGAAATGCCGATTCTTTGCGGGCTAAAATACATCCTGGAGACTGGAACGAAGTACATCTTATTATAAGCGGCAATCATCTTCAACACTTTATTAATGGCGTTTTGATGAGTGAGGTTATCGATAATGACAGTATCAACCGAAGCGATTCCGGAAGAATGGGTATGCAAGTGCATGTAGGCCCTCCCATGAAAGTAGAGTACCGCAATATTCGACTGAAAAAGCTATGATGCACATATACTTTGGGGCCCAGGCCCAATGCACGTGAGTGTGTAATAAGAAGTTTATAAATACCCATTGAAGCGATTTTATTTGTTAATTTTAAGTACTTTATCCCCACATTCAATAAAATTCAAACCGTACTAAAAATAGGCTAACAACCACTAGAATCATGTTGACAAAGAAACAGCTCAAAATGTACCAAGAAGATGGGTACCTATTGCTCAAAAACTTATTCGATAAAGAGGAAATCGGCCTTTTAAAGGAAGCTGCGATGCAAGACCGGGAGTTAGACCGCCGTTCGTACGGTCGGGCCGACGGGGAAGGTGGCACTGTACGGTTATCGATCTGGAACCATCCTGGAAACAACATCTATGGGTTGTTTGCAAGAAGTGCCCGTATTGTAGAAGTTGCCGAAGCATTGCTAGGAGGCGAAGTATATCATTACCATTCTAAAATGATCTTAAAAGATGCAAAGGTCGGCGGGGCCTGGACCTGGCATCAAGATTATGGATATTGGTATAATTTCGGCTTATTACAGCCTCTGCTTACCAGTGTTACCATTGCAGTAGATAGGGCCACGAAGGAAAACGGTTGTCTGCAGGTATTGAAAGGCTCTCAGGCCATGGGCCGGGTAGACCATGCACTGAAAGGAGACCAGGCAGGTGCCGATATGGAACGCGTGAACGAAGCCTTGAAGCATTTTCCCCTAATATATTGTGAAATGGAACCTGGGGATGCCATGTTCTTTGATAGTAATATCCTGCACCGCTCTGATCAAAATCGTTCGGAGCACGCGCGATGGTCACTGATTAGTTGCTATAACGCAGCAAGGAACAACCCCTATAAAGAAGGGCAACATGCCAGTTACACCCCGCTGGTAAAAGTCGGCGATGACGCTATTAAGGAATCTGCCTTAAAAGGATTCGAAAATGAATCCGCATCAGATTGGGTATCTGCGGAAAGTGATAAGACCATTGAAAAACTAAAATCCTAACGAACGATTCTTTGCGACACTTTTCCGGTTACCTTGTTCTTTAAAATAACCTTGGTATCCCCATCGGGCAATATTTCCTCTTTGATTAGATAATGGTCTGCATCATAGCTCGTCGCTTCATTTTGCAAAGATGTCATTTCGTCGCCTCGCCAATCCTCTAGGAGCACCGGTTCCCATAATTTGGTTTTGGCCGATGTAAAGGCGGCATCTAAAATGGCATTGACCACGTACCCATCATAAAAAGTTTCCTGAGGCGCACGTTTTTCCTCAATGGCAGCGAACATATCGGTAAACATATTCGGGTACCCTAGTTCGTGGGCCTCATCACCGACCGGAAAAAGCCACCCCTTGTTCACCTCGGCCTTTTCGGCAACATACTCGTTTCCCATCCCTGTCGTGAACATTTCAAAACCAGTACGCAGGAAACTGTTGATCCAAATGGTTCCTTCGGTACCCATGACCTCATCCCTTAGATCCATTCCTCCTCGAAAGGCCCAACTTACTTCGAACTGGCCAATAGCACCATTGGCGTATTTTACGAGACCGATTGCATGATCTTCGGCCTCAATGGGATGAACTTGAGTATCGGCCCAGCACATGACCTCCAAGGGTCTGATGTTCTTGCCAATAAAATTTCTGCTGATCTCAACGCAATGGCATCCGAGATCGATAATGGCTCCACCCCCTGATTTTTCCTTGTCCCAAAACCAATCACTATGGGGTCCGGGATGGGTTTCCCGTGACTTTGCCCAAAGAACCCTTCCTATGGATCCATGGCGTATACTTTCAAGCGATTTTAAAAATTTGGGAGTATAACATAGATCTTCAAGATATCCACCGAATATTCCAGCGGTCTCAATAGAATCGAGCATACGTTTCGCTTCTTGTGCATTTCGACCTAAAGGCTTCGTACAGATTACGTGCTTTTTGGCCAAGGCGCATTGTTCAACTGCCAGTTCATGCAAGTCGTTGGGCAAGGCGATAAGTACGACATCAACCTCAGCATGGTCGATGGCCTCGTACATTGAATCGGTATGATGTGCCACCCCATAGTCGTCGGCAAGGCGTTTAGCGTGATTAATATCCCGCGAATAAACCGTTACCAATCTATCCTTTCTTCTCTGAGCGTGCAATGACTCGGCATAAAAGCGGGCAATAAATCCCGAACCCAACATGGCTATTTTCATCTCTATCTAATTTTGGTTAGGGGTGGACAGTTCGCACCCTTGGTTTATCCAAACAACTCCATCACCGGTTTCCCCAATCCATCCGGTGTTGTATAAAAAGGTCTTCCTTCAATGGTATAATACGTTTCAGGAGGTATGCCCAATGCATGGTAAATGGTCTGATGCACTTGATCTATGACCACGGGGTTTTCAATCGAGGCACAGGGCCTTTCATCGGCCGTTTTGCCATAGACCAATCCTTTTTTAATGCCTCCGCCCCACATAAGTATCGAACTTCCATCGGTAAAATGCCGGTGCATTCCATAAAATTTTTCATTCTCAATGATATCGGGTTGATCCACTTGGTCTTGCACCAATTCGCCTGGACGTCCTTCCATAATGGCATCCCGACTGAATTCACTGGCCAGGATAATCAACGTTCTATCTAGATGCCCTGTTTCCTCTAAATCCTTAATCAATTGGGCTATGGGCCGATCGATCAATTCTTTCATTTTTACGGTGCGGAGGTGGCCATTTTCGTGGGTGTCCCATCCCAAAAAAGGCTCATATTCAGTAGAGACACTTATGAATCTACCCCCGTTCATTGCCAGCCGCTTCGCCAGAAGACAGCCCAAGCCAAATCTACCGGTATTATAGGTGTCATATACTTCCTTAGGTTCTTGTGATATATCAAAGACCTTTGCTTCGGGAGAGTTCAACAATCGGTACGATTGCTCCATAGAACGCATCAAGGATTCCCTTTGATAATCACTTCCTGCTTCCATAAGCTTGTTCTTGGAAGCCAATTCCTTAAATAATTTATATCGGGCCTCAAACCTTTTAAGTGACATCCCCTGTGGTGGCCGAACACTGTCCAACCCATCGGAAGGGTCGGGAATCAGGAACGGCCCGAATTCACTACCCAAAAAACCGGCCGAATGAAAAGCCTTCAATTCTTCGGCCTCCCCTACGGTAAACCGTTGTCCCATAGCAATAAATGGTGGTATAACCGGATTTGCCGGCCCCAGTTCCTTGGCAATCCATGCCCCAATATGTGGGGCTTGCACCGACTGTGGTGGCTCATAACAGGTATGCCAATGGTATTGATGCCGTGTATGCAAAATGTGGCCAAGGTCGGCCGATTTGTAGGAATGTATGATAGCGCCCCGATCCATGATGCCACCAATGGACCCCAACCCTTGCGAAAAATCAAGTCCGTCGACGACCGTGGGTACTTTTGGGAACGTGCTCAATACACGTTTGCTCTCGACACCCTTTTTATAAGGTACATAGGCCTTCGGGTCAAAGGTTTCGGTATGTGCCATGCCACCTGCCATCCAAAGTAAAATGACGGTATCGGCCGTAGCAGGAATTTTTGGGGACCCTGTTGTGCAGGAGCTCAGAAAGCTGGCCAATGGTATGGTCGATGCAGAAGCCACAAGACTTGCCGCTGTCATTTTTTTAATAAAATCCCTTCGTTGGTTTTCTGTATCCATACTGTGTCACTCAATTGATAAATTGAAATTCAGGTAAATTTAACGTCGCCCAGAATACATCTTGTAAGGCGTCCTTTTCAGGTCGATCCCCCAAGATACCTAACATCGCCGTCTTTTCCGGTAAGGTCGGTTTCCTCCCCAATGATCTTTGATAGAGTTCCTCTACAATCCGCTCTCCGTTGGCGCCATAGCGTTCAAGCCATGCCTCGGCCCCTTTGCCCAAAACCTGGTTGAAGAATGGGCCATTCGTCAACTCCAATGCCTGCAATAAAGTAGCCTGATCATCTCTTTTTGTGGTCACATTCTCCCGGCTGGGCCGGCCAAGGGACTTCATAAATGGATGCTGCCTAACAAGGCTTGCCCGTGCAAATTTTCCCGTCGGCGCATCAAATGTAAAGCGTACCAAATTACCCCAATTCGCAATCCCATAATCCCGCACTGGGGGCCAATCCGCATCATTGAAATCGATAGTCACCCATTCTTCCTTCGGTGCTACGGCCGTGCTTTTCCATTTCGTATCAGCGTTTAGTGCGATTCGATTTTCATTGCCATAATCAATCTTCATGGCAAAGGATATTCCCGCAGGATTCGCAATAGATCCCTCATTGACCCCTTCGATGGCAATGCAGTTTTTTCCAGCGGCAAGTGATTTCGAGACTTCCAATGTATCGACTTTTGTCCAATCATCGCCTTCCGATATTTTTTTGCCATTGAGATAAAGTACGTACGAATGATCGACCGAAATCAGCACTTTGGCACTTTGAATCGGTTTATTAGGTAAGCTGAAAGTTCTTCTGAAATAGCGCTTGCCCGGTTCAGGCAGCACGTCGCGTTCAAATTTTGTTTCACGATGCCATATACGTGTCGCGTCAAGCTGCGCGCCATTGGGACTATAGGATACGGCGGCGTACATTGGTGAAATCACTTGACTTACTGCATCTGAAAATTCCTCGGCGCTCAGGCGTCTAACCGTCGGGCCATGGAAAACGAATTCATTTTTAATTTCTATCGCACTGTGATACCCTACGGTAGGCAGTTGGTAGGCCTTGGAGGTCATGATCATTTTCAACAGCTGTTTTAAGTCAGATCCCGAATCTAAAAAATCGGCTGCCAACCAGTCGAGCAGCGTGCCATCCCAGGGGGTATTGTCCATTTCATCCACCGGTTCGACAATACCCCGCCCCATGAGCCGCTGCCAGTACCGATTAACAATCGTACGATACAACCTGCCATTTTCAGGTGCTACCAGTACCTCTGAAAGTTTCGACAATCGTTCTTTTTTACTATCAGCGGCAATGGATCCCAATTCCGGGTACAGAAAATCTGCCTTTGCCCATATTCCCAAGGGCTTGTCACACCGATTCAGTTCAAGGACCGTATCGGCAAAAATAGCTGCAAAACCATAGGACTGCACCAACGTCATGTTGCTCACAAAACTATTATGACAGGAGGCGCATTTCACATTGGTACCCAATAAGGATTGCCCAATATTCTGGGCCGCCTGCATTTCGGTGCGCTGGCTTGAATTGACCACCCCACGCCATGCTATGCCCTTAATAAACCCTTCGGAATCCTCGGTGGGATTGACCAATTCCTTGACCATTAGGTCGTAGGGCTTATTCTCCTTTAGGGATGTATAGAGCCAATTCGTGATCTGTTTTCTTCCGCCGGTTATAAAACCGGTGCCCGTGTAATCGTTTCGGAGGAGATCATTCCAGAAGCTCAGCCAATGTTCGGTATAATTACTTGTATCTGCCAACAATACATCGATCAGGTCAGCTCTCTTTTTAGGGTTTGGATCCAAAACAAATTGGTCGATATCCGTTGGTTCAGGAAGCAGCCCGATGATATCGAGGTAAACCCGCCGCATAAACGTTCTATCGTCGACCACTTCGGGCCATTCGATCGCATTCCTTTCAAAATATGCATTGATCAATCGATCAACGGGATGCCTTTCGGTACTGTTCCCTGGCAGATCTGGTTTTGAAAGTGCCAAGGGGGCTTCCGGAAATAATTTCAGGGCTTGGTCAGACCAATGGGCACCGTTTTCGATCCATAATCGAATCAGCGCGACTTCGTTCTCCTTCAATACTTTTCCTTTTTTCGGCATGACATCCTCATCTTTGGGAGACAACGTAATTCTGCGATACAATTCACTTTCCCCGGGTTTCCCGATAACGAGAATGGAGCCTCCTTTCCCTCCTTTATATACCCCGGCCTTGTTTTCGAGCACCAAATCCCCTTTTTTCTTGTTCTCACTATGACATTGATAACAATTATGGGCAAATATTTTTCGCACTTCGAGGTTCAGTTCGTCTTTGTTTGCTATTGTGAGTGAATCTAATTGGATTAATTCGGCAAATAATATGGCGGCCTTTTCATCGGCACCTTGAGAAGTGTTTCCAGGCAGTACGCTGGTAAGAAAATCTTCGCCATGGGTAATATCGGCCCCTAAATATCCAGCGCCGATAAGGCAGCCGACAGTAAGCGTCAGACTGATGCGATATGGGACATAGCTGTACGCTTTGTTTTTAATTTTCCGCATCAGTAGAAAGGCCGTAAGACCCGACATCAGGCCCGTGGCAATCCCCATGTACTGATGTAAATCTACTAATGCTCCCGAATAATCGTCGTTGGTTCGCAGCAACCAGCCCATAATGGCTCCGATTATGGCAGCACCAGCCCCGATGTAGATCATCCAATTTATACCTTGTCGTAGCCCTTGCCGCCTTTTACCAATGGTGGTCAGTTCGAAGATGAAACCTACAACCAACAAACCTATCGGAAAATGCACGATCATGGGATGCAATCGACCAAAAAACTGGAATATCCATCTAAATTCCTCCATGCACCTAATTTAAGGATATTTTTAGTTCATGAAAGTCCTTTACGATACTATATGGAATTTAGGAACCTTGGGCGTGTAAAGGCTTCCTTCACATTTCTTGGGAATGCCCAGTATCAACAGCATCTATTTTGCCGTCTTCCCGCTGTTTCAAAAGTTTCGTACTGGTCTTCATATCGGCATATCTGGGATCCTGCACATAGTCTTGTTTTTTCATCTTGATGACCTCAATGCTCAAAAATCCGAATTCGCTGACTACCTTCCCATAAAAGCGATAAATACCCCTGCCCCGAAAATAATAGTGGACGGCTACCGGTGGAAAAAGTACGGTGTCGAATACCTCGCCATGCTGATCCACCAACGTGGCAAAGTGCATTCGTTTCCCATCATGGGTACTGGCATTCTTGACCGTAACCAGATACCCATACAGATCGATATGATGGTTGAGATACCGTTCTAAATCCTTGCTTCCGTGTGTATTTTTAGGGGGCTCTGCCAATAGCTCGAACGGACTACACAGACAAAAGCCCAAGAGTTCCAATTGGGTAAAGGCCGTTTCAAGATCGTTGGTATGCAATTGTGGGATCTTAAAGTCTTGGTGTTTGGGCGGAAATAATTTTGGGTGGTCGATTTTTACATTCTTATTCAAAAATAGATGGGCCTTCCATAACAATTGATGTTTGTTGATCCCGGTAAACCGAAAGGCGTCGATACGGATTAGGATGCTTACTTGTTCTATGGAAATAAAGACCCTGTCAAGAAAGTCCTCCAAGGAAGTAAAGCTTCCCTTGAGAAGGCGCTCTTTTAGGATACGTTCGGCTACACGGGCCTCCAAATCCCGCAGATACCCAAAGCCCAGGAAGATATCCTTTTTATAAATAACATTGGCATTGCGACTTTGATTGATGCAAGGAGCGTGAATGCGGGCCCCCAACATGCGGGCCTCGTGGATATAAAACTCCGCTCTATAAAATCCGCCGCCATTATTGAGTACCCCCACCATATATTCCAACGGATAGTAGGCCCGCAAAAACAAGGTCTGATAACTTTCCACGGCATAGGAAGCCGAATGTCCTTTTGCAAAGGCATAGCCGGCAAAACTGGCGATTTGGTCCCAAATCTCGGTAATAAGCTTTTCCTCGTACCCCATTTTCCGGCAATTATCGACAAACTTCTCCTGTACTTTTTGAAACTCCTCGCGGGAACGGAACTTCCCGCTCATGCCCCTTCGTAGTACATCGGATTCGCCCAAACTGAGACCGGCGAAATGGTGGGCTACTTTGATAACATCTTCCTGGTAGACCATGACCCCGTAGGTATCGGGCATAATGCTCAACATGACAGGGTGTGCCCTTTCGGCTGCCCTACCCGGGTTTCGATGACGAAGGATGTATTCACGCATCATCCCACTTTTGGCCACCCCGGGGCGTATGATAGAACTCGCCGCGACCAATCCCAGATACGTGTCTACTTCCAGTTTTTTTAGCAGCATCCGCATGGCGGGTGACTCCACGTAAAAACAGCCCATGCATTGTGCCGTTCTTATAAGATTGTTGATTACAGGGTCTTTTTTGAACTTTAGGATGTCGTGAATATCAAAAGTGTCTGCCTTTTCAGGCTGATTGTACCCTACGATTTCTATGGTCTCCTTAATTTTTGCCAGCCCCCGTTGCGCCAAAATATCGAATTTGTAAAGACCTACATCCTCGGCAATGACCATATCGAACATGGTAGTGGCAAAGCCCTTGGGCGGCAGGTGCGTAGCCGAAAAATAATGTATGGGCCGTTCACTGATCAAGATACCTCCCGCATGAATACTCAGATAGTTGGGCATGTTCTGAATCAATTGCCCATATTTTAATACCAAATGGGAAACCTCATCAAGTTGCGACACCTGCCCTTCCTGCAGGCGGGATAGGTGCCTTCCTTCAGAGAGGGAATCGATTTCGCTTTTGGGGAGGCCGAAGACTTTTCCCAATTCACGTACGACCCCTTTTTCCTTGAATGTAACATAGGTCCCCAAAAGGGCCACATTCTGAAATCGATCAAAAATATATTGGGTCATTTCTTCCCGGTCCTTCCATGAAAAATCAATATCAAAATCGGGCGGATTGGCCCTATAAAGATTCATGAATCGTTCAAAATAAAGGTCCAGTTCCATGGGATCCACATCGGTAATGCGCAACAGATAGGCCACAATACTATTGGCCCCACTGCCCCTACCTACATAGAAAAAATTTCGTTTTCGGGCATAGGAAATGATATCCCAATTAATCAGAAAATACGAAACGAAGCCCATTCCCTTGATGAGTTGCAGTTCTTTTTGCATGCGTTCGAGTACCCCATCCCCACCATCGGGATACCGATAGGGCAAGCCCTCTTGACACAGCCTTTCCAACAGGGCCTCATCTTCTTCCTTGGCCCCTAGATAGGTCTTCAGGTTTTGGGGGTGCCGGCCTTCCGAAAAATCAAACTTGATGCTGCATGCGTTCATCAACCGCTCAGTGTTCTCGAGAATAAAGCTATATTCCGAAAAGGCGGCCGCCAAATTTTTTATAGGAAACATCTTCTCGTCCTCGCAGGCCTCCTCGGTCTTCTCTAATTTACTCAACAAGACATTATTGGCAATGGCGCGCAATAAGCGGTGGGCATTGAAGTCGCGTTTGTTGCGAAAAGTAACGGGCTGCTGCACGACCAATTTCTCCTTCAATTCCACCAATCTGGAAAAAGGCAACCGCCGCAGATCGGCAATGGATATGCCAATAAATTCATTGCCTGCAAATTTTTTTTGATCGTTGAGCAATACTTTTTCAAAAGGATAAACGATATAGGCATTCTCAAAATCGGGGGCGAGGGCGGGGAGTCGTTTTTCATGATGCAGATGCTCTGATAAAAATACATTCAGTTCCTGATAGCCTGCATTGTTCTTGGCGATGCCCACATAACAGGGATCCACCCCGTTTCTGAAATCGATGCCCAAAATAGGCCTAATGCCATAATGTGCCGCTTTCCTGACAAAATTTAGGCCGGCCGACGTATTGTTGATATCGGTCAATACGAGTTGGGTCACCTGGTTCTCCTGCGCCAATTGCAAGAGTTCGGTTTCGGAAAAGGTACCGTAACGAAGGCTGTAGTATGTGTGACAGTTTAAATACATGGTACAAGTGCCAAAATCCATCCCGATAGCTATCGGGATGGATTTTATCATTGTTTTCGATGTGCCAATATGATGGGTGGCTGCCCATTGAAGGGGTTGACCATTCGCCCGATCGTCTTTGCCCCCAAACCTGAGGCGCGAAGTACGCTTTTGTCTCCATATCTTTTTCGAATATGGTCCATGGCATGGTACAGGTTCACTATTTCTTCGGTATCGTCGAATAGGTTGATCTGGTAATTGCCCGATACCAGGTGACTGAACCGAATACCTACGAGCCTTACCAGTAATCTTCTATTATACAAGGTGTTGAACAGCTCTAAAATCTTTGGAATCAAAATATGGTCGGCACTGGTATACGGGATATTCAATTGCTTGGAATAGGTGTTGAAATCGGAATACCGAATTTTGACTGTGATACAGGCGGTGAGTTTTTCGCCCCGGCGTAACTGGTAGGCCAAATTCTCGGTCATGGCAATCAAGATGCCTTTGAGCTTTGCCACATCGATCGTATCCTTGTCGAAGGTGCGCTCGGTAGAAATTGATTTTCGTTCACAAAAAGGGATTACGGGTGTATTGTCCATACCATTGGCACGCTTCCAGATGACCCCTCCGTTTTTGCCTAGCACCCGCTGCATTACGTCCAAGGGCATTTCCTGAACGGTACGCACTTGCCGAAGTCCCAAATTTCGAAGGGTCTGATAGGTCTTATCACCCACCATGGGTATTTTCTTGATGGATAAAGGCGCCAGAAAAGGCTTTTCCAGGCCATAGTCGATTTTTAATTGATTGTTGGGCTTGGCCTCGTTGGTGGCCACTTTTGAAACCACTTTATTTCCTGATAGCCCAAATGAAATGGGCAGCCCGGTCTCCTTGATGATCCGCTGCCGTAGCTCCGATGCATATTTATAGGAACCGAAAAAACGATCCATTCCCGTTAGGTCGGCATAAAACTCATCGATACTCGATTTCTCAAAAAGCGGAACATGTTCCTTGATGATTTCGGTAACGATATCGGAGTGTTTGCTATAAGTGCCCGCATTGCCTTTGATGGTGATGGCCTCGGGACATAATTCCCTGGCCATTTTCATGGGCATCCCAGAATGCACCCCATATCCCCGGGTCTCATAACTACACGCCGCCACAACACCTCGATCGCTCAGGCCCCCGACAAGGATCGGCTTATTTCGCAAACGGCTATCAAGACGCCGTTCTACGGAGACAAAAAAAGTATCTAGATCTAGATGTAAAATGGTTTTGTTCATTGCATACAAAATGTATGCTAATATATGGATTATTTCCAAAATTTTGGAAATAATCCATATATAAATATGAACCTATCGATATGTATGTTAGATCGCTATAGTTACGGCTGCCGCAACCCAAAGAAAAGGCGGAAAGAAGCGACTAGCGCCTAAGATGCCTTACATCATGGCTCCAAATTCTTAATCCTGTGGCATCCTTGGTAAAAACGATTTACTGCAGCCAGGCATAGAGAAAAACGAGGGCTGACATAAAATAGAGCCCTATGAGCACCCTTTCATATTCCATGGCAAGTGCACTTCCAAACCGTCTTATACGCTCAAAAAAAGTGTTTCCCATAAGCAATATATTACATTCAAACGATGAACGTCTAAACCAGGTTATTAGTCAAAAGCAAACCCTGTAAACAGCCTAAAAACAAAAGCATATAGGACCACGAGCAACATTGCGAAACTGAACCAGGCGAACGCTTTAAAATAATTCCGGATCAAGTAGCTGCCCAGATTTCTAAAGCCTTCTCGGTAAATTTCCTTTAGTAGTAAAATTGTCTTCATATAAGGGGGTTTTGTATGTTATTAAAGGGTAAAATTCGGACGATCATTTAAAATCCTCCAGACTTTCAGCCGAAGGCAACAACACTGACGTTAAAGTGTATTTCAAAACCCGATCATCCTAAAAAGAGACCGTTCATAGAATTTTGGGGTTCATTTGAAGAAGAGGTTTAACGAAGAAAACAACTATTCAACGAGGGTACATATCCTACCTGTTCCATCAGTTATCGGCCGATGCCGATTACAAGCAGGCATAAGACGAATTTCGTTCTGAGGTTGGTACGAATATATCGGACAGTTTATTCTCCAGGAACGATTTGTAGTTTGTGAACAGGTACGTACCAAACATTCGTGGTTAGATCGATACCACCACCCATTTGTTCCTGTACGACCCTATCGGTCACATAGATACCCATTTCAGCCATATGGTCGAAGGTATCAATGCCGTTATTCGGAAAACCAATTCGGGTTCTATGGATGTTGAATTTTTCGGCGAATTTATGGCCAAACGCCTTTTCTACACCTTCCTTGCCAAGCATAAAACCCAATAAACCTCCCCATGTGGCGGTCGGGTTATCAGAATCCCATCCCGACAAGGCCCCGATTTTAATGGTTTCCTTTAAATCGCCTCCTCCGTACAATAAACTCACAATGCTGGCGCCAAAATTGATTCCCGCAGCAAAACAACCGTGACATTCCTTCTCCTTGGTGGCCCATTCATACCCGTCTTCCTGTCGTACCTGGTATTTTTCGTAGAGTGCATCCCGTGCTTCCTCCCAGGTCGCCCCTGACGCATAGTGTGCCTTTACAAAATCGTACATCTTGGCGGCATACGACGTTTCGGGCAACCGCTTTCGTGCCTCTGATGCCATCCATATTAGGTTTTCCTTCATCGACCTTGATGGATCGGCCAGTGGCGCCAAGGAATACATGATTACGTTAAACTCCGATATCCATTGTGCATTTTCACGCGCTACGGTGCGTATGGGCAAATTGGCCATTTTCAAGGCAATATCGGGCCGAGTTGGGGCAAAAAACCCAAAAATCTCAGTGGTCAGCTGGGCATCGATCATTTCATAATTCGGGTTTACATCAGGACTACTGGTTTCTGGTGGTACCAAGCCCTTTTGCATCAGATCATATGCGGTCTGGTTCGAGACCCACAGAAAATTCTCTTCCTCTTTTTTGATATGTCGCATCCAACCATCCCGAATTTGCTCCCCTGTCAAAATACTCGTCTTGTCAGCATATAAGAGGTTCTGATAGATGTATTCGATATCGGTATCGTCATCGGCTCCCCAGATACTATCTTGTTCTGCAAAAATAAAGTCGATGGTTTTCGAATATCTATTAGAACCCCATATATTGGGCTGGTCTGCTTTGCCCCAGTCGGCACGGGTATAAAATCCGGCCCCTTTTCCGTCTTTGCCATCGCCTCCTAATTTATCCATTTCGGTAATCAAGCCTGTCCAATTAGCAATGCATTCTGCCAACCAAAACCCATACAACTTGTTCTTATAATCAGCCCTTGAAATAATCAGGTCTGTAGGTTCTGGAGTGTACGTCTTATACGTTAAAAGCGAATCCCTCCAGGTATTCTTAGGGTGTTGGGCATGGTCGGGATTGCCATTTTTACAGGATGTAACTGCCATTCCCAGCAAAAAAGCCATGAATACTACCAGGGTAGCGCTACTTTTATAAATATTCATCATAGTACTTCTCTAGAATCATACGTGATGTAACCTTAAAAAGGAAGGTTTTGCAGATCGACGTTTCCCCCCGAAATAATGATACCCACCTTCTTGTTTTGAAATTTATCTTTTTCGGTCAAGACCGCTGCCAATGCCACCGCACTAGAAGGTTCAATAATAATTTTCATGCGTTCCCATACCAATCGCATCGCCGCCACGATTTCAGCTTCGGTAACCCGGATGATACCGTCGACATATTTCTGTATGATGGGGAAATTTTTGTCGCCCAATTGGGTCCTAAGTCCGTCGGCAATGGTATTAGCGGTTTCGTTCGATTCAATTTTCCCACTTTGAAGGGATCGATAGGCATCATCTGCTTCGATAGGCTCCGCACCGATCACTTTGCACTCCTTACCAAAATAAAAGGCCGCCAATGCAGTTCCGGCGAGGAGTCCGCCACCACCGACCGGGGCCACTACAACATTTAGATTTGGGCAATCCTCCAATAGTTCCATACATGCGGTTCCCTGCCCTAGAATCACATGTTCATCGTTAGAAGGGTGTATAAACGTGGCACCTGTACCCATTTCTATCTTCCTGGAAGCGGCATTCCTTGCCTCGAGTGTTGGCTCACATTCTATAACATTCCCACCATATTCCAAAACGGCGTCTTTTTTAACCTTGGGAGCCGTGGAGGGCATGACGATATAAGCTTTTATCCCAATTCGTTTTGCCGCCAGGGAAAGTGCCTGGGCAAAATTGCCCGAAGAATGTGTAACTACGCCCTTATTTTTTTGCAAATCGGTTAGCTGTAAGATCGCATTGACAGCCCCACGCATCTTGTAGGCACCACCTCTTTGAAAGTTCTCACACTTAAAATGGAGTTCGGTCCCTGCAATTTTGTCAATTCCCCGCGAGGAAAGTACGGGCGTCCTATGAATATGAGGTCCGATCCGGTCATAGGTCATATTCAAAAGTTCGCTGGTATTTTGCATTGAATCTTGATTTAGGGCGCTTTACAAAATCTTCCCCGTTAAAACTACACAGAAAATTTTGGATCACCACAATGGTTAAAATAGCAAATAACTTTTAAAAAAAAGAGCATCACAGTGCTATTTTACAGGTCCCTTTTTTTTTACTATAAAGAGGGGCATCTTAAAGATCGCAAATAAAGGGTGCCGAAAAAAAGACAAAAGGTGGTAATGGTATTATTTTTCATAGCCTGTAGGCCATGCACAATTTTAGGGTACATCTTAGGAACATATTGAAGACATCAACCGCTAATAGTTGTCTTTTTACAACGTAACGCCTACTGAAGTTGCAGTGCGAGGTCTAAGTCCAAATGGGCTACCGATTCAATGACCAAATCAGGTTTGAACGGAAAATCGTCTAAGGTATGTTTTTTGGATACTCCGGAAAGTGTCAATATTGTGGTATATCCCAGTTGGACCCCTCCAAGAATATCGGTATCCATAGTGTCGCCGATAATGATGGTCTCCC